>NZ_NRDQ01000083.1 GCF_002878455.1 Janthinobacterium sp. AD80
GTCGCGCAACGCGCGGATGCGCCCGCCCGCCTGCTGGCTCCATGTGAGGCCCGTGGCCAGGATCACGAAGCTCACCACGCCCAGCGCCACGCCGAGGAACGCATGCCACTGGCGCCAGCCATTGCGGCCCCGCGCACCGCGCTTCGGCAAACCAGCTTGCGCGCCGCGCGGCCACCACAGGATCACGCCCGTCACCAGCATCACCATCAGCCAGCTGGCCGCCAGTTCGATCATCCAGCGCCAGCCATCGTTTTGCAGCAGGCGCGAATGCAGCTTCTTGGCCCAGTTGCCGAAACGCTCGCTGCTGGCCAGGCTGCCCAGCACGCGCGCGTCATACGGATTCACGTAGACAACGATGGCTTGCGCGGGCAGGCCAAACTTCGGCTTGACGGACGCGGCATGCCCGCCATGGCCCGCGTGTTCATCCTGCGCGCCACCGGGCGGCGCGAACGCCACCTGCACCGCGTCGCTAGCTTGGAACGGCGGCACCACATGCTGCACTTCCCAGCCGCGCGGCGCCGCCCGTTCCGCTGCCGCCACGGCAGTATCCAGCGGCAGCATGGCGCCCTGCGGCGACACATGATCGAGGTGCCGATACAGCCTTGCCTCGATCTGCGGCGTGAACACATACAACATGCCCGTCAGGGTGGCCACCAGCGCAAATGGCGAGGCGATCAGCGCGGCCCAGAAGTGGAGGCGCCAGTACAGGCTTTTGCGGCGCGCGATGAGAAAGGTATGATCGTCCATGGCCATCCTCACAGTGCGCTGTAGCTATAGGACAGGCCCAGCATCACGCTGCGCGGCGCGCCGGGCGTGTACTGGTTCTGCGTATTGGCCGCGTAGCTGCCCGTGCCCGAGTAACTGCTGCTGGCCGAATCGGCATAGCGCTTGTCGGCAAGGTTGCGCACCTGCGTCCACGCTTCCAGCCCGCGCGCCAGCCGGTAGCTGGCGCGCAGGTTGAACAGCGCATGGCCGCCATATTCCACCGTGTTGGCATTGTTCATCCAGTAGCGGCCCTGGTGCACGGCTTCCAGCGCCACCCTGGCGCCGGCCACGGGCTGGTAGCCGACCTCGAACGAGGTGATGTCGCGCGGCGCCTGCGGCATGCTGCGGCCGCTGTAATCGAGACTGCTGGAAAGCTGGTAGCGCAGGTAGCGGTGGCGCGCGATGGCCGTGGCGAAGCGCGCGTCGAACGGGCCGCTGGCGTAGTTCAACCCCAGTTCCAGCCCTTCGCTGCGCGTGCGGCCCGCATTGCGGTTTTCGCTGTTCCCCGGCGACAGCGTATAGCTGACGATGGTGTCGCGCCCGTCGAGCCGGTACAGGGCCGTATCGAGTTTCAAGCGGCCCTCAAGGAAAGCCCGGCGCAGGCCGATTTCATAGTTGTTGTACACGGACGGCTGCAGGTCGGCGATGCCCGTCTTGCCGTACAGCTGGCTCACCTCGGGCGGCGTGAAGCCCTGGCTGACGTTCGCATACACGCTGCCTGCATGGCCGATGGCGTAGGTGGCGCCCAGCTTCGGGCTCACATGCGAAAAGCTGCGCGACTCGTCGGGCGCGCCGTAATTGACGCTGCCGCCTGGCGCCAGCCTGTTATGGTAGTCGTAGCGGATGGCGTCCGAACGGCCGCCCAGCACCACGCGCGTGCCGGCCAGCGGCGAAAACTCCCATTGCGCGAAGATGGCCGTGTTCAGAATGTCCGTCTGGTAGTCGCGCACGCCCTGCGGATTGGAAGCGTTGGCCAGGGTGTAGCGCAGATAGCGTCCCGTGGCCGCATCGCGCACGATGGACAGATTATCGCTGACAAAGGGATTGTCGCTCTTGTCCACGTACACGCCGGCAACCAGGCGTGTACGCAGCCAGGCGAATTCCTGCTGGTGCTTCACGTCCAGCCCCAGTGAATCGACGTGGTTGTTGTTGATAACGCCCTTGCACAGCATGCCCGCGCAGCTGCCGATGGAATACGCGGGCAGTTGTCCATGGTCGTTCTTGCGCGTAAATACGGTGATGGTGCTCGTGCCATTGGCCGTCGTCGCGCCCTCCCACGCCACATTCATGCGCGTGGTCTTGTCCTTGCGGTAGGTGAACGTGTTCAGGCTCTTGCCCGGGTTGGCGCGGTAATCGTTTTCGAACAGGCTGCCCGTCATGGCCGCGTCGAGATCCGTGTGAACCAGAGTGGCGCGCAGCTGCGACGTGGGGCTGAGCGCATAGTCGGCGCGCAGCGAAAACGAATCCTTGTCGCCATAGCTGTACTCTTGCCAGTTGTCGCGCGAACGGCGCGAGCTGTAATGGGAAAAGCGCAGGCCCAGCGATCCCCACGTATCGCTGGCGGAGCTGTCGTAGCGCGTAAAACCCGCCACGTTGTCGCGCCGCACGCCCACCTTGGCCGTCGGCGTGGCGCTGGCGCCGGCCGTGAGGAAATTGACGGCGCCGCCCACGGCATTGCTGCCATACAGCGAGGAAGCGGCGCCCTTCACCACTTCCACGCCGCTGGCGCCGGCCATGTTCATTTCATTGAGCGAGTTGTGGTTGAAGACGCCCAGCGGGCGGATGGGAATGCCATCCTCCAGATACTGGTAGACGGCATTCGTGCCGATGGGCTGGCGGATGCTCATGCTGTGCTGCTCGTTGCCCAGGTCATTCCAATACACGCCGGCGATGCGGTTGAGGATATCGCCCATGGTCTTGGGCCTGTCGCGTTCCAGCGTCTGCGCATTGACGACGCCAATGGCCTGCGGCGTCTCGGACAGCCACGCTTGCGCGCGCGAGCCGGAAACGACGACGGTGTCGATGGCGCGGTCAGTTTGGTCAGCTTGCTGCGCCTGCGCGCAAGGGTAGGCCACGGTGATGGCCGCGGCCAGCACCAATAATTTCTTGTTCATGTGATTCTCGTTGAAGTATGCGGATGCGACCCGTCACGCCAGTGGGCGGACAGGTCGGACTTGACAATGCAAACTCAGACGAGGGCGGGCGGCGCGCGCGACTGCGCGGTGGACCAGATGAACAGCGGTGCGGGAGACTGGTAATACAGGGCGGGGAAAATGGCCGTGCCCATGGCAACGGGCAGCGGCAGCACGGGGCCGGTGGGCGGCAAGCCTGCGGAACCCGCATGCGTGGAACAGAAGGCGCAATGCTCCATCTGCATGGCCTTGCCGGCGGACTTGCCGTCCTCGGTGGTGCCGTCCTCGACCACCTGGACAAAACGGATGCCGGCCACCGAGCAGATTTCAGCCCAGCCGGAGCCCGATTGCTGCTTGGCGTTGGCGACGGCCTGGGAAATCGATGGCGCGAGCGCCGCCAGCAGGATCGCAAAACAGGCGATCCAGGCGGCAAGGCGGCGCGTGAACAAGGTCATTCCCATGGCCGCATTTTACCAGCGGCCATGGGGAGTGGCTAGCGCCGGGCCGCTCAGGCGGCCGGGCAGGCGGCGCTGCCGCTGTCGAACGAGCGCACGACAGCGGCCATGTCGGCGGCGATGCGGCCCACGGCGCGGCGGTGGCCCGTCACCAATTCATCGTAGCCGGCGCCCACCTTTTCATTGGCCACAGTGCGGCACGTCACCACCTTGCTGCTGGACAGCTGGCGCACGCTCCAGACAGCGTCGATCAGCGCGTACTGTCCCATCACCGATTCAAAACGCTGCACGTTGCTGCTGATGCGGTACACGGGCAGGTTGTCCGGGTGCGGCGTGCGGAACACGTCGATGGCGCCCAGGTCGTTCGTCACGGCCGTGGACAGGGCCTGGCCGATTTCGCCGGCCAGCGGCCCCGCCCAGCGCTGCTGCTCCAGCAGTTCGATGCGGCCCGAGGGCGCCGTCACCACGAACTGGTTGCGGCTCACCTGCTGCGGCACGCTGACGGCCAGCATCTCGACATAGTATTTCACGGGCTTGGCCGGCTGCACCTCGGCGCCGCCGCTGAGCGTATAAAAATGCTCGGGCTGGGGCGTGGAGCAGGCGCCCAGCAGCAACGCCGCCGTGCATGCCGCGAGGATGGGCTTCATCATTTTTCATCTCCTTTTTTGCCGCGGATCAGGGACTCCGGGTGGCGCTCCAGGTAGTCCGACAGGGCGTTCAGCGATTGCAGGGTTTGCGTCAGCTGCTGCAAGGCCTGGCGCACGTCCGACTGCAGCGGCGAATCCTTTTGCAGCACTTGTTCGGCCGTGCCGAAGGTCTGCTTCGCCGCCGTCAGGGTATCGCGCATTTCCGGCACCACCTGGCCATCGAGCTGCTTGAACAGGGTATTGGCCTGCTTGATGGTGGCGTTCAGGTTGTTGCCGATCTCGGCGTATGGCACCTGGTCCAGCTTCCTGGCGATGCTGGCGATCTGCGTCTGCAATTCATCGAGCGTGTTCGGCACGGTCGGCACTTCCAGCGGATATTTGTTCACTTCCAGCGCCACCTTCGGCGCTTTCGGGAAGAAGTCCAGCGCGATGTAAAGCTGGCTGGTGAGCAGGTTGCCCGTGCGTAGCTGCGCGCGCAAGCCGCGGCTGACCATGCGTTCAAGCAGCTGGTGGCCCACCGAGCCTTCCGCGTCATCGACGGCCGTCTTGAAGCGCATGCCCAGGCGGGCCGGATACAGGTTGACGGTGACGGGCATGCGGAAGTTCTTTTTCACAGGATCGAATTCGATGCCCACCGAGCGCACCTCGCCCAGCACGATGCCGCGGAAGTCCACCGTGGCACCGGGCTGCAGGCCGCGCAGCGACTGGTCGAAATAGAAGACGGTGGTAATGGCTTCGCCATCGGGTTCGCGCATGGCGCTGGCCTCGTCGGCGGCCAGGCGGTAGACGGTGCCGGCCGGCGCCGGCTCTTCCGGCTTGCGGCCGTTTTCCGCCTCGAAGGCGATGCCGCCCACCAGCATGGCCGCCAGCGATTGCGTATTCAATTTGAAGCCGTTGGAATCGAGCCGCACGTCGACGCCGCTGGCATGCCACCAGCGCGCGTTCTTGCCGACGAACTGGTCATACGGCGCATTGACGAAGACGGACATGGTGATGCCATGGCCGTCCTTGTCCAGCGCGAAGCTGACCACCTTGCCCACGCGCAGGCGGTGGAAGAACAGGGGCGAACCCACGTCCACGGAACCGAGGCTGTCCGCATGCAGGGTGTACAGCTTGCCCTTCTGGTCGCCGGCCACGGCGGGCGGGTCTTCCATGCCGACGAAGCTCTCCTTTTTCGTTTCCGACTTGCCCGTATCGACGCCGATGTAGGCGCCCGACAGCAAGGTGCCCAGGCCCGTCACGCCGCTGGCGCCGATCTGCGGGCGCACCACCCAGAAGCGCGTATCCTGCGTGGCGAAGCGGCGCGCTTCCTTGCTCATGTCGATCGTCACCAGCACCTTGGTCAAATCGTCACCGAGCGTGATGGTGCGCACCTGGCCGATATCCACATCCTTGTACTTGACCTTGGTCTTGCCTGGCTCCAGGCCTTCGGCGCTCTTGAAGCTGACCGTTACCGTGGGTCCCTGGTCGAGGATGGACTTGGCAGCCAGGCCGGCGCCGATCAGCGCGGCCAGCAGCGGAATGAGCCACACCAGCGACGGCAGCCAGCGGCTGCCCTGCTCCACATCGGGTTCCGGCAATGCGCGTCCGCCCGTTTCGGCAAGGTCGCCCGTTTCTTTGTCAGCCATGCTGTTCTCCAATCACTGTATTGTTTCCGGTACTTGTTATCACCACGGGCTCTTCCTCGCCGGGCGCCTGCTCATCGACGGGGTCCCAGATCAGGCGCGGGTCGAACTGCATCGCCGCCAGCATGGTCAGCACGACCACGGCGCCAAAGGCCAGCGCGCCGGGACCGGCCGTGATCACCGCCAGCGACTTGAAGCGCACCAGCGCCACCGTCAGGGTGACAACAAAGATATCGAGCATGGACCAGCGGCCGATGAATTCGACCATGCGGTACAAGACGGTGCGCTGGCGCGGCCGCCAGCGTGAACGCCGCTGCGCCGTGAATGCCAGCAGCGCCAGCACGCCCAGCTTGAGCATCGGCACGACGACGCTGGCGATGAAAATGATGATGGCCAGGCCCTTCGAGCCGCTGGTCCAGAACAGCACCACGCCGCTCATGATGGTGTCGTTTTGCGCGCCAAACAGCGTATAGGTCACCATCACGGGCAGCAGGTTGGCGGGAATGTAGAGGATCATGGCGGCGATCAGCAGGGCCCAGGTGCGGCTGATGCTGTTCGGTTTGCGCACATGCAGGGTAGAACCGCAGCGCACGCACGCCAGGTGCTTGCCCTTGCCCAAGGGCGGCGCCACCAGGCCGCAGGCGTGGCAGGGCACGACCTTCTCGCCGGGCGCGAAGGCCTTGTAGCGCATGCCGGGCAGCGCTTGGCGGGTCAGGTCGTCGCCCAGGTTCCACAGGGCCTTCGGGTCGAACGAGACGACGATGGCCAGCAGCAGGGTCAGGGCGCCAAAGGCGAACAGCCCCGGTTGCGGCACCACGGTGGCCAGGCTGGTCATCTTGACAACGGTGATCAGGATGCCGATCATCAGCACTTCCGTCATGCCCCACTCGCGCGACATCTGCACGGCACGCAGCACGCGGTGAAAGCCGGGCACCTTGACGCCGCCGCGCAAGCCCAGCGCCACGTACAGCAGGGACCCGAGTTCGATGGCAGGAAAGAGGATGGTAAACAGGAAGACCATGGCCGCCACCACTTGCATCTGTTCGGCCCACAGCACGCGGATGGAGCCCAGCAAGGTGGCGCTGGAGGTCAAACCATTGACGTCGAGTTCGACGATGGGGAAAAACTGGGCGATCAGGAAGACCAGGGCGGCGCCCAGGGTGAGCGCCACCACCTTGTCCAGGCCAGCGGGCGCGCCCCTTCCTGACGCGGCGCGATACAGCACCGAGCGGCAACGGATGCAGCGCGCCTTTTCGCGTGGACGCAGCGGACGCTTGCGGTACAGCACGCCGCAATCATGACAGCTAATCAGGTCGTATCGGTGCACAGTGTGAAGTTTGCCGGCGCCCGAAGCGCGACTATCCCATGTCAATACCAGCCATCATAGTACAGAGTTGGCATTTTCCTGCACCGCAGCACTATTTATTGTTGTGCACCCAACAAGCACTCCACCGCGCGGCCAATCCGCAACATGCGTTCGTCGGCGCCCGCCAGGGCGCAGATGCCCAGTCCCACGGGCAGTTCGCCCTCGGCGTGGCAAGGCAGCGACAAGGCACAGCCGTCAAGGAAATTGATCACGCTGGCGTTGCGCAGCACCAGGCCATTCGTGGCGAAAAAGGTGGCGTCATCCGCTTCCAGCGGCGCGAGCCGCGGCGCCAAAATCGCCACGCTGGGCATCAGCCAGGCGTCGAATGGCGCCAGGCGCCGTTGCGCGGCGGCGATCAGGCGCGCGCGCGCATCGAGCAGGTCGATATAGTCAAACGCGCCCTGCTGCTGGCCACGGCGGATGCGCGCCGCCACGCGCTGGTCGTATTGCGCGCCCTTCTGTTCCAGCAATGCCCGGTGCCAGTGCCAGGCCTCGGCCGCCACCAGACCGCCGCCGCCATTGATCGTCGGCAGCTCCAGCAATTCCGGGAAATCGAACTGCTCCACCAGCGCGCCGGACGCGCGCAGCTTGTCCAGCGCACGGTCGAATGCCTGCTGCACCTGCGGCTCGACTTGGGCGCCCACGTAGTCTGCGGTAAAGCCGAAGCGCATGCCTTTCAATGCGGGCGCGCCGTCGGCGATTTCCTGGCCGGACAGTGCCGCGTACAGCAGCGCGCAGCAATCGACGCTGTGCGCGATGGGGCCGGCCGAATCGAGGGAGCGCGACAGGGGCACCGTGCCGGCCAGCGAAACGGAAGCGGCCGTCGGCTTGAAACCCGTCAGGCCGCAAAAGGCGGACGGGATGCGGATCGAGCCGCCCGTGTCCGTACCCAGCGCGCCGGCCGCCATGTCCAGCGCCACCGTCACGGCGCCGCCCGAAGTGGAGCCACCGGCCACCCGTTCGCGGTCCAGCGGATGGCGCGGCGTGCCATGATGGGGATTGAGGCCCAGGCCCGAGAACGCAAATTCGCTCATGTTGGTGCGTCCCAGCAGGACAGCGCCGGCCGCGCGCAGGCGCGCCACGGCCCCCGCATCGGCAGCGGCGGGCGGCGCATCGGCCAGCGCCAGCGAGGCCGCGCTGCTGGTTTGCCCCTTGACGTCGAACAAGTCCTTGATCGAGATGGGTACGCCGGCCAGCGGCGAGGCCACGATGCCGGCGGCGCGCGCCGCGTCGCTGGCACGCGCTTCGGCCAATGCCTGCTCGCCATCGAGGCTGACGTACGCATGGCCGCCCTGCGCCCGGTGCGCCTCGGCGCGCGCCAGCATCTGCTCTGTCAGTGCCACGCTGGTGATGCGGCCGGCGGCCAGGTCGGCGGCCAGTTCACGGATGGTCTTCGTCATTTTTTTATCCTTCCACGGGCAGGGTTTGCACGGCATAGCGGTGCTGCAGGCGGCGCTGCAAGGCTGGATCATACAGCTCCAGTGCAAACGCGTCGCCATGGCCCATCTCGCCGATGATGGGTTGCGTGCCGCAGAACATGGCGCTGCCCAGCGGCAGGCTGGCCTGCCCCGTGTAGCGCAGAATCAGGTCTTCCGGCGACAGCATGCGCGTCACGGGGCCATCCTGGTACAGCGCCGGCACGCCGGCCCGTTCGCGCCAGGAACGCATCTGCAGCTGGTCCCAGTGGCCCGCCACGTCCGCATAGCGCCACAGGGTGTCGCCCACGGGTTTGCCGCACATCTGCTTGGACACCGTCACGCCATAGCTTTCCACCTTGCGGTCCGTATGGTCGGAGCCGATGCCCACCAGCAGGCCGTACTCTGTGGAGAACAGCACGAATTCCGCCTCGCCGGACGAGTCGCTGCCCGGCACTTCGATGGCCGCGTCGCTCGACAGCAGCTTTGCTGCCACGCGGTAAAAGGTCGGCACGCTTTTCGGTCGCGCCACTCCGATGGCTTCCAGTTCGGCGATATGGTGCTCGACCATCGCCATGTCGCGGCCCGTCCAGCCGGCGATGACCAGGTTGTCGATATCGAAGGTGACGGGGCCGTGGCCGGCCAGGGTGAAGGTGTGGGTAGTCATGATCGTTCCTTATTCTTCCAATGGGCCGCGGCCCGTTTCGCGTGCCGCAAAGACGGCGGCGCCGGTGATCAGCAAGGCCGCCGCCACGTACAGCGAGACGGCCATGGTGCTGTTGTACGAGCGGTACAGGCTGGCGATGACGAGCGGGGCGAAACCGCCGCCGATGACGCCGGCCAGGGTATAGGCCAGCGAGGAACCCGCGTAGCGCACCTTGGTGGGGAATTGCTCGATGACGAAAGCCGCTTGCGGGCCATACATGATGGCGTGGATGACCAGGCCCACGACGACGGCGGTGACGATGGCGGCCGGGCTGGCCGTGTCCAGCAAGGTAAAGAAGGCAAACGCCCACACGAGGCCCAGCACGGCGCCCAGCGCATACACGGGGCGGCGGCCGATCTTGTCCGACAGCGCGCCAAAGACGGGCACCGCCAGCGCATTGCAGGCAGTGCCGATCATGATGGCGGTCAATGCCAGGGTCGACGACAGATGCAGCACTGTCGTCACGTACGTCAGGGTAAACACCACCACCAGCGCATACAGCACGTCCGAGCCGATGCGCACGCCACCGGCGATCAGCAGGCGGCGCCAGTAGACGCGCAGCACGTCGCCGATCGGCGCTTCGGCCTTCGCATCCTTCTGATCGAGTTCCTTGAACAGCGGGGTTTCATCGATGCCGCTGCGTATCCACATGCCAAACGCCACCAGCAGCAGGCTGGCGATGAACGGCATGCGCCAGCCCCAGTCCATGAATGCTTCATGCGGCAGCATATACGTGATCAGGCCGATGCAGCCCGTCGCCAGCAGGGTGCCGAACGACGGCCCCACCTGCGTCCACGAGGCGTTGCGGCCACGCTTGTCCGGCGCCCCGTGTTCGACGGAGATCAGCACGGCGCCCGCCCATTCGCCACCGAGCGCGATGCCCTGCACGAAACGCAGCGCCACCAGCAGGATGGGGCTCCAGATGCCCGCCGTGGCGTACGTCGGCAAGAGGCCCATCAGGCCCGTCGTCACGCCCATCAGCATCAGCGTCACCACCAGCACCCAGCGGCGCCCAAGCTTGTCGCCCAGGTGGCCGAAGATCACGCCGCCGATCGGGCGCGAGATATAGCCTACCGCATACGTGGAAAAGGCCAGGATGGTGCCCGTCAGCGGGTCGAAGGAAGGGAAGAACAGATGGTTGAAGATCAGCGCGGCCATGGTGTTGTAGACGGTGAAGTCATACCATTCCAGGGTCGTGCCGACCATGCTGGCCGTGGCCAGGCGGCCCGTCTTGGGCTTGCCGCCCGGTGCGGCCGCATGCGCACCGCTATGCGTGCTGCCTTGCGCGGCGGTGCGCGCGGTGGTGTGTGTAGTCATAAGCTAGCTCTCTCGTCAGTTTTTATTGCAGGCGCGGCGCAGGATGCTTTGTCCTGCGCCGTCGCCCGTGTCTCGTGTTATGCGTGCCGGCAAGATGCGCGCAGGCGTGTCAGGCAGCCTGCAGGTCGGCCTCGCGCAATTGCCAGGACAGTTGCAGGATGGCCGCTTCGGCGCCATCGAGTCCCAGCGCCGCGCTGGCGGCATCGGCGGCCGCGACGGCGGCGCTTTCCGACGACGCGTCGACCAGGAAAATCGGATCGAGCACGCGGCCCTCCTTCTGCTCCGCCGGCAGGGGGCCGGACAGCTTGGCGTCGGGCGTCAGCAGACGCGTGGCGATCACGCCATCGATCTGCAGCAATTTTTCACCCAGCGCCGCCATACCGGCTACCGCTTGCGCGTCCTGGCCGATGGCTGGCGCGCCCAGGCGCAGCACGGCCAGCCAGGCGCCCGTGCCCATGCCCGTTTCCGCCTCGATGGCGCAGACCCTGCGCATCGGGTCACGCATGCGCTGCAAATTCGTCACCGACCATGGCGTCTGCTGGCCGAAGGCCTTGAAGTAATCGGGGGTCTGGAAGGCGTTCAGCGACACGGTGCGATACAGGCCCAGGTATTTGCGGGGACCTCGCACGCTCTGGTAGCGCGTGCCGCTGACGAAGCCGGGAATGCGCACGCGCTCTTCCACGTGTTCGCGGTCGTACCAGCGGTTGAAATCGCGTTCGTGTTCCGGGTCGGCGCTGGTCCAGACAAACAGGATGCCGGGCAAGGTGGGGGACGTCGTCATGATGGTTCCGTTCTGCGTTATGAGTGGTGTGCCAACCCAGAATAGGTGGCGCGCCTTCGCTTGGCAAACGGGTTATTCTGAACGCGACTGATAAGTTTTTCTTGTGGGTGGAGATGAGGCCAACAATGTTGACTCGCTGCGGGATGGGCCAACAATGTTGTCGGATTACGCGCAAGCGCTAATCCGACCTACGCCACAGCGTCAAGCACCGTACTCCTCCGCGAGCCCCACGCTAAACCGGGCCGCCTCTTCGCACGCCAGCATGGCCACCAGCTGGATCGCCTCCGTGGTGATATCTTCGCTGTAGCTGATGACGATACGCTGCGGCGCCAGGCTGCTGGTGCACGGGATCAGGGCGATGTTGCCCTGCTCGATTTCCTCGCGCAGGGGCGCCAGCGGCAGCACGGCGATGCCGAAGCCCGACTTCACCAGCCGCACGATGGCGGAAATCGAGCTGACGCAATGCACCCGTCCCAGCTGCACGCCCTCGTCCTGGCACAACGCCTTCAAGGCGGAATGCGGCTGCGAGCCTCGGTTCATGGTGATGATCGGATGCTGCGCCAGTTGCGCCACCGTCCATGGCGTGCCCGTGTAGGGCCAGTCGGCCGCCCGCCCTGCCCAGCCCATGGCGATGGCGCCGCTGCCCGTGCTGCGGATATGGTCGCCCGTCAGCATGTCCGTCTGCAGCGCGATATCGAGCTCGCCCTGCTGCAGCTGTTCGTGCAGGCGGCGCGTCGATTCGGACGTCAATTGAATCTCGATGCCCGGATAGCGTTCCTGCACGCGCTGCAAAAAGGGAATCAGCCAGGTATGCACGATGGTTTCGATGACGCCGATGCGCACTTCACCCGTGATCTGCGCGGGCGAGGAATTGGCCGCATACATGTCGCGGCACAGTTCCAGCATGCGTTCGGCATAGCCGAGCAGGTTGCGCCCGGCGAAGGTCAGGCGGATTTCACGCGCATCGCGGTCGAACAATCGCGTGCCGAAGTCCTGCTCCAGCGAGGCGATGCGGTTGGAAATGGCCGCCTGCGTGATGTGCAGCTTGTCGGCGGCCGTGCGGAAACTGCCCAGCCGCGCGGCCCAGACAAACGCTTCGAGAAAACGGGTATTCAATTTGGCTCTTCAATCAATGGGGTTTTCTTCACGATGGTGAGTGCGCCCCATTGTAAGCCAAAGCACCCTGCCCTATTTTTCACCCAGGAAGTCGAGCAAGGTCAGGGCAACGATCTTGCTGGCCTTGCGCAAATCCTCGAGCGCCAGGCGTTCATCGGCCTTCTTCGCATTCGATTCGGGCACCGTGCGCGGGCCGGCGCCATACAGCACGGCCGGAATGCCCCGCTCGCCATACAGGCGTGCGTCCGCGTACAGCGGCGTACCGACGGCGAGAATGGTTTCGCCGAGGATGGCTTGCGCATTCTTTTGCAGGCTGCCGACCAGCTGTTCGGATCCCGGCAAAGGGCGCAACGCATGCGACAGCAGCAGGCGGCGGATCTCGATGCGGATGCCAGGTTCGCCGCGCACGGCATTCTCGATCAGCGCGCGCACCTGCGCTTCCACCGCCACCGGGTCTTCTTCCGGAATCATGCGGCGATCCATCTTCATGACCAACTTGCCCGGCACCACATTGGTATTCGTGCCGCCGTCGATGCGGCCTACCAGCATGGTGGGCGAGTCGATGCCGGCCACCTTAGACTTGATCTTTTTCAGCTCCGGCAACTGGCCATAGATGGCGTTGAGGATCTTGTTGGCCGCCTGCAGCGCGTCATGCCCCGTCTCCGGCATGGAGCCGTGGCCCGACTTGCCATGCACGGTGATTTCCAGCTGCAAACAGGCGTTGTGCGCCGTGACGATGCCATAGCTGAAACCGGCGGCGATGACAAAATCGGGCTTGGTCAGTTGCTGCTCCAGCAGCCAGCCCGGCCCCAGCAAGCCGCCGAATTCCTCGTCGTAAGTAAAATGCAGTTCCAGCTGGCCTTTGAGTGGAATGCCCAGCGCCTCCAGGGCGCGCGCGGCAAACACATAGGTGGCGAAATCGCTCTTCGAGACGGCCGTCGCGCGGCCGTACATATAGCCGTTGTCGATCTGGCCGCCATACGGTGGATACGTCCAGTTGTCGCCGGGCGGCACCACGTCGCCATGCGCGTTCAGGGCCACGGTCGGACCACCGGCCGCATACGGGCGGCGCACGATCAGATTGGTGATGCTCTGCATGCCGTACGCTTCCACCTGGTCGGCCGGGACGGCGTGTTTTTCCGCGTGCCAGCCATACGCCTGCAGCAATTGGGCCACCAGTTCCGCGTGCGGTGCGTTATTGCCGGGCGGCGTGTCCGTCGGCTGCTGCACCACTTTTTGCAAGAATGCGACTTCGTCGTCGAAGTGTTCGTCGATCCAGGCCGTGATTTTTTCTGCGTGCGTTGTCATTTTTTTCCTTGCATGGTCTGTTGCAGCCAGACGCCCAGCTCACTGCGCTCGGCGTCGGTCATATTGGTCAGGTTCCCGATCGGCATGGCCTTCAGTTCGATGGCCTGCTTGTAGATCTGCGCCACGTGCTGGCGGATTTCCGCTTCATTATCCAGCATCATGCCGGCCGGCGCCGTGGCGAAGCCCGGCTGCGTGGGCTGGGCCGAATGGCAGGTGGCGCAGCGCTGCGCGATGATGGCATGCACACTCTTGAACTGCGCTGCCGGATCCACCGCTGGCGCGGCCGCCACGGCCACCGGCGCTTTCGGCGCGATGGCGACGGCCACGGCCAGCAGCAAGGCCACGCCAAGGGCCGGATAGCGCCACTCGACACGCCCCCTGTGGCGCAGGTTGAAGAAGTGGCGGATGAAGACGCCGGCCGCCATGATCAGCGCCAGCACCAGCCACGCATGGTCGTTGCGGTAGGTCATCGCGTAGTGGTTGCTGATCATGATGAACAGCACGGGCAAGGTGAAATAATTGTTATGCACGCTGCGCTGCTTGGCCTTCATCCCGTGCTTGGGGTCGGGCAGCTTGCCGGCGGCCATGGCCTCGACCATCTTGCGCTGGCCGGGAATGATCAGCATCAGCACATTGGCCACCATGATGGTGCCGATCATGGCGCCCACATGGATATACGCGGCGCGTCCGCTGAGCAGATGCGTGAGCACATAGGCGGCGCCGACGATCAGCGCGAACACCGTCACGCCGAACCACAGTTCATGTTGCGCCAGCTTCGAGCGGCACAGCAAGTCATAGACGGTCCAGCCGATGACAAGGGTGGCGATGCCGATGCCGACAGCCTGGCCGCTGGAGATGTCCGCCACGGATTTATCGATCATCATGGCTTGCGCATTGAAGTAGTAGGCAATCGTCAGCAGGGCAAAGCCGGACAGCCAGGTGGAATACGCTTCCCACTTGAACCAGTGCAGTTCCTTCGGCAGTTCGGCCGGCGCCACCAGGTATTTCTGCGGATTGTAAAAGCCGCCGCCATGCACGGCCCACAGTTCGCCCGACACGCCTTTTTTCGCCAGCTCGGAACCGGGTGCCGGCGGGCGGATCGAGTTGTCGAGCCAGACAAAATAAAAGGAAGCACCGATCCAGGCGATGCCCGTGATGACGTGCAGCCAGCGGACGATCAGGTTCAGCCATTCAAGGCCGTACGGAATCAGGTAGGCAAATACTTCCATAAATTTCCTCTAGTCAGACCGAACCAATATTCGTGCCAATCTACACAAGATAAACGGATTTACCGCCCGTCACATGAAAAATATCGTATATTTGACATATTCAATTCGATATACAACAGAGCCACCAGCCCATGTCCAGCCTGCCGCAACACCTCGATTTGCACCTGATCCGCATCCTCTACCTGCTGCTGGTGGAAAAAAAACGTCTCGCGCGTGGCGCTGAAACTGAACCAGCCGCAGCCCTCGATTTCCGCGTCACTGCGCAAGCTGCGCGAGCTGACGGGCGACCCGCTGCTGGTGCGCGGCGCGCGCGGCATGGTGCCCACCCAGCATGGCGAAAGCCTGCTCAATCCGGCCAAACGCATCCTCGACCAGACGGAAAGCCTGTTCGTCAAGAAGACGCCGTTCGTGGCGCAGGAAGAAGCGCGCACCTTCCACATCGCCGCGCCCGACTATCTGGACAGCCAGTTCCTGCCCAACGTGGTGGCGCTGCTGCGCCGCGGTTCGCCAAAAAGCCGCGTGGTGCTGCACAGCCTGGGGCCGGGCATCGACCATATCCGCCAGCTGTCAGACGGTGGCCTGGACCTGGTGATCGCCAACTGGGACGAGCCGCCCGCCCACCTGCACATCTCGAAGCTGTTTGAAGACCCCATCATCTGCGCCATGCACGCGGAAAACGCCTACGCGCGGCGCACTGCCAGCGACGCCATGACCCTGGACGATTATCTGAGCCTGCCGCACGTGGCGCCGTCGCAGATGATGCCCGGCTATCATGGCGTGATCGACTCCTTCCTGGAGCGGCAGAACCTGCAGCGCAACGTGGTGGTGGAATCGGCGTATTTCGGCCTGATCCCCTACATGCTGACGCAGACCGACCTGGTGCTGACCACGGGCCGGCAGTTCATGCGCTTTTATGAAAAGACCCTGGCGCTGAAAACGTACACCGTGCCATTGAAATTTCCACCGATGCGCTTTTACCAGCTGTGGCACCAGCGCGTGCACCAGGCGCCCGAGCACAAATGGCTGCGCGACCAGGTCAGCGCCGCAGCCAAGGCGCTGGTGCAGCGATAGGCGCTATCAGCGCGCGCATATAATGGACGCCAGGACGGGGCGCTATCATCACCGCTTGCATGATCGGAAAACCATGACCACCCTTTCAGACCTGAACGCCGGCAGCCCGGCCGACTTTATCGCGCGGCTGCACGGCATCTACGAACACTCGCCCTGGATCGCCCAGCGCGCCGCCCACGCCATGCCCTTCGCCAGCCTGACGGCGCTCAAGGCAGAGCTGCAGCGCGTGCTGGCCCTGGCTTCGCCGGAAGAACAGCTGGGACTGATTCGCGCCCATCCCGAGCTGGCCGGCAAGGCCGCCATCGCCGGCCAGCTGACGGCCGAATCCACCCGCGAGCAGGCCAAGTCCGGCCTGAACCTGTGCAGCCCCGACGAATTTGCCACCTTGCAGCGCCTCAACAGCGACTACAACGCCAAGTTCGGCTTTCCCTTCATCCTTGCCGTCAAGGGACCGACGGGTGAAGGCCTGACGCGCCAGGACATCATCGCCACCTTTGCGCGGCGCCTGAAGAACCGCCGCGCCGACGAGCTGGCCGAATCGCTGCGGCAGATCAAGCGCATCGCCGAACTGCGGCTGAACGACCTGTTCGACGTGCGCCTGGACTTCGGCCCGGCCATCATGCAGCAGGCGGAAACCCTGGCCGGCTGGAGCGACAGCGACTACAACCTGACCTGCGCCTACCTGACGCCGGCGCACCGTAAAACGGCCGCGCAGCTGGCCGCGTGGATGACGGAAGCGGGCATGCAGGTGCATATCGATGCTGTCGGCAATGTGGTCGGGCGCTATCTGTCCGACACGCCCGGCGCGAAAACCCTGATGACGGGATCGCACTACGACACGGTGCGCAACGGCGGCAAGTACGACGGCCGCCTGGGTATCGTGCTGCCGATCGCCATCGTGCGCCACCTGCATGAGCGGGGCGAAAAGCTGCCGTTTCACTTCGAGATCGTCGGCTTCGCCGAAGAGGAAGGCGTGCGCTTCAAGAGCACTTTCCTGGGCAGCACGGCCGTCACGGGCAGGTTCGACGTGGCGCTGCTGGAACAGCGTGACGCGGACGGCGTCAGCATGCGCGAGGCGCTGGCCGCCGCCGGCCATGAAGCGACCGCCATCGGCGCCATCGCGCGCGATCCGGCCGATTTGCTCGGCTATGTGGAAGTGCATATCGAGCAGGGTCCCGTGCTGCTGGAACGCGACCTGCCGCTGGGGATCGTCACGGCGATTGCCGGCAGCTCGCGCTACCTGGTGACCCTGGGCGGCGTGGCCAGCCACGCGGGCACCACGCCCATGACCATGCGCAAGGATGCGGCCAGCGCCGCCGCCGAAATCATCCTGCTGGTGGAACAGCGCTGCAACCAGGGCGAGGCGCTGGTCGGCACCGTGGGGCAGCTGCAGGTACCGAATGGCTCCGTCAACGTGATCGCCGGCGCCTGCACCCTGTCGCTGGATATCCGCGCGGCCAGCGACACGGTACGCCAGGCGGCCGTCGACGATATTCTCGATGGCATCGCCGCCATTTGCGCGCGGCGCCAGATCGATTATCAGCTTGAACTGCTGCTGTCGATCAGCGCGGCGCCTTGCGCGCCGTGGCTGATGGCGCAGCTGGCGCAAGCCGTGGAATCGGTCGGCATCGCACCGTACGCGCTGCTGTCGGGTGCCGGCCACGACGCCATGGCCATGGCCGCCATCACCGACGTGGCCATGCTGTTTACCCGTTGCGGCAATGGCGGCATCAGCCACAACCCGCTGGAAACCATGACGGCGGACGACGCCGACATCGCGGCGCGCGCGCTGCTGGCCTTTTTGCGCAACTTCCAACCCACGCCCTGAACGGAGCCGGGCCGCTGCCGCTAGACGGCGACGGCCCGCTCCAGCATTGCGTGCAGCAGCACGTTGCAGCCCGCTTCCAGGTGTTCGGGCTTGGCATCCTCGATTTCATTGTGGCTGATACCGTCCTTGCATGGCACGAAGATCATGCCGGCCGCGCCAGCCTGGCCGCATAGATGGCGTCGTGGCCAGCGCCGGAGACCACGTCCATCACGGAGTAGCCGAGCTTTTCCGTGGCGTTGCGCACGGCGCCCACGCAGTCGGGGTGGAACGGGCATGGCGGGTAGTAGGAAACGCGCTCCAGTGAAATGCCCAGCCCCGTCCTGTCGCGCGTGGCGTCGATAAAAGCCGTGATCTCGCCATGCATGGTGTTGAGCAGTTCGTCGTTCACATTGCGCAGGTCGATGCTGAATTTGACTTCGCCGGGAATCACGTTGCGGCTGTTCGGGAACACCTGCACCATGCCCACCGTGCCGCGCCCGTAAGGCGGATAGCGGTTCGCAATGGCGACGACTTCCTGCATGATGGTGGTGGCCACCTGCAGCGCATCCTTGCGCAGGCCCATGGGCGTGGGGCCCGCATGCGCTTCCATGCCCGTCACCACGCAGTCATACCACGACAGCCCCATCACGGCCGGCACGACGCCAATCACCTTGTCCGCGTCTTCCAGCACGGGGCCCTGCTCGATATGCGTCTCAAAGTAGGCGCCGATCGGGTGGTCGCCCGGCACCTGGTCTCCGCGATAGCCGATGCGCGCCAGCTCCTCGCCCACCGTCTTGCCTTCCGTGTCCTTGGCCGCATATGCCGTCTCCAGCGAGAAGGCGCCGCAGAACACGCCGGAACCCATCATCACGGGCACGAAGCGCGAGCCTTCCTCGTTGGTCCAGAAGGCCACTTCGATGGGCGCCCGCGTCTTGATGTGCAAATCGTTCAGGGTGCGCACCACTTCCAGGCCAGCCAGCACGCCGTAATTGCCGTCGAACTTGCCGCCCGTGGGCTGGGTGTCGATATGGCTGCCCGTCATCACCGGTGGCAAGGTATTGTCCGTGCCGTCGCGGCGCATGAAGACGTTGCCGATCTGGTCGATCGTGATGCTCATGCCCGCTTCGCGCCCCCAGCCCACCACCAGGTCGCGCCCCTGCTTGTCCAGGTCCGTCAGGGCCAGGCGCTTGACGCCGCCCTTCGGCGTGGCGCCGATCTGCGCCAGTTCCATCAGCGCCGCCCACAGGCGTTCGCCATTGATACGCAATGCATCCATCGTCAACTCCTTATGCGGTCGTGGCGGAAAAAGCCGGGCGCCCGATATACCGCCCCGCCCCCTCGACGGCCATCAACTCGCCCTTGTGGAACACCACCTTGCCGGCGGCGATGGTGGTGCTGGGGATGCCGCGCACGGTGCGTCCTTCGAAGACATTGAAGCCCCCTTTGGCGAACTGCGTGGCGGCGGAAATGGTGCGCGTGCCTTGCGGGTCCCACAGCACGATGTCGGCGTCGCTGCCGACGGCGACGATGCCCTTGCGCGGATACATATTGAAGATCTGCGCCGCATTGGTGGACGACACCTTGACGAATTCTGACGGCGTCAGCATGCCGGAATTGACGCCCGCATCCCACACCACGGCCATGCGTTCCTCGACGCCGCCGCAGCCGTTCGGGATGCGCGTGAAGTCATCCTTGCCGGCCGCCTTCTGCTCGGCGCAAAAGGTGCAGTGGTCGGTGGCCGTCGTGTGCAGGTTGCCGCTTTGCAGACCATGCCACAAGGCCGCTTGATGGTGCTTGCCGCGAAACGGCGGGCTCATGACGTGGCCGGCGACGAAATCAAAATCGTCGCTTTGGTAGACGCTGTCGTCGATCACCAGGTGCCCTGCCAGCGCCTCGCCATACACGCGCTGGCCATTCGCGCGCGCACGCGTGATGGCGTCCAGCGATTCCGCGCAAGAGACGTGCACGATGTAGACAGGCGTATTGAGCACGTTGGCAATGGCGATGGCGCGGTTGGCCGCCTCCGCTTCCACGGCCGGCGGGCGCGACAGCGGATGCGCCTGCGGCCCCGTGATCCCCTTCTTGAGCAAGGCTTGCTGCAATTGAAAAACCAGCTCGCCGTTTTCCGCATGCACGGTGGGCAGCGCGCCCAGCTCCAGCGAGCGCGTAAAACTTTTTACCAGGGTTTCGTCATCGGCCATGATGGCGTTTTTGTAGGCCATGAAATGCTTGAAGCTGTTCACGCCATGCTCGCGCACGAGGGTGCCCATGTCTTCATGCACCTGCTCGCTCCACCAGGTGATCGCCACGTGGAAGGTATAGTCGCCGGCCGCCTTGGCCGACCATTCGCGCCACTGGTGGTAGGCCTCGATCAGCGACTGTTTCGGCGCGGGGATGACGAAGTCCATGATGGTGGTGGTGCCGCCCGCCAGTCCCGCTGCCGTGCCGGTGAAAAAATCGTCGGACGTCACGGTGCCCATGAAGGGCAAATTCATGTGCGTGTGCGTGTCGATCCCGCCCGGCATCACGTACTGTCCGCCCGCGTCGATCACCGTGGCGCCGGCCGGCACGGGCAGGTTCTCGCCGACGGCGGCGATGATGTCGCCCTCGATCAGCACATCGGCGCGGAATGCCCGGTCGGCGTTGACGACGGTGCCGCCACGTATCAGTGTAGTCATCTTGTCTCCTTGAGTGATTACGACTGCGGCGCCTGCTGCACGTGCGCCGCCACCTTGCCCTTCATCATGACGCCGTAGACGACGGCGGCGATGGCCACGCCCACGAACCAGGCGTAGGTATAGATGGTCTTGAATCCTTCAGCCACTCCCGGGAACGCCGTGGGAAAGGCCGCATTCAGAAAGCCCGGGATGTTCGGCAGCACGGCAATGACGAAGGCGATCAGGGCCGCCATGTTCCAGCCACTGCCATACGAGTAGACGCCGTCGTCGCGGTACAGCTGCCTGACGTCGAGCTGCGTCTTGCGCACGAAATAATAGTCGACGATGAGGATGCCGGCGATGGGACCCAGCAGGGCCGAATAGCCGATCAGCCAGGTGAAGATGTAGCCCTGTGTCGATTCGAGCACCTTCCACGGCATCATGATGATGGCGATGAAAGCCGTGATGTAGCCGCCCATCTTGTACGAGATCTGCTTGGGCGCCAGCGCGGAAAAGTCATATGCGGGCCCCACCAGGTTGGCCGCCAGGTTGACGCTGACCGTGTCGATCAGCAGGATGATCAGGGCAATCAGCACGGCGGCACCCGTCATGCGGCTGGCCAGGTCGACGGGGTCCCAGATGGCCTTGCCGTACATGACGACGGAGCCTGCCGTGACGATCACGGCCAGCATGGCCAGCAGGCCCATGGGCACGGGCAAGCCGATCGACTGGCCCAGCACCTGATCGCGCTGCGTCTTGGCAAAGCGCGTGAAGTCGGGAATGTTCAAGGCCAGGGTGGCCCAGAAACCCACCATGGCCGTCAACGATGGCCAGAAGACGCTCCAGAACTGGCCCGCTTTTTTACCGCCGGGGATGAATTGCGATGGCTGGTCCAGCAGGCTGCCCACGCCGCCGGCCTTGCTATGCACCCAGTACAGCAGCACGAAGCAGATGAGGATTTTCAGCGGCGCCGTATAGGTTTCCAGTTTGCGGATCGACTCCATGCCGTGCAGGATGTAATAGAACTGGATGGCCCAGAAAGCCAGGAAGCACAGCAGCTGGCTGCCATTGATACCCAGGCCGGCAATCTTCTCGCCGCCCAGTTCATGGCCCATCAGCACGCCCATCAGGGTGTAGATCATCTGGCCGCCGAACCAGGTCTGGATGCCGTACCAGCCGCAGGCGACGATGGCGCGCATCAGGGCCGGCAGGCGCGCTCCCGCCGTGCCGAACGAGGCACGCGCCAGCACGGCGTACGGGATGCCGTACTTGGTGCCTGCATGGCCGATCAGCAGCATCGGCAGGAGCACGATGGCGTTGGCAAGAAATACCGTGAGCACGGCCTGGTAGCCGGACATGCCGCTGTCGATCAGGCTGGCCGACAGGGTGTAGGCGGGAATGCACATCACCATGCCGACCCACAGCGCGGCGAAGTGGTACCAGCGCCAGGTGCGCTGCGCCGCCGTGGTGGGCGCCAGGTCTTCATTCCAGAGTTGCGTGTTGCCTGAGTAGTCGTGGTTCACAGGGTTGCTCCATCGGTGAGACCGCTGGCGCGCACGGGCGCCAGGGATACGGCAATGTGGAAACGGCTCGGCTTCAAGTAATCTAGCTTACTGCAAAGACGAGCCGCTGTTTATAAAATAAACGCACGCAATAACCGTGCCCTATGCCGTCTCCGCCAAGGCCCGGGGATTCCTGGGATCCTGCGTCCAGTTCATGTACGGCTTGCCCGTGGTCTGTGGCACCATCGTGATGCAGCCCTGCACCGGACAGGTGATTTCGCACAGGTTGCAGCCCACGCATTCATCCTTGATCACTTCATAGCTGCGCGTGCCGGCCACGTCGATCAGCTGCGCGATGGCCTGGTGCGACGTGTCTTCGCAGGCCACGTAGCACTTGCCGCATTTGATGCAGTCGTCCTGGTTGATCTGCGCGATGACCTGGTAATTCATGTCCAGGTATTTCCAGTCCGTCGTGTTGGCCACGGCCTTGCCGGAAAAGTCGCTGATGCATGCATAGCCCTTCTCGTCCATCCAGCGCGACAGGCCATCCTTCATTTCTTCGACGATGCGGAAACCATGCAGCATGGCGGCCGTGCACACCTGCACGCAGCCGGCGCCCAGGGCGATGAATTCGGCCGCATCGCGCCAGTTTCCGATGCCGCCGATGCCGGAAATGGGTAGGCCCCGCGTCTGCGGATCGCGGGCGATTTCCGCCACCATGTTCAGCGCGATGGGTTTCACGGCCGCGCCGCAATAGCCTCCGTGCGTGCTGGCGCCGCCGACGATGGGCAAGGCCACCATGCGGTCCAGATCGAGCGAGGTAATCGAGTTGATGGTGTTGATCAGCGAGACGGCATCGGCGCCGCCTGCCTTGGCTGCGCGCGCCGGCATGCGCACGTCCGTGATGTTCGGCGTGAGCTTGACGATGACGGGCAGCTTGCTGTGCTTCTTGCACCAGGCCGTGACCATCTGCACATATTCGGGAACCTGGCCCACGGCCGCGCCCATGCCCCGTTCCGGCATGCCGTGCGGGCAGCCGAAATTGAGCTCGATGCCATCCGCGCCCGTCGCTTCGACCTTGGGCAGGATATCGGCCCAGTAATGCTCTTCGCAGGGCAGCATCAGCGAGACGACGATGGCGCGGTCGGGCCAGTCCTTTTTCACTTGCGTGATTTCGCGCAGGTTGATCTCCAGCGAACGGTCGGTAATCAGTTCGATGTTATTGAAGCCCACCACTTCGCGGTTCTTGCCATACAGGGCGGAATAGCGCGACGAGACGTTGACGGCGGCCGGGTCTTCCCCCAGGGTTTTCCACACCACGCCGCCCCACCCCGCTTCAAAAGCGCGCACCACGTTATAGGCCTTGTCGGTCGGTGGCGCGGACGCCAGCCAGAAAGGGTTCGGCGACTTGATGCCGCAAAATTCGATGCTGAGATCAGCCATTATGCAGCCTCCACTTTGGAAAGAATATCGGCATGGATGGCCAGTGCGGCCAGCTTGCCATGCTGGACGGCCTGCACCGTCAAGTCCTGCCCCGGCGCCACGCAGTCGCCGCCCGCGTAGATCCCCGGCAGCACCGTGCGAAAGCGCGCATCGACAGCGATCTTGTCGCCCTCGCGCCGCAGCAGCGACGCCATCGGGTCATGCAGCACGTCCGTGTCGAGGCTCTGGCCGATGGCCTTGAAAATGGCGTCGGCCGCCACGTCAAATGTTTCGCCCGTGCCCGCCAGGCGCGTGCCCTGCATGGCGGTTTTTTCGAAGCGCATGCCCGCCACGTTGCCCGCGCCATCGAGCAGCACCTGCTGCGGCTGGGCCCACGTCAGCATGCGCACCTGGTTGGCCTTGGCGATCTCCTGTTCATGGTGGGTAGCCGTCATGGCGTCGAAGCCGCGCCGGTAGACGAGGGTGACTTCCTCGGCGCCCAGGCGCTGGATTTGCACGGCCATGTCGATGGCCGTATTGCCGGCGCCGATGACGATGGCCCGCTTCGGCACGGGCAGCGCGGCCAGGTCATCGGCCTGGCGCAGCGCGGCGATGTAGTCGACGGCAGCCAGCAATCCCGGCGCGTCCTCGCCCGTCAATCCCAGCTTGCGGCTGGCGCCCAGGCCCAGCCCCAGGAACACGGCGTCGTACTGCGCGTGCAGTTCGCGCAGGTGCAGGTTTTCACCCAGCACCTGGCGACATCGGATCTCAATGCCGCCTATATCGAGCAGGAACGCGACCTCCTTTTGCGCGAAATCGTCCGTCAGCTTGTACTTGGCGATGCCGTATTCATTCAGGCCGCCCGCCTTGCCTTCCTTTTCAAAAATCACCACGTCGTGCCCCAGCATGGCCAGGCGGTGCGCGCACGACAGGCCGGCCGGTCCTGCGCCGACGATGGCGATCGTCTTGCCGGTGGCAGCGGCGCGTCTGAACGGGTGCGCCGCGAAATGTGCGTGATCGACGGCGTAGCGCTGCAGCAGGCCGATCTTGACGGGCTGGCCTTCGGCGTCGTGGTTGCGCACGCAGACGTCTTCGCAGAGGATTTCCGTCGGACAGACTCTGGCGCAGCTGCCGCCCAGGATGTTCTGCTTCAGGATGCCGGCGGCCGCGCCGTTGATGTTCTTGTCGTGGATGTTGCGGATAAAGCTGGCCACGTCGATTTCCGACGGGCAGATGCGGCTGCACGGCGCGTCATAGCAGTACAGGCAGCGGGCACTTTCGATGGCCGCCTGGCGCGCCGACAGGGGCGGCGCCAGGTCCGTGAAGTGGCCTGCCAGTTCCTCATTGGGCAGGGCGGGATGCGGCAAATAGTGTAAAGACTCGATCATCGCGTATTCCTCTTGTTATGTGCGGCCGGCTTGTAATTTGAAACCTTTACTTCATCTGGGGAAAAGCAAATTCCACACCAGCGCTTGCCGTGTTTGGCCAGCGCTGCATCACGGCCTTGTGGCGCGTATAAAAGCGTACGCCTTCGGGGCCGTAGGCGTGGTGGTCGCCGAACAGGCTGCGCTTCCAGCCACCGAAACTGTTGAAGGCCATCGGCACGGGCAGGGGCACGTTGACGCCCACCATGCCAACCTGTATCTGCCGCACGAATTCGCGCGCCACGCCGCCATCGCGCGTGTAGATGGCCACACCATTGCCGTACTCGTTGGCGTTGATCAGGTTCACCGCGTGCACCACGTCGGGCGAGCGCATCACGCACAGCACGGGGCCGAAAATCTCTTCCTTGTAGATGTTCATGTCCGGCGTCACGTGGTCGAACAGGGTGCCTCCCACGAAGAAGCCGTTTTCGCGTCCGGGCACAACATGGTTACGGCCGTCGACAAGCAAGGTGGCACCCTGCTCCACGCCAGATGCGATCAGTTTTTCAATGCGCTGCTTGGCCGCCAGCGACACCACCGGTCCCATTTCCGCACCATCGGCCATGCCGTCGCGCACTTTCAGTGCGGCCGTGCGCCTTGCCAGTGCATCGATCAATTTGTCGCCCGCGTCGCCCACGGCCACCACCACGGAGATGGCCATGCAGCGCTCGCCGGCCGAACCGTAGGCGGCGCCGATCAGCGCGTCAACTGTCATGTCCATGTCCGCGTCGGGCATCACCACCATATGGTTTTTCGCGCCGCCCAAGGCTTGTACGCGCTTGCCGCTGGCGCTGCCGCGTGCATAGATATATTCGGCAATCGGCGTGGAGCCGACAAAGCTGATGGCCTGCACCACGGGATGGTCGAGCAAGGCATCGACCGTCACCTTGTCGCCCTGTACCACGTTGAAGACGCCGTCAGGCAAGCCCGCATCCTTCAGCAGTTTGGCGTGCAGCAGCGAAGCGGATGGATCGCGCTCGGACGGCTTCAAGATGAAGGTATTGCCGCAAGCGATGGCAACGGGGAACATCCACATCGGCACCATCACGGGGAAGTTGAATGGCGTGATGCCGGCCACCACGCCCAGCGCCTGGCGCATGGACCAGGCGTCGATGCCGCGTGAAATCTGGTCGGTGAATTCGCCCTTCAACAGCTGCGGGATGCCGACGGCAAACTCCACCATCTCGATGCCGCGCGCCACCTCGCCCTGCGCATCGGCAAACGTCTTGCCATGTTCGCGCGTGAGCATGGCGGCAAATTCGTCCGTGTGCTGCTGGCACAGCTGCAGGTAGCGGAACAGCACCCGCGCACGCGTCAAGGGCGGCGTGGCGGACCACGAAGGAAAGGCGGCGGCGGCGGCCTGCACGGCTGCGTCGACTTCCTCGCTGGTGCCGAGCGCGACCCGTGCCACAGGTTCGCCCAGGGCGGGGTTGTAGACGTCGGCATAGCGGCCGCTGATGGTGTCGACTTTGGCGCCGTTGATGTAGTGGGTGATGGTGTCGAGATCGTTCATGGTGTTCCTTTGTAACCCCCAAGGGCAGAGGCTGGGGTCAGACCCTCAATGCCGCTAACGCAAAAGTCGACGCTAATGGATGAGGGGGTCTGACCCCGGGTTTTTTTTGGGTTTGCCGTTCAATCGAGATTTTTGAGTACCTTCGCCAGCTTGCCAAACAGCTCGTCGACATGCTGTTTTTCCAGCACCAGCGGTGGCGACAGGGCGATGATGTCGCCCGTCGTGCGTATCAGCACGCCGTCGGCGAAGGCCTGCTTGAAGGCAGTGAAGGCGCGCGTGCCCGGCTTGCCGGCGATGGGATCGAGTTCGATGCCGGCGATCAGGCCGATGCTGCGCAAGTCGATCACGTGCGGCAAGCCTTTCAGCGAATGCACGGCGTCGCTCCAATACGCCTGCATCGCTTTGGCGTGGCCGAGGATGTCCTGCTCCTCGAACACTTGCAGGGTCGCCAGCGAGGCGGCGCAGGCCAGCGGGTGGCCAGAGTACGTGTAGCCGTGGAACAGTTCGATGCCGGCTGGAGCGTCCATGAAAGCGTCGTGGATATGCTTTTTGCTGAACACGGCGCCCATCGGCACCATGCCATTGGTCAGCCCCTTGGCCGTCGTCATCAGGTCCGGCTCGACGTCGAAATAATCAAACGCGAACGGCGTCGTCATGCGGCCGAAGCCCGTGATGACCTCATCGAAAATGAGCAGGATGCCGTGCTTGGTGCACAGCTCGCGCAAGCGTTTCAGGTAGCCTTTCGGCGGGATCAGCACGCCCGTGGAACCGGCCACCGGTTCGACGATGACGGCGGCGATCGTCGAGGCGTCGTGCAGGGCGACGATGCGTTCGAGTTCATCGGCCAGGTGCGTGCCGTATTCCGGCTCGCCCACCGTATAGGCGTTCTTGTCCAGGTTGTGCGTGTGCGGCAAATGGTCCACGCCGGGCAGCAGCGGGCCGAAGGTCTTGCGGTTGCCGCCGATGCCGCCCACGGAAATGCCGCCAAAGCCCACGCCGTGGTAGCCGCGTTCGCGGCCGATCAGGCGCGTGCGACCACCCTCGCCGCGCGCCTTGTGATACGCCAGCGCGATTTTCAGGGCCGTGTCCACCGCTTCGGAACCGGAGTTGGTGTAAAAGACGTGGCCGAATTTATGGCCCGTGTAGTCCATCAGTTTTTCCGCCAGCTCGAAGGCGGCCGGATGGCCCATCTGGAAGGTGGGCGCGAAGTCCAGCTGGCCCACCATCTCGCGGATGGCGCCGACGATTTTCGGCTGAGCATGGCCGCACGGCACGCACCACAGGCCGGCCGTGCCATCGAGGATGGCATTGCCGTCGACGTCCTTGTAGTACATGCCTTCGGCCGACACCAGCAAGCGCGGGTTGGCCTTGAAATCACGGTTGTTGGTAAACGGCATCCAGAATGCCGACATCGATTCCGGCCTTGATTCGTTCATGACCTTCTCCTAGTGATGGGCTGCCGCCACGCCAATATCGTTTTTGACGGAGCGTAAAATAATTTACCAGTTGGCAAAAAGCTGATGTAATAATAGACAGGCCATCCTTGAAGGCACAGATACACAAACGGCAAAGTATCCCAACCGTACAGGTCGAAAAACCACTACAGTTTTGTGCAAGGCAGCAAAGGAGCCACCGGTGACGCACAACGTGAAGCAGGACGAGGGCGAAGGTAACGCCAGTGGCTGGCCGGTGCTGGACATCGACCGCCAGAAAAAGGGCGGCCTGGTCGAGCAGATCGTCATCGCCATCAGCGTCATGGTAGGCAGCCGCGCCCTGCGCATC
Source organism: Janthinobacterium sp. AD80 (assembly GCF_002878455.1). Lineage (GTDB taxonomy): Bacteria > Pseudomonadota > Gammaproteobacteria > Burkholderiales > Burkholderiaceae_D > Janthinobacterium. The sequence goes on from NZ_NRDQ01000083.1 coordinate 28,041, forward strand.
GGCACGCGCATGCCGTCCGTGCGCCAGTTCGCCCGCTGCAATGGCGTGTCGACATTTACCGTCGTCGAATCGTACGACCGCCTGGTCAATCTGGGCCTGCTGTCGTCGCGGCGCGGTTCCGGCTATTTTGTTGCGCGCCACGATATCGCTGCGACGCCGCAGACAACTATCCATGCCAGCCCCACCGCCATCGACGCCCTCACGCCGGACCTGTATTCGGGCGTCTCGGAAGCGCTGCCCGTGGGCGCGGGCTGGCTGCCGCCGGAACTGTATGGCGAGGCGACGGTGCTCGACGCCGTGCGCCAGGCCATGCGCATCCCCGCCAGCCGCCTGCGCGGCTATGGCCATCCGCTCGGCTTCCCCTCGCTGCGCCAGCACCTGGCCGCCACCTTGTCGGAAGAGCTGTTCCAGGTGGAGGCGGACCAGGTTCTGCTCACGCATGGGGCCACGCACGCGTTCGACCTGATCCTGCGCAGCCTGACCAAGCCGGGCGACACGGTGCTGGTGGAAGACCCCGGCTACAGCAACCTGCAGTCGCTGATACGCCACCACGGCTGCATTCCCGTCGGCATCGCACGCGGCGAGGCGGGACTCGACCTCGAAGCGCTGGCGCTGGAAGCGGCACGCACGCAGCCCAAGCTCATGTTCGTCAACACGGTGCTGCAAAATCCGCTGGGCACGTCCTTGAACCAGGCGCAGGCCCACCGCTTGCTGGCCCTGGCCGAGCAATTCGATTTCTGGCTGGTGGAAGACGATATCTACCGCGAACTGGCGGCACGCGGCGACGCATCGCTGGCCGCCATGGACGGCTTGCGCCGCGTGATCCGCGTGGGCAGCTTTTCCAAGACCCTGTCGCCGGTGCTGCGCGTGGGGTCGATCTGCGCGTCGCCGTCGCTGGTGGCCGAACTGGTACGCGTAAAAATGCTGGCGGGCCTGACGACGTCGGAAATCAACGAGCGCGCCGTCTACCACGCCGTCTCCGCGCGGCCCTACAAGCGCATGATCGAACGGCTGGTGACGCAGCTCGATGCGGCCCGCGAGCGCAGCATCGACTGCCTGGCGCAGGCCGGCATGGCGCCCGTGGCGCGCCCGCGCGGCGGCATGTTCGTCAGCGCCGGCTGGGCCGACGTCCAGACGCCGGAGTGGAATGGGAAAGTCATCGCCGACATGGCATTAAAGGCCGGCATTCTGCTGTCGCCGAACGAGTTTTTCATGCTGCGCGCGCCCGAGACGGTGTGGTTCCGTTTCAACGTGGCCTATACCGATACGCCCGTGCTGCAAGCCTTTTTGCAATCGATCCGTCCACGCTAAAGAACCCGCCATGGCCAGCGACAAATCCCCTGCCCTTCCCGTGAAAAATACTGGCGGCCGGCGCCTGCAAAACCGCGACCGCCTGGAAGCGGACATCCGCGAACAGGCCGTGCGCGTGTTTGCCGAAAGCGGCTACGAAGGCGCGTCGATCGCCACCATCGCCGAGCGGGCCGGCCTGTCGAAGCAAAACCTGATGTATTACTTTCCCAGCAAGCAGGCGCTGTACCAGCGCGTGCTCGACGACGTGCTCGACGACTGGCTGGCGCGCATGGACATGCTGGCCCACGGACACGAGGAGCCGGCCGACGTGCTGCGCGCGTATATCGGCGCCAAGCTGCGCTTTTCGCGCGAGCAGCCGTGGGCGTCGCGCGTGTATGCGCTGGAAGTGATCAACGGCGCGCCCCTGTACGGCGCGCAGATACGCGACAGGGTCGTGCCGCTGCTGCGCAAGGATATCGCCGTCTTCGAGGCATGGATCGCCGCCGGCAAGATCGCACCCGTGAATGCCACGCACCTGATGTTCGCCATCTGGGCCATGACGCAATCGTATGCGGATTTTTCCGCGCAAATGAGCCTGGTGCTGGACCGCAAGCAGCTCGCGCGCAAGGATTACGATGACGCCGAGAGCCTGATCGTGCAAATGGTGCTGGCGGCCGTGAAGGTATGACGCGACGAAAAAAAACCGCCGTGCAGGCGGTTTTCAGTCAGCCAGCGGCGTTCAGGCTGCGCTCTTGTTCTTGCGGCGGCGCGCCATGAAGCCGACCAGGCCCAGGCCGGCCAGCAGCATGGCATAGGTTTCCGGTTCCGGCACGGCCGATACATAACCGGCCACGTTGGTGGCGTTGAAATAGTGATTGGCATTGACCTGGATGTTCGAGGCCCAGTTCCCCACCACCACGCTGCCATTGATCTGGCCACCGCCACCGGCCACGTTTGCCAGCGGCGCCAGGACGCTGCCATACAGGCCAACATTGCTGAAGGTCAGGTTTTTCGCTTCATAGAAGTTGTACAGCACATTGTAGTTCTTGAACCCGTCATAGCCGCCGCTCAGGGTCACGTCCGTGCCGCTGATGTTGAGGATCAGCGTGTCATTCGTGTGCAGGTTGCTGAACTTGAAGTTGTTCACCGAACCGAGCGCCGCGGAAGTCAGGTCGAACACCTGCACATTGCCCGTGCCGCCTTTCAGGGTCATGCCGCCATAGGCCACCGAGCTGCTGCCCGTGGCCGCCACGTTCGACAGCGACGTCGAGGTGTTTTTCAGCTGGGCCGAGGTGGTGGCAAACGATACGGGCGAGGCCGTCGTCTTGCTTGCCGTGTTCAGGCCCACGCTGCTGGTCGTCGTCGTGCCGCCCACATAGTAGTTGCCGTTCTTGATCGAGCCGGAGCTGTAGTTCAGGTTGCCGCCAACGACCAGCGCATAGCCGGTATTGCCATGCGAGACGTAAGCATCCTTGTTCTTGTCATTGATCGAATAGCTCGACGCCGACAGGTTACCGGCGACCAGCACGCCGCCTTCGACATCGCTGCCGGAAGCGGTGAAGTTGCTCAGGGAATAGAAATTGGCGCCACCGATGCCCAGATCGACAACACCAGCTTGCGCGGCGCCGGCGGCAAAGACGGTCGACAAAACGAGAACGAATGGTGATTTGAACATGGTTGACATTTTATTTCCAAAAAGAAAATTAACTTGACGCCAGAATATCATATCCATCGAATTTGATATGTCGCAAACCAACAACTTTTGTAACAATAATGCAAATATAGTTGCACGATGAGAATCATTCTTTTCAGCCCGCCCGGGAAACGGCGTAACCATGCCGGCATACCAGAAACAGGCCGGCAAACGACCGCCTGTTCTGCGTTTTCAATATTGCCTAGAGCCAAGGCGGACTTGGTGATACGATCGCGGCAGCGCCAGCCCAGGCATGCCACCAGACCACCAGATCAAAAAGGATATAGCACGCATGAAACGATTGTCACTAGCCGCCCTGTTGCTGGCGTATGCCTGCGGCGCGCAAGCCGATGTTTTCAACCTGATCGAGAACAAGCCGCTCAGCGAAACCTGGCTCAATGCGGGCTTTTATTCCTATCATTTCCAGCGCGACAAGAACCTGAACGACAGCAATCCTGGCCTGGGCGCCGAATACCGTTTTTCCACCGTTGCCTCGGCGACGGCCGGACGCTTCTACAATAGCGACCGCGCCTACTCGAACTACGTGGGCGTGTATTACCAGCCCATCCAGATGGGGCCGTTCCGCGTGGGTGCCGTCGTTGGCGGCTTCAGCGGATATCCGAAGATGCGCGACGGCGGCTGGTTTCCCGCCCTGGTGCCCACCATCAGCTACGAATACCAGCGCGTGGGCGTGAATATCGCCATCGTGCCATCGTATAAAGACCGGCTGTATGGCGCGCTCAGCTTCCAGCTCAAGCTGAAAATCTTCGAATAACCGCCTGTCGTCGCCTGTCGTCGTTCGTTCCGCCCAGCCTGCAATTCGTCGCAGACCGGGTGCCAGTCAGCAAAAGCCTGGCTATAGTTGCTTCATCGCCAGGCCATCACGACGGCAACGGCACTAACGACGACAGGAGAGCAGCATGAAAGACATCAATTCGGCACCGGGCAGCACATCCTTTACGGAATTCTGGAACGCGCTGTGCGCGTATGCGCGCCAGGGCCTCGATGCGCTGTCGGCCATGTCCTGGCCCATGTTGCTGGCCTGCGCCATCGGCCTGGCTTTCGTCATCACCATCCTGCCGCTGGCCATCACCCTGTTCCTTGTGTTCCTGCTGCTGAAATGGGCCGGCAATGCGGGCGGCTTCAGCTGGGACAAGAAAACGGCGCAGCAGGAGCAGCCGCCGCAGGCGTGACACTCTTGTAGGGCGGACGAGAGTGGCATATAGTGAAGCGCGGCCATGACAGGTATCAAGATCCTTGCCATCTATACCCGTCATGGTGAACGCCATGCAGCATTCACGATCGAAACTACTCCATTCCCCGATAGGAGTTTCCATATGACCACGACAGCCAAAGACACGAGGGCCACCACCATTCCCTGCCTGCGCTACCGCGATGCGCCTGCGGCCATCGACTGGCTCTGCACGGCATTCGGCTTTGAAAAACAGCTGGTTGTCCCCGACAGCGACGGCGGCATCGCCCATGCGCAGCTCAGCTATGGCAACGGCATGATCATGCTCGGTTCCGTGGTCGATGGCGAGTATGGCCGCCTGATGAAGCAGCCGGGCGAGATCGGCAATGCCAACACGCAAAGCTGCTACCTGGTCGTCAACGATGCCGATGCCGTCTATCGCCGCGCGCGCGAAGCCGGCGCCGAGATCGTGCTCGACATCAAGGATGAAGATTACGGCGGACGCGGCTTTACATGCCGCGATCCGGAAGGCCACATCTGGAGCCTGGGCACTTACGACCCATGGTGAAACGGAGAACAATGATCATCAGTACCATCGCCGCCGCCAGCCTTGCGCTGGTTGGCGGCTTGCTGTCCGCCCCCGTCCTCGTCGACGAGCATTTCAACCGCGTCCATCCTCCATCCGGCAAGGCGCCATCGACGGCCACTCTGGCCTTGCACCGCAACCTGTGGGTCGCCGACCTGCACGCGGACAGCCTGCTGTGGCAGCGCGACCTGAACCGCGACAGCCAGCGCGGCCATGTCGACCTTCCCCGCATGCAACGGGGCAACGTGGCCCTGCAAGCTTTTTCCGTCGTCACCAAGACGCCGCGCAAGATGAATATCGAGCGCAATGGCAGCGACACGGACAACATCACGGCCCTGGTGATGGCGCAGGGCTTGCCGCCGGCCACCTGGAACAGCCTGCTGGCGCGCGCCACTTACCAGGCCGACGAGCTGCGCCAGCAAGCGGGCAAGAGCCATGGCAAGCTGCGCGTCATTGGCAGCCGCGCGCAGCTGCGCAGCTTCGTCGCCGCGCGCGAGAAGGACCCGGCCCTGATGGCCGGCTGGCTGACACTGGAAGGCGCGCATGCGCTCGAAGGCAAGCTGGACAACCTCGACACCTTGTACCAGGCCGGTTTCCGCATGGCCGCGCCCACGCATTTCTTCGACACGGAACTGTCCGGCTCCCAGCATGGCTTGAAAAAAGGCGGCCTGACGCCGCTGGGCCGGCAATGGCTGCGCGCCATGGAAGAGCGCAAGATGATCGTCGATCTGGCGCACGCCTCGCCGGCCACCATCGACGAGGTATTGACGCTGGCGAAACGCCCCGTGATGGTCTCGCACACGGGCGTGCGCGGCACCTGCGCCAACGGCCGCAACCTCAGCGACGCACAGCTCAAACGCATCGCCGCCCAAGGCGGCCTGGTGGGCATCGGATTCTGGAATACGGCCGTCTGCGGCAAGGACGTGGCCTCGATCGCGCGCGCCATCGCCTACACGGTCAAACTGATTGGCGCGCAGCACGTGGCGTATGGCTCGGACTTCGACGGCGCCGTCACCACCGCCATCGACGCTGCCGGCTTGCCGCGCCTGACGCAGGCGCTGCTCGACGCGGGCTTGTCGGAAGCGCAGGTACGCCGCGTCGCCGGCGAGAACGTGCGCGACTTTTTACTGAAAAACCTGCCGGACGATGACGCCTAAGCCAGTGCGCTGATCAAGGCCTGGCTTGCCACCTGGCGCGGCCGGATGCGTATCAGTTTGCGGTACAGGGGCGGCATGGCATCGCACAGCGCCAGCAGCGCATCTTGCGCCATGGCCGGGCGCACGTACTGGAACTGCGCCGGATTATTTTCCGGCAGCGCCCCTTCCATGGTGGAGCCGTAGGCGCCCAGGGTCATGAAACTGGCGGCGCTGTCGTCCGGGCCGACGGCCAGCACGAAGGTACCGTGCTTCGGATGGCCCAGATAGCGTTTGATCTCTTCCTGCAGCGCCGGCTCCGCGCTGGCCATCAATTCAAAACGCAGCTGCGCATACTGGCGCGTGCATTCCATGAACGGCGTGCGGATAGCCGATTGCGCCGATTTTCCCGGCATGCACAGCAGCAGGTTGCCGAAGGAGTCGAGCAAGGCGGCAGCATCGCCCTGGCCGCCATCGCGCACGTCCTGCTCCATGGCCGCCTGCAGGAAGGGCGCCAGGCCCGCATCGGGCGCGTGCGGCGCGCAGCGGTAAGTCAGGGCATCGGGGTAACGGCGGCGCAAGGCGCGCACCACCGGATGCTCGGACGGCAAGGTGGCAGGGTCGCGCCGCGGCTCATCGTCGCCAGCATTCAGCAGCTGCATCACCTGCGCCGACGTCGACTCGAACACCAGCGAGCACAAAGCCTGCGTCGCTTCGTAGATGCTCTTGCCGATGAAAAAAGACCGGGGCGCGGCGCCGGACGGCAGCCGCGCATACACGGTGGCGCCGCGCACGGCCGGATAACAGAAGCTGCGGCCCGCCTGCGCCTGCAGCGGCGGCGGCAGCGCCATGAAGGTGGCGCTGCCATCGTAGTTGATGCCAGCATTGACATCGGGCGCGGCCACCACCACATTGAAACCGGCGGCCAGAATCGCCCCCGTGCACATGCAGCACGGGTCGAGCGACGTGACGATGGTCAGTTCGCCCGGTGGCGGCAAGGACGTGCCCTTGGCCCGCTCGGCGAAATACCAGTCCACCAGCTGGCGTTCGCCATGCGCGGTGGGATCGAATACCAGGCCGTGGCGCACGACGTTGTTGTGCATCGATTGCAGCACGTTACCGGCGCCGTCGAGCAGCACGCCGCCCACGCCGAAGGTACCCTGCGTCTTGGCCGCCAGGGCTTCAGCCGCGGCGATGGCCACGGCGGCCTGGATGTCGATCGTCTTGTTCAAGCTGGTGCCATTGCCTAAGTTACTTCATGTCCAGGTCGGAATTGCCAAAGCCGTGCGGCAGCAGCCAGCCTGCCGTCACTTCCATGATGTCGTTCTTCAGATTGGTGAGGATCACCGGCAGGTCGGCGCCGCCCATCTCGAAGATCACCTGGCGGCAGGCGCCGCATGGCGAAATCGGTTCGGCCGTGTCGCCCGTCACGGCCAGCCTGGCGAAGTCGCCCGGTTTGCAGCCATGCGCGATGGCGCTGAAAAACGCCGTGCGCTCGGCGCAGTTGCACAGGCCATAGGCGGCGTTTTCCACGTTACAGCCACGGAAGACGCGGCCATCCTTGCACAGCAGCGCCGCGCCCACTTTAAAGCGCGAATATGGCGCGTACGCCAGTTCACGGCCGGCGTTGGCTTCGGCGATCAGTTCTTGGTTGTTCATTTGATTATTTACCTGTAAAACCCGCAAAGGCCGGGGTCGCACCCTGAGGGGGAATGCGTTCCAATGGTACGCATTCCAATCCTGCAAGGACCGACCCCAGACCCTGCTTTGGGGCTAAAAATAGTTACGGTCGAATGGTACGGTAAATCACCGGATTGGCCGGCAAGGCCACCGCGCTGATGTCATACGCTTGCTGGATTTCCCTGACGGCTTGCTGCGCCGCCGCTTCCGTGCGCGCGTGCACCATGGCCAGCGGCTGGCCAACGGCCACCTGTTCGCCCAGGCCCACGAGGTCGGTCAGGCCGACGGCGAAGTCGATGCTGTCCGTCGGACGGCCGCGGCCACCACCGAGGGCCACGACGGCCAGGCCGATGGCGCGGCAATCGCGCACATTCGCAAAGCCGGCCGACAGCGCCGGCGCCGGCACGATGAACGGCGCCTGTTCCAGGTGCTTGTCCGGATGTTCGACCAGATCGGCCGGGCCGCCCAAGGCGGAGACCATGCGCGAGAAACGTTCGGCCGCCTCGCCCGAATCGAGAGCCGCCATCAATTTCACGCGCGCTTCTTCCTCGGTGGCGGCCAGGCCGCCCAGCACCAGCATCTCGGCGCACAGCGCCAGTGTCACTTCGTGCAGGCGCGCGGGACGCGAACGGCCCGTCAGATAGTCCATGGCGCCGCGCACTTCCAGCGCATTGCCGGCGTACGGCGCCAGCGATTCGTTCATGTCCGTCAGAATGGCCGACGTCTGCATGCCCGCACCGTTGCCGACGGCGACGATGCTTTCGGCCAGTTCCACCGATTTGTCGTAGGTCGGCATGAAGGCGCCAGAACCCACTTTCACGTCCATTACCAGCGCGTCCAGGCCGGCCGAGAGTTTCTTCGACAGGATGGAGCCGGTGATCATGGCCACCGATTCCACCGTGGCGGTGACGTCGCGGATGCTGTAGAAGCGCTTGTCGGCCGGCGCCAGCTGCGCCGTCTGGCCGATGATGGCCACGCCGATCTCCTGCACCACCTTGCGGAACAGTTCATTGTCCGGCACCGTGCAGTAGCCGGGAATGGCGTCGAACTTGTCCAGGGTGCCGCCCGTGTGGCCGAGGCCACGGCCCGAGATCATCGGCACGTAGCCGCCGCACGCGGCGACCATGGGCCCGAGCAGCAGGGAAACGACGTCGCCCACCCCGCCCGTCGAATGCTTGTCGACGACAGGACCGGGTAGGTTCAGCGCGCGCCAGTCCAGCACATGGCCGGAATCGCGCATGGCCAGGGTGAACGCCACGCGCTCGTCCATGTTCATGTCGTTGAAAAAGACGGCCATGCCCAGCGCCGCGATCTGTCCTTCGCTGACGCTGCCGTCAGTAATGCCGCGCACGAAAAACTGGATTTCCTCGGCGCTCAGCACGCCCTTGTCGCGCTTTTTGCGGATGATTTCCTGGGTTAGAAACATGATAGCTCCCGATTTAATATTCAAATGCTGATGTCCAGCCAGCGGCCTTGCCGGATTACGCCCTGCGGGCCAATCCGGCCTACACGTCCTGCTGGCGAAAGCAACTTGGGGCCGGCGCCCCGGCGCATCGCTGCGCGGGTGAGCCGGCCCCACTTTCCTGCTTTATAAACTTAGACGCCGTAAGGAATCCACACGTTTTTTTACCTGCGACGCATGCGCCAGCACGGCGCGACCGCCGCTTTGGGCGGCGCTGTACCAGTCGCGGCCCTTGGCGCCACCGACCCAGGTGCGCTTCAGGGTGCCGGCCGACAGGCGCTCGACTTCCGCGCAGCCTTCCGCCGAACCGTCATGGCGCCAGACGGCGTCGATGTCGGCGTGCGTGGCCAGGGTGCGCGCCAGTTCATCGGCGTTGCCGCTGATGATGTTGACGACGCCGCCCGGCAAATCGGAGGTGTCGAACACCTGGTACAGATCCAGCGCGGAAAGCGGATGCGCTTCCGACGGTACCACCACCACGCGGTTGCCCAGCGCGATGGCCGGCGCCACCAACGAAATAAAGCCGAGCAATGGCGCTTCGTTCGGGCAGACGATGCCGATCACGCCGACCGCTTCGTTCAGCGCCACAGTGATGCCCTTGGTGGGCGGCTGGTGCGCCAGGCCGTCGTACTTGTCGGCCCAGGCGGCGTAGTAGAACAGGCGTTCGATCGATGCCTGCACTTCCTTCTCGGGATTTTTACTGCCCGTCATGGCCGCGATGCGGGCGGCGAATTCGTCGGCGCGCGCTGCCAGGTTTTCGGCGATGTAGTACAGCACTTGCGCGCGGTTGTGCGCCGTGGCGCTGGTCCAGCCGGACGCCTTGTGCGCCGCTTCGACGGCATTGCGGATGTCCTTGCGGCTGCCCACGCCCACTTCGGCCAGCAGGGCGCCATTTGCGCCGAACACGGGCGCGCTGTAGGCGCTGTCAGGGCGCGCCTGCTTGCCGCCGATGTACATCTTGGCCGTGCGGTCGATGGCGAACGGGTCGGCTGCCGCCGGCTTTACATTGCCCTTCGCTTTCGCTTCCACCACCGGCAGGGCCGGACGCGCATCTTCGGCCAGGGCCGTCATGTATTCCAGCATGCCTTCACGGCCGCCTTCACGGCCGAAGCCCGATTCGCGGTAGCCGCCAAAGCCGCATGCCGCGTCAAACTGGTTGGCGCTGTTGATCCACACCACGCCTGCCTTGATGGCGGGAGCGATATCGAGGGCCAGGCTGATCGACTCGGTCCACACGCTGGCGGCCAGGCCGTACACCGTGTTGTTCGCCAGCTGCACCGCTTCGGGCGGCGTGCGGAAGCTCATGGCCACCAGCACGGGGCCGAAGATTTCAGCCTGCGCCACGGCGGCCGAGGTCGACGCGCCCGTGATCAGGGTCGGCGGGAACCACGAACCGTCAGCCGGCAGTTCGCACGCCGGTTGCCACACGTCGCAGCCTTCGGCGCGAGCCGAATCGACCAGCGCGGCGATGCGCTGGCGCTGCACCGGATCGACCAGCGCGCCCACGTCCATCGATTTATCGAGGGGCGAGCCGAGGCGCAGGTTTTCCATGCGCGCACGCACCTTGTTCAGGAAGCGCTCCTGGATCGATTCCTGCACCAGCAGGCGCGAACCGGCACAGCACACTTGCCCCTGGTTGAACCAGATCGAATCGACCAGGCCTTCCACGGCGCCGTCCAGGTCCGCGTCTTCGAAGACGATGAACGGCGACTTGCCGCCCAGCTCCAAGGAGAGCTTCTTGCCGCTGCCGGCCGTCGCTTCACGGATCAATCGACCCACTTCGGTCGAACCCGTAAAGGCGATCTTGTCGACGCCAGGATGGTTGACGATGGCCGAACCCACGCGCCCGTCGCCGGTGACGATGTTGACCACGCCAGCCGGCACGCCCGCCTGCAGGCACAGTTCGGCGAACAGCATGGCGGTCAGCGACGTGAATTCGGCCGGCTTGAAGACCACCGTGTTACCGGCCGCCAGGGCCGGGGCGATTTTCCACGACAGCATCAGCAGCGGGAAATTCCACGGCACGATCTGGCCCACCACGCCCACGGCGCGGTAGTCGGCGAATTCTTCCGACTGCAGCTGCGCCCAGCCGGCGTGATGGTAGAAATGGCGCGCGGCCAGCGGCAAGTCGATATCGCGCGTTTCGCGGATGGTCTTGCCGTTATCCAGGGTTTCCAGCACGGCGAACAGGCGCGAATGCTTTTGCAGCAAGCGGGCCAGCGCATACATGACTTTCGCGCGGCCATGGCCGCCCATGCCTTGCCAGACGGGCAGCGCGCGGCGTGCCGCTTCGACAGCCCGTTCGACGTCCGCGTCAGTGGCTTGCGTCAGTTCCGCCAGCTGCGTGCCATCGGCCGGATTGGTCGAGGCGAACAGTTCCGCTGGCTCGCTCCAGGCGTTGTCGATGAACAGGCCGAACTTGCGCTGATGGCCGTCGAGCCACGCCTGCGCTTCTTTTTGACTTTCGGGAGCAGGGCCGTAGTCCATAGTAGTGAGAATCTCGTTAATTGTTGGCATGACGATTGTTCTTTAAGGTTGTGCGTGACGATGATTGGCCGAGTAGCTGCCGGTGACGTAGTGCTCGAGCTGGCGCTCGATGTCCGTCAGCAGGCTGGAAGCACCGATGCGGAACAGATGCGGCTGCAGCCATTCATTGCCCAGTTCTTCCTTCATCAGGCTCAGGTATTGCAGCGCGCTCTTGGCCGAGCTGACGCCGCCGGCCGGCTTGAAGCCCACCTGGAAGCCTGTCTGCTCGTGGTATTCGCGGATCGTGCGCACCATCGTCAGGGCCACGGGAATGGTGGCGTTCACGCCTTCTTTACCGGTGGAAGTCTTGATGAAATCGGCGCCGGCCATCATGCAGACCCACGACGCCTTGGCGACGTTTTCCAGGGTCAGCAAGTCGCCCGTGGCGAGAATCGCCTTCACGTGCGCTTCGCCGCAGGCCTTGCGGTAGGCCAGCATTTCGTCGTACAGCACTTGCCAGTTGCCGTTCAGGACATGCTGGCGCGTGATGACGATATCGATCTCGGAAGCACCGGCGGCGACCGACAGTTCGATCTCGCGCAGCTTCGTTTCCATGCTCGTCAGGCCAGCCGGGAAACCCGTCGACACGGCGGCGATGGGCAAGCGGCCCTGGATGACTTTCACGGCGGGGGCGATCATCTCGTGGTAGACGCAGACGGCGCCGGTGCTCAAGTCGGTCAGGCCCAAGGCGTCCATCAGGTCGGCGCGCAGCGGGCGCATGGCCTTCATGCACAGGCGTTCGACTCTGCCCGGCGTATCGTCGCCGCCCAGGGTGGTCAGGTCGATCATCTGGATGGCTTTCACCAGCCAGGCGGCCTGGTATTCTTTTTTCACCGTGCGGCGGTTCGCCAGGCTGGCCGCGCGGCGGTCTGTCGCGGCGCGGTTGACGCGGATCTGGTTGATCCAGCCCAGGTCGAGGCCGATGGCTTCGTTACGCTTGAAGTCGGGGTGCATGAGTGTCATAACAAGCTGGTTCCATTAGCAAGTGGTGGTACGCCAAGGTGCTTGGCGAGGGTTTGGCCAATATCGGAGAAGGTCTCGGAAATACCCAGTGCGCGCGGGGCGACGCCGGGACCGAAGAAGATCATCGGAATGTGTTCGCGGGTGTGGTCGGAGCCGTGCCAGGTCGGGTCGCAGCCATGGTCGGCGGTGATCACGACCAGGTCGCCTTCCTTGAGCTTGGCCATGAATTCCGGCAGGCGCGCATCCATTTCGCGCAGCGCGTCGGCATAGCCCTCGACGTTGCGGCGGTGGCCGAAGGCCTGGTCGAAGTCGACGAAGTTCACGAACGTGAGCGACTTGTCCTGCACTTCGTCGGCCGTTGTCAACAGCGCTTCAAACAGCGCCATGTTGTCGACGCCCTTGACGACGCGCGAGATGCCCTGGGTAGCGAAAATGTCGCTGATCTTGCCCAGGCCGACGACTTCGCCGCCCGCGTTCTTGACGTGGTCGAGCAGAGTCGGCGCGGGTGGCGCGACGGCATAGTCGTGGCGGTTGGAGGTGCGCGTGTAGTTACCGTTGCTGCCAGTGAAAGGGCGGGCGATGACACGGCCGATGTTGTACGGCTCGACCAGCTTGAAGGCCATTTCGCACACTTCGTACAGGCGTTCGAGGCCGAACGATTCTTCGTGCGCGGCGATCTGCATCACCGAGTCGCCCGAGGTGTAGATGATCAGCTTGCCGGTGGCGACGTGTTCATCGCCGTGCTTGTTGATGATGTCCGTGCCCGAGGCATGGCAGTCGCCGAGGAAGCCCGGCACGCCGGACATGGCCTTGAGCTTGTCGGTCAGGTCGGCGGGGAACGATGGCGTGGTGCGGGGGAAGTAGCCCCAGTCGAATTCGACGGGCACGCCGGCGATTTCCCAGTGGCCGCTCTGCGTGTCCTTGCCGGTGGAACGCTCGCGCGCGGCGCCATACGCGCCGGTAAAGCCATCGCGCTGGTCGAAGCCCGTGGCCCATTCGCCGCTGGCCAGGTGGGCGGCGGCGCCCAGGCCCAGGCGTTCCATGTTCGGGAGTTTCAAGGTCTTGCCGCTTTTGGCGACAGTGCTGGCAATGTGGCCAAAGGTATTGGCACCTGCGTCGCCATACTTGGCGGCGTCTGGCGTCGCGCCAAGGCCGAAGGAATCAAGCAGGAGGATAAATGCGCGTGACATGATAAGGCTCGCTTTATGGAGTGATGCAAAGATGATGCGGTCAGTGTAGGCCGGATTTTCCCGGCCTGCCGCGCGGCAGCGCCGGCAGATGGCGCGCCGCTAATGCGTAAAGAAGGGTGCTCAGGCTTGCGGCGTAGCGGAAACGGTGGCCAGGAAAGCGAGGATCAGCTTGACCAGGTCTTTCGCGCCGATGGCCGCGTATTTCAGGGTCTGCTCGTGCGACAGGGCGAATGGCGACATGCCTTCGGCCAGGTTGGTGATGACGGATACGCCCACCACTTTCAGGTCGCAATGGCGCGCCGAGACCACTTCCGGCACCACCGACATGCCGACCGTGTCGGCGCCCAGGCGGGCCATCATGCGGATTTCAGCGGCCGTCTCGAAGTTCGGGCCGGGATAGGCAACGAACACGCCTTCGTGCAGGGTGATGCCGTTCGACGCGGCCGTTTCCTTGACCAGGTTGCGCAGGTCCGCATCGTAGGCATTGGCCATGCTGAAGAAGCGCGGGCCGAAGCGGTCGTCGTTCGGGCCGACCATCGGCGTGCCTGGCAGCAAGTTGATATGGTCGCTGATGGCCACCAGGCTGCCGGCGTCCACTTCAGGGCGCAGCGAACCGGCCGCGTTGGTAACGAACAGCATTTCGCAGCCCAGCAGTTTCAAGGTGCGGATGGCGCTCGTCATGACGCCCATGCCATAGCCTTCGTAGAAGTGGCCACGGCCCTTCATGCAGACGACGGCCACGCCCGACAGGGTGCCGACCACCAGTTCGCCCGCATGGCCATGCACGGTGCTGATCGGGAAGCCCGGCAATTCATCAAAGCTGATGCTGACGGCATCCGTCATCTGCTCGGCCAATACGCCCAGGCCGGAACCGAGGATCATCGCCACGCGCGGCTTGAAATTTTCAGGAGCGCGGGCACGGATGATTTCGGCGGCGTGGAAAGGGGCGTTGTTCGACATGGTTATCCTCTGATTGACTAATGATGATGGTTGCTGCCTGCGCGGCAGTACACGGCAAGATACTGCGGCCCAGGTAGCGGGTATGAGTGGTGTTACAGGTATATCCGAATGCGTATTGCCTCTATAAGCCGCCACTATGCATCAAACGGAATATGTATGGCAAATACCATTTTTCTTGCCCATTTATATAATTCAAATATAAATGGCCGATATTATAGTCCAGGCAAGCGCTCCCCTGCCAGCCATGGCCACGCCGCCGCCATCCCCGCCAAAACGCATGCATACAAGCTCCATACGCGCGCTTTTCAAGCACCTCTGGCACGCGCTTGAGGCGCGCTTGACACTTTACGGACAAATGTTTACAGTTGAAGACAAATGTTTAAACCTTCAGCGAAAACCTTGTGACCGATACCAATAAAAAAGACCAGCTGTACACGCTGATCCGCAACAACCCCTTCATTTCCCAGCAAGACCTGGCGAGCGAACTGGGCTTGTCGCGCTCGGCTGTCGCCGGCCATATCGCCGGCCTGATCCGTGAGCGCCGCTTGCTGGGCCGCGCCTATGTGCTGCCGGACAGCCGCCCCGTGCTGTGCATCGGTGCCGCCAACCTGGACCGCAAGATGCGCACCCTGGCAGCCTTGCAGATGGGCACCTCGAATCCCGTGCGCTCGACAGAGGTATTTGGCGGCGTGGGCCGCAACATCGCGGAGAATCTGGCCCGATTGTCGATTCCCGTCGCCTTGCTGACGGCGCTGGGCGACGATGCGGCCGGCCACGCCTTGCAGACGCATGCGGAAGATGCCGGCATCGACATGCGCGGCAGTTTGCATTTGAGCAATACCAGCAGTGGCACCTACACGGCCGTGCTCGACGAGCATGGCGAAATGCTGCTGGCGATGGCCAACATGCAACTGTATGAGCAGCTGACGCCGGCCTTTTTGCACAGCCGCCAGCCGCAGCGCGCGGCCGCCGCCCTCACCGTCTGCGACCTGAACCTGGGCCACGACAGCGTGCAAGCCTTGCTGGCCGATGCGCGCCAGGACGCCGGCCCCATGGGCAGCGCCGCCGCCCCGCTCGTCATCGTCGCCGTCTCGCAGCCGAAGATGGCGCACTTGCCGCAGGACTTGACGGGCTTGCGCCTGTTGATACTCAACCGTGGCGAACTGGAAACGCGCGTGGCGCGCGCCTTGCCAACGGCGTTTGATGTGCGCGCCGCCTGCCGCGAAGTGCAGCGCCAGGGCGCGCGCCAGGTGGTCGTCACGTGCGGCGGCGAAGGCGTGTATTTCACGGATGGCGACACCCTGGACGCACCGATCGAGCACCTGGCCGCGCGCGAAGTGGACGCCGTCGACGTGACGGGTGCCGGCGACGCGTTTTCCGCCGCCGTCTGCTGGTCGCTGTACCACGACAGCGGCGATTTGAAACTGGCCTGCCGGCGCGGCCTGAAACTGGCCGCCATGACCTTGGAATCGGCCGCCACCGTCTCGCCGCATATTTCCGCCGGCGCGCTCGACGATATCGACGACGCCGACCTGGCGCCGCCCCCTCCTACCCTCTTTCAACAGGACTGAAACATGACTCAACTCACTACTCAAATCAATAGCTTCCTCTCGTTCTCGCAGGAAGTGCTCGACGCGCGCGCCGCCGGCAAAGCCATCGTGGCGCTGGAGTCGACCATCATTTCGCATGGCATGCCGTATCCGCAAAACGTGGAAATGGCGCGCGAAGTGGAACAGATCATCCGTGACGGCGGCGCCGTGCCGGCCACCATCGCCATCATCGACGGCAAGATCTGTGTGGGCCTGTCGCCCGAGCAGCTGGAACTGCTGGGCACCTCACCCGACGCCATGAAGGTCAGCCGCCGCGACCTGCCATTCGTGCTGGCGCAAGGCAAGCTGGGCGCCACCACCGTGGCCGCCACCATGATTTGCGCGGAACTGGCCGGCATCGCCGTGTTCGTCACGGGCGGCATCGGCGGCGTGCACCGCGGCGCGGAAACCAGTTTCGACATTTCCGCCGACTTGCAGGAACTGGCGCAAACCTCCGTCGCCGTCGTCTGCGCGGGCGTGAAATCCATCCTCGACATCGGCCTGACCCTGGAATACCTGGAAACCCACGGCGTGCCCGTCATCAGCGTGGGCCAGGAAGGCTTCCCTGCCTTCTTCACGCGTGAAAGCGGTTTCAAGGCCGATTTCCGCCTCGACACGCCAGCAGAACAGGCTGCCTTCATCGGCACCAAATGGCAGCTGGGCTTGAAAGGCGGCGTCGTCGTCAGCAACCCCGTGCCGGCCGCGCAAGCCATGCCGAAAGAAGAAATCGACGCGATCACCACGCAAGCGCTGCAGGAAGCGGACGCTGGCGGCGTGAAGGGCAAGCAAGTTACGCCATTCCTGCTGTCGCGCATCAAGCAGCTGACGGATGGCCGCAGCCTGGCGACGAATATCGCCCTGGTCAAGCACAATGCCCAAGTCGGTACGGCACTGGCCATTGCCATGCAGGCAGTCGTGGCACGATAATAGGACTGCTGTAAAGAAGCGCGCAGCCTTTCAGGCTTGCGCGCCGTTCCCGCTTAGCATCAGGTAATGCAAGGAAAGCATGTCCATCGATCTGAAACAGTTAAAGTATTTTCTTGCCGTCGCCGAGGAGAAAAGCTTCAGCCGCGCCGCCGAGCGCCTGCATATCTCGCAGCCGCCCCTGAGCCAGCAGATCATGAAACTGGAAAGCGAACTGGGCGTGCGCCTGTTTGCGCGCACCACGCGCACCTTCGAGCTGACCGTGGCGGGCAAGGCACTGATGAATGAAGCGACCGAACTGCTGGCGAAGATGCGCATGACCATCGACACCATCCGCCAGATCGACCGCGGCGAAGTGGGCCGCTTGCGCGTGGGCATCGTCGGCTCGGCCATGTGGGGCCCCATCCCCAGCTTGCTGGAAGAATTCCAGACCAAATTTCCCCGCGTCACCTGGACCATCCATGAATTCGGCCCCACGGTGCAGTACGAAGCGCTGCGCGCCAAGCAGATCGACGTGGGCTTCTGGCGCGAACCCAAGCTTAACGACGACGACCTGCGCCACGACAATCTACGCCAGGAACTGTGCTTTCGCGAAAACGTCTGCGTGGCCGTCAATGAACACCATCCGCTGGCGAAAAACACGGCGATCGAGCTGATCGACATCGCCCACGAACCGATGCTGACCCTGAACCTGGACAAATCCGCGTTTCCCCGCTACCTGGTGCAATGCTGCATCAATGCCGGTTTCGAACCCGTGATCTTCCAGGAAGCGAGCGAGCCGCAAACCCTGCTGGCCATGGTGGGCGCAGGCTTGGGCGTGACCCTGGTGCCGGAAACGACGAGCCGCATCGGCTGGCCTGGCGTGGTGTTCCTGCCCATCAAGACCAATCCGCCCTCTGCGAATCTGTACATCAGCTACACGACGCTCGACGACGCGCCCGTCGTGCGGGCTTTCCTGAATATCCTCAATCCCCCGGCTGCCTGAGAACGCGAACAACACCTGTTGCACGTGGGGATGTGCGGCCGCCGATGCTCACTGTGCATGCGTAACGCGAAGCCGAAAAGCAGCAAGACCGGGGTCGGCCCCTGAGGGTCCTACCCCGGCCCTTCTTTTGGGTTTGCCCTCCAATTTATATGGCTTTCATATAAATAGTTAAACAAAAACGTATTTGTCATACATATCTGGCATGATGCATAGTGATCCGGACGCCCATCGTGGCGCCGGTTCCGTGCTTGCCCTGCCCGTCCGCTGACGGCGCATCCCAGCCCGCTCCGGACGCCCCATTCGATGTTGTAACTATAAAAGAGACGGGGCTCAACTGTTGCATGAGCATCACATTGACGCGGCAAAAGCATACAAGCTCAGCAATGATCTTGTGCAATACAGTGCAATGTTGATAAGGAATCATCACCTCGTGCATGAAAAACAGGCTAAATCGGCCCCAAATTATATGTTTCACCTATAAAAAATATACAATATCGATCTTCCAGGAGCCAATTCATGAAACTTACACAATTTAGTTTGACGATCGCAGCCGTATTGTTGACTGCTCAAGCGTCCGCGGCTACCCCAAAACTGGGTGTCGTGTATGACGCGGGCGGCAAGTTCGACAAGTCGTTCAACCAATCCGCTTTCGAAGGCGCATCGCGCTTCAAAAAAGACACGGGCATTTCCTTCATTGAAGTACAGGCATCGAGCGATACGCAGGCTGAACAAGTCATGCGCGGCCTGGCCCGCAAGAAACTCGACATGATCGCGGCCATCGGCTTTGCGCAGACGCAAGCCGTGCAAAAAGTCGCCAAGGAATTCCCGAACGTGAAATTCGTGCTGATCGACGGCCAGGCCGCCGGCAGCAACGTCAACTCCGTCGTCTTCAAGGAAGAAGAAGGCTCCTACCTGGTGGGCGTGGCTGCGGCCATGGCCAGCAAGAGCAAGAAAGTCGGCTTCATCGGCGGCATTGATATTCCCCTGATCCGCAACTTCGCCTGCGGCTACGCGCAAGGCGTCAAGGCCGTGAACACGAAGGCGGAAATCACGCAAAACATGGTCGGCACCACGTCCGGCGCCTGGAATGACCCGGCCAAGGGTGGCGAACTGGCCCGCTCGCAATTCGAGCGCGGCGTCGATGTCGTCTTCGCCGTCGCTGGCGGCAGCGGCATGGGCACCCTGCAAATGGCCAAAGAAAAAGGCAAGCTGGCCATCGGCGTCGATTCGAACCAGAACCATTTGTATCCAGGCAGCATCCTGACCTCGATGGTCAAGCGCGTCGACAACACGGTCTACGACAGCTTCATGCAAGTCAAGAACGGCACCTGGAAGGGCGGCGTCAGCTATAAAGGCTTGAAAGAAGGCGGCGTGGATTGGGCGCTCGACGCGAACAACCGCAAGCTGATTACGCCGGAAATCGAAAAGCGCGTGTTGGGTGCGCGTAAGGACATTATCGATGGCAAGATCAAAGTGATCGATTACCGCGTCGGCAGCAGCTGCCCGGTTTAATTTTTCTCCGTATCTTTTAGCGCGCCGCCGGGGCCTGTCTCCGCGCGGCGCGTTTCCATGAAACTATCCAGTTATGAACCTATGCAGCCAGCAGTAGAATTTCGCAGCATTTCCAAGCAGTTTGGGCATGTGAAGGCGAACGCCGACGTCAGCTTCTCCATCGCCAAGGGCAGTATCCATGGCCTGGTGGGGGAAAACGGCGCGGGCAAGTCGACCTTGATGAGCATCCTGTACGGGTACTACCGTGCCGACGGCGGAGAAATCCTGCTCGACGGAAAAGTACAGCCTATCCGCAACAGCCAGGAGGCGATCAACCTCGGCATTGGCATGGTGCACCAGCATTTCATGCTGGTCGAGAATTTCACCGTCCTCGACAATATCATGCTGGGCACGGAAGGCGGTTTTCGTTTGGCCAGCCACCGCGCCGAAGCGGAAGCCCAGCTGCGCGAAATTTGCGCGCGCTATCGCCTCGACGTCGACCCGCTGGCAAAGATCGAGGACCTCTCCGTCGGCGCGCAGCAGCGCGTGGAAATCCTCAAGCAGATTTACCGCAGCGCCAATATCCTGATCCTCGACGAGCCGACGGCCGTGCTGACGGCGCAGGAAACCGCATCGCTGTTTGAAATCCTGCGCCTGTTCAAGGAACAGGGCAAGACCATCATCCTGATCACTCATAAACTGCAAGAGATCCTGGAAATCACCGACAACGTCACCGTCATGCGCGGCGGCACGGTGGTGGGCGCCGTGGCGACGGCCGGCACCTCGAAAGAGGAACTGGCCAACATGATGGTCGGCCGCCCCATCCAGAGCCACTTGCCGCGCGCCCCCTACAATCCGGGCGCCACCGTGCTGGAAGTCGATGGCCTGCAACTGGCCGACGAGCAGCAGGTCAAATTGCTGGCCGACATAGGTTTCAACTTGCGCGCCGGCGAAATCGTCGCCATCGCGGGCGTGTCGGGCAATGGCCAGAGCGAGCTGCTGGAAATTTTATCGGGCATGCGTTTGCCGACATCGGGCAAGCTGCGTTTTCTGGACAAGGACTTGCCGTTTGCCAAGCGCCACGATGCCGATGGCTTGCCGCTGGCCTTCCGCGAACTGGGCATCGCGCACATTCCGGAAGACCGCTTGCGTGATGGCGTGGTGAAAAATTTCTCCGTCATGCAGAACACCATCCTCGGCTACCAGGACCGCCTGAAGAACCGCTGGGGCCTGTTCAATTTCAAGGCCATCGGCGCGCGCTGCGCCGAGCTGCTGAAGACGTTCGACGTGCGCCCGGCGAACCCGGACCTGCGCATCGGCTTGCTGTCGGGCGGTAACCAGCAAAAGGTGGTGATCGCGCGCGAAGTACTGGCGCAGCCGAAACTGATGCTGGTGGGCCAGCCCACGCGCGGCGTCGATATCGGTACCATCGAAAGCATCCATACGCAATTGCTGGCCCTGCGCGACGCAGGCGTGGCGATCCTGCTGGTGTCGGTCGAACTGGAAGAAGTGCGGGCGCTGGCCGACCGCATTCTGGTCATGTGCGGCGGACGCATCACCGGCGAACTGAAAATTGAAGAATTCGATACCACCCGCATCGGTCTGCTGATGGGGGGAATGCATAAATCATGAATAACGACTTGCCACGCTGGGCGACAGCCTTTGTCATGCCCATGTTAAACCTGCTGTCGGCCATGCTGGTCGCAGCCCTGGTGATTTATATGCTGGGCGAAGACCCGGCCGAATCGCTGGGTATTCTCGTCAACAGCGCCATCCTCAATCCGGAAGGCCTGAGCTACACCCTGTTCTACGCCAGCACCTTCATTTTCACGGGCCTGTCGGTCTCCGTGGCGATGCAGGCCGGCCTGTTCAATATCGGCTCCGAAGGCCAGATGTATATTGGCGGCCTGGGCTTGACGGTAGCCATGCTGGCCTTCGACCAGACCCTGCCCGCCTGGCTGCTGATTCCGGCGGCCATGATAGGCGCGGCCCTGTTCGGCGCGCTGTGGGGCTTCCTGCCCGGCTACCTGCAAGCCAAGCGCGGCAGCCATATCGTCGTCACCACCATCATGTTCAACTTCATCGCCGCCAGCCTGATGAACTTCGTGATCGTGAAATACCTGATCCCGCCAGGCGAGCAGAACACGGCCAGCCGCGTGTTTGCGGAAAGCGGCGAAATGCCGCGCTTGAGTACCTGGTTCCCGTCGCTGGGCGACACGCCGCTGAACATCAGTTTTATCCTGGCGATCGCCGCGCTGGTGATCTATGGCGTGATGGTGTGGCGCTCGTCGTGGGGCTTCAAGCTGCGCGCCACGGGCCTGAACAAGCACGCGGCCCACTATGCGGGCGTATCGATCAGCAAGATGATCATCATCGTCATGCTGATCTCGGGCGCGCTGGCGGGCCTTGGCTCCGTCAATTCCATCATGGGTTCGACGCACTACCTTTCGCTCAACTTCGTCGGCGGCGCCGGCTTCATCGGCATCGCCATCGCCCTGATGGGCCGCCAGCATCCGGTCGGCATCTTCCTGTCGGCCGTACTGTTCGGCGCGCTGATCCAGGGCGGCTTCGACTTGTCGCTGGAAAAACCGAATATCCCGACGGAAACCTTCATCTTCATCCAGGGCTTGATCATCCTGTTCTGCGGCGCGATGGAAAACTTCTACGCACCGGCCATTTCCGCCCTGCTCAAGCGCACCAAAGGCTAACACCATGACACTCGACGACTTTCACTTCGCCAGCATCCTGGTATCGACCGTGCGCAATGCGCCGGTGCTGATCTTCGCCGCCATGGCCGGCCTGTTCGCCGAACGCAGCGGCATGATCGACATTGGCCTGGAAGGCAAGATCCTGGCCAGCGCCTTCGCTTCCGCCGCCGTGGCGTACACGACGCAAAACCCGTATTACGGCATGGCTGCCGGCATGCTGGTGTGCGTCGCCCTGGCCCTGCTGCAGGCCTATGTCAGCATCACGCAAAAGGGCAACCAGCTGGTGGCCGGCATGGCGATCAACATCGCCATGAGCGGACTGACGTTCGTGCTGGCGCAGTTCTTCTTCCAGCAAGGCGGCCGCACGCCCGATCTCGGTTCGGCGCGCCTGTTCGACGTGGTCTTGCCGGGCACGCAGTACGTGGAACATATTCCCTTCATCGGCTGGGTGTATGCCCATTTGATCGGCGGCCATTCCATCCTCGTCTACGTGGCCTTCCTGTTGATTCCGCTCGTGCACTGGCTGCTGTACCACACGCGCTTCGGCCTGCGCCTGCGCGCCTGCGGCGAAAACCCGCATGCGGCCGATTCCGCTGGCGTGAGCGTGGAAGCGACGCGCTACATGGCCATGCTGGTAGCCGGTATCCTGTGCTCGTTCTCGGGTGCCTATCTGGCCATCGTGCAAAGCGGCTTCTTCCTGCGCGACATGTCGGCCGGCGCCGGCTACCTGGCCTTGACGGCCATGGTGTTCGGCAACTGGCGCCCCGTCTACACCTTCCTCGGCTGTCTGATGTTCGGCTTCTTCGCCGCCATCCAGATCCAGATCGAAGGCGTGGACTTGCCGGTCGTTGGCCGTATCCCCGGCTCGCTGATCCAGATGGTGCCGTACGTGGTCACCGTGATTGTGCTGGCAGGCTTGATGGCGAAATCCATCGCGCCTAAAGCGATCGGCATTCCATTCGTCAAATCGCGCTAAGAGCACCTGAGAAAATACCCATGGCGTCGTCGCCTTGCCCTGGGCTTTTTTCAGGCGCCCCCTAAAATGACAAAAAGCGAAGCCCAGGGCTTCGCTTTTTTTACGCCTGTGCAATCTCGTCCAGCGAGAAATACACGGGCAAGCCAAGACCGCGCGCTGCGGCCACCATCTGATCCGCCCCAGCCGACGCGCCGCCAATGCGCAGCACGGCGTCGCAATGGCTGAGCAAACGCGTCGCATGCACGTGGAACAGTTGCTCATACACGGCATCGCCCACCCGGCTTGAGCCGGCCAGCGCCAGCATGGGCAAGGCCAGCCATTCACCGAGCACGGGCATGTGCCCCCTGGCATATAAGGGCAGGCAGACGGCTTGCATGGCCGCCACATTCGCCGCCATCAGGGCAGGATCGTCGCCCGTGCCGGAGCGATACGGGCCGGCAACGAGTATCTGCATGCCCCGCTTTCCCGGCATCAACTGCAGCTGCGCATGTTGCAGCAGCATGATGGTCTTGCCGTCGCAGATGCGGCCATCGGCGACCATGCGCATCGCCTGCGCCAGCGGCAGTTCCAGCACTTCAATGTCTTCGCCCTCGTGCGCCAGCCCGCCGCCGTCGCCGATGCGGCTGGCGGGGTCGTATTCGGCAACAAAGAAATGCAAACGCTCCGTCACGGAACCGGGGCTCATGAAGGCTTCGAAGACCTTGTGCACCTGCCCCACCTGGTAACCGGTTTCCTCTTCCACCTCGGCGCGGATGCGCTGCTCGGCGCTGGCCTGTTCCAGCAAGCCTGCCGCTGATTCGATGAGGAAACCGTCGTGGCCATCGCGGTAGGTGGGAAAACGGAACTGGCGGATCAGGATCACCGTGCGCTGTTTCTTGTTGTAGAGCAGGATGGTGGCGCCATCGCCGCGGTCATAGGTTTCCCGCGTCTGCGTCTGCCATTGACCGTCGCGGCGCAGGTAATCGAACGTGGTCTTTTGCAACAGATACCAGTCGTGCGACAGGGTTTGCACGCCGTGGATGCGTACCCGTTGCTGTTGCTTGTTTTCTTCGTGCATATCGTCTCCTTGCGCTTGTCTTTGCCGACTTTATCATGCAAACTCGTGCAATATCAAGAAAATATAAGAAAACCCATGCTCACACATCAGCGCAAACAATACTTGCTGGATCTGCTCCAGCGCGAAGGCCAGATCGTCGCCAAAGCGGTCAGCGATAGCCTGGGCTTGTCGGAAGACACGATACGCCGCGACCTGCGCGAGCTGGCAAAAGAGGGCTTGTTGGAGCGCGTGCATGGCGGCGCCCTGCCCTTGCTGCCGCGTTCGCCTGCGCTGGCGCCGTTTGCGGGCCGCGAACAGCTCTCGGTTGGCATCAAGGCGGCCATCGGCCGCGCGGCGGCGAAGCTGATACAAACAGGGCAAGTGGTCTTCATCGATGGCGGCACTACCGCCGTGCAACTGGCGCGCCAGCTGCCGCGCGAACTGCGCGCCACCGTCGTCACGCACAGCCCCTCGATTGCTGTGGAGCTGGTGAATCACCCATCCATTGAAGTGCTGATGCTGGGTGGCCGCCTGTACAAGCACTCGGTTGTCGGCGTAGGCGCCGCGACCGTGGAAGCCATCGGCCGCATCCGTGCGGACCTGTGTTTCATGGGCGTATCGAGCCTCCATCCGCAGACGGGCATTACCACCGGCGATTACGAGGAAGCGTGCGTGAAGCGTGCGCTGGGCGAGGCGTCAAGCCGCACCATCGTGCTGGCCTCGCCGGAAAAGTTCAATACGGCGTCGCCGTTCCAGATCATGCCCTTGAGTCAGGTCAGCGATATTGTCGTGCACCGCGACGTGGAGGATGCCCTGGTCGCCCCCTACCGCGAACTGGGCATCAAGGTGATCCTGGCGTAAAAAAAAACGGCCCAAAGGCCGTTGTTACCTTACTGCGGCCAGATCGCCTGCAGCACGGCCGCCAGGCGATAGCCCGCCTCCGTCAGCTGCTGCTTGGCCAGCGCCGAGCTGGGCACAGGATAATTGTCCGGCACCGTCAGCGCCCACACGTTGTAGACGTCGCCCTTGCGGCTGGTCTGCTGCGTGGCCGGACCTGCCACCACGTCGGCGAAGGCAATCTTCGAGGCCGCCAGCGAGGCATCGGCCCACTGATATGGCCAGGTGACGGGGTCGCCGCTATTGCCGTTCACTACAGGCGCACTGGCAATCACGGTGCTGGCGAATTGGCGCGGCGTGCGCGTGCTCAGGCGGCGCATGGCGTAGTCGACCACGGTCGTATCCCAGTAGGAATGCAAGGGCTTGGTGGGCGACTTCGGGTAGGCGCTGGCCGGCTTGGCACCCGCTTCCACCGGCAGCGGCGCGGGGATCACGGCGTCCGACAAGGCCGTCATGTGCGCATCGTCCAGCAATAAATCGTTGCCGCCGCGCGCATTGAAAATGGCCACGTCATCGATCTGCGCCTGCGTGGCGGGCGCGAAGAACTGGCCATCATTGCCGACAAAGGCGTTACCCACGTGCAGCGGCTGGTGGATATCGCCCACCAGGTGCGTGATCAAAATCAAGGCCTGGCGCTGGCTGAAGCCATGCGGATTGCTGGCCGCATCAGCCTTGCCCTGCAACACGAGGATCGCCTGTTTCAAAGTTTGCACGATATCGTCATCGGCCGTGCCCACGCCGTGGTCGTGGTAGTGCGCGTTCTGGAACGGCACATTCGTGTAATGGTATTCGCCGTGTTTCGGGTTTGCCGCCACATAGGTCAGCATTTCCGGCGATTGCGGCCCGCAATACGTACCCTTCACGCAATCGGGCCAGTTGGCGATCTTTTCCAGGCTTTCGCCCGGCAGCAGCAAGGCTGCCACCTTGGCCTGCGCCGCGCTACCCTTGAGCAATTGATCGGCAATGGCGCCCACGGCGCGGTGGCCGTCGTTGCCCCAGGCCAGCGCATTACCGGATGCGAAAGCGGCGCCCAGCGCCAGCACACTCAGTAGTTTATGCATGTTCACCATTACTCCTTGCCTTGCGGCGTGGCCTTGGCCGGCTTCGGATACTGCTTGTTGATGTCGATCGGCTGCGCGTAGGCCGAGCTCCACGTCTGCTCGTGCAAGGCCGCGATACGCTGCGCCATCGCGTCGTTGCGCAGCACCACTTCCAGGTTGCGCGACAGGTCAAAATAGCCGCCCGCCCAGTTGCTCGTGCCGACCCAGGCCAGCTTGCCGTCGATGCTCATGGTCTTGCTGTGGATCACGCGCGCAAACGGAATGAAGCCCGTCGAGGCCGTAGGCAAGGTGACGATGCGAATTTCCACATTCGGCACCAGGGCCAGGCTTTTCAGGTAGGCGATGGCCGGCGCTTCCGTGTTCCAGGAGGACACCATCAGCTTGATTTTCACGCCGCGCTGGGCGGCAGCGCGCACGGCATTGTCGATCACGGCGTAGTACGGCCGCGTGCGGTTCGGGCCGTAGGACAGCGGCGCGTAATCGAGCAGCTGGATACGCACTTCGTTTTTCGCTTCCGCCAGCAAGGCGGGCAAGCCCGTTTCCGAGTCGCCCACGCCGGCCGGGTTGTAGGCATTCGGGCTGGCCAGCAGGAAAGCGTTCTGCGCGTAGTTGGCCGCTACCACCTTGCTGTTGAGTACGGTGGCGCGGCTGCCTTGCGACGTCAATGCCTGGGCTTGCCAATCCTGTTCGAAGATCGATTGCACCTGGCCAACCATGCCGGCTTCAGTGATCTTCAAGCCCGTCTCATGGATGTGCTCGAACGAGCGCCAGTCGAAATTCTGGCTGCCGATGTAGGCCACCTGGCCATCGACGGCCAGGTATTTGGCGTGCACGATGCCGTTGCCCGTGACTTTATTGAAATCGATCAGGCGCAAGTCCAGATTGGGAATCGCCTTGATCTGCGCGATGGTCGCCGCTTCCGACAAGCCCACGCCCTTCTGGTCCAGCAGGAAGCGGATCTTTACGCCGCGCTGGCCGGCCGCCGTCAGGCTGGCCAGCACTTTTTCAAAGGCCGTGCCCGGCTTGCTGACGGCATAGAACTGGGCGATGACAATTTCTTTCCTGGCCCCGTCGAACAGCTCGGTCCACACGGCAACAGGCTCGCGCAGGTCGGGATTCGTCAAGCTCGTTTCCACGGGCGAGGTGTGCACCAGCTCAAAGCCGGGAATCGTGAAATCGGCGTGGGCGCTGCCCGCGAACAGGCTGGAGAGGAGAACGGAAACAAATAAACGACGCATGGTTTTTCCTTGTTAAAATTATTTGACGCGCACGATGCGACCCGCCGGCGTGGCGCTGCCGGCTGGCTTGCCAGCGCGGGCGCGGGCGATCAGGTAGTCGCTGAAGGCGTCGATATCGCGCACGCCCGTGTCGAGGCGGCGCGTGCCGGCTGCCAGAACGGTGAAGCGGTCGCCGCCACCGGCGAGGAAACTGTTGGCGGCGACACGGTATTGCTGTTGATCATCGATGGCCACGCCATTCAGCATGATGCTGCCCGGCAGCACGCGCTGGCCCTGCGGCCGGGTGCTGTCCCAGCGATACGTAAAGCCTTCAGACACTTGCAGCAGGTTGCCCTCTTCCGCTTCGGCGCCCGGCCATTGCTGTTCGAGCAGGATGCGGATTTGCGCACCAGAAAGACTCACGACGACCAGGGTATTGCCAAACGGCACCACGGCCTGGTTCTGGCCCACGTTCGTCATCAGGCCGGCGCCCGCTTCCAGGTCCTTGCGGATGCCGCCATTGTTCATCAGGCCGATTTGCGCGCCGGCGGCGCGCGCGCCGAACAGGGTGCTGTCGGCCACCAGGTCGCCCAGCGCGGAAGCGCCGCCGCCCTTGGTGCTGCGGCCCACGCTGGGCACGGCGATGACGGCCACCGGGCGCGACAATTCGGCCGCGCTGCGCTGCTTCACGGATTCCAGGTAGGCCGCCACGGCCGGGTCCGGCGCGTACTGGCCCGGCAGCATGACGACGTTTTGTGCGCTGGCATCGATGACGGCATTCTTGACGGGATCGACCTTGAGCTTGATGCGGGTCAGCATGTGGCCGCCCATTTGCGCCTGCGTCACCAGGCGCCCATCGACACGGCACAGATAGCCCTGATGCGAATGGCCGCTGATGACCAGTTGAATGGCGGGGTCGAGGCGCTTTACCACGTCGACCACTTCGCCCTTGAGGCCGCTGCAGTCAGGCTGATCGACGGCTTCCGGCGTTTCGCCGCCCTGGTGCAGCAGCACGACGAACACGCCGACACCCTGCGCGCGCAATTGCGGCAAGGTGGCGTTGATGGCGTCGGCTTCATCGCCGAACTGCAAACCGCTGATGCCGGCCGCCGTCACCACGGATGGCGTATCTTTCAGCACGGCGCCGATCAGGCCCACCTTGACACCATGCGCTTCTTCGATGCGGTAGGCCGGCAGCAGGGACTTGCCCGTTTGGCTGTCGATCACGTTCGCCGCCAGATACGCATAGCTGGCGCCCTTGAAGTCGGGGCTGAACTTGCATGCCTTGTCGGCACGCGACGAGTCGCAGCCGCCGCGCTGCTGGCGCAGCAGCTCCGCCTTGCCCTGGTCAAACTCATGGTTGCCGACAGAGCTGGCCTTCATGCCCAGCATGTTCATGGCCACGATGCTCGGCTCGTCCGCCCACAGGGCCGACATGGCGGGGCTGGCACCGACCAGGTCGCCATTGCCGACAAAGATCAGCTGCGCGTCTTCGCCGCGCCAGGCCGTCAAGGCGCCGGACAAGGTATCGATGCCGCCTGCCTGCACCGTCTTGCGCACCAGGTCGGTGACGCTGGTGTAGCTGAATTTGCTGCGCTCGAGGTTACCGTGGAAATCGTTCAAAGCGACCAGGTTCACTTCGATGGGGCCGCTGCGCGCAGCCTGTGGCGCGGCAACGAAATGGCTGCAGCCGGACAGGGTGAGAATCAAGGCCGCGCTGGCGACAGGAGTGCGTAGGAAGTGAGCCATGGAATGATATTTATTAAAAAGGGGAAAGAGTAAACCATCTTGCATATAAAAAAAACGGCTGGTGTCGCCACCAGCCGTTTTTTAGTTTGCCAAGCTACGAGGCAAGGACGAGATTAGAACTCGTACTTGATCGTTGCTTGCAGTGCCCATTGCGATTCGCCCTTGGCCTGGCGTGTTTCCAGGCCTTCGACTACTGCACGGGTGTTGTAGACATACTTGCCGTTTTCCATACCGACGTAGTCGACGAAGCTGCGCACCTGGCCACCAGCCGACTGGAAGGCCACTTCATTGATGCGGCCCCATTTACGGTTGATCATGTTACCGACGTTCAAGATGTCAAAGGTGAAGATGCCCTTGTTGCCCTTGAAGAAGCCTGGCACTTCCTGGCTCAGACGCACGTCAAAGCTGTTGGTCCATGATGCAAAGCTTTCGTTACGGCCAATCACGCCGCCCTTGGCTTTACGCAAGTCGCCATTGGCATTGACGACTTTCCAGAACGCTGCCTCATTGGCGGCGCGGGCCGCTGGCGTCGCACCGGAGAAGACCACTTCGCCCGAACCTGGCGCGCTAGGAATGTACATCAAGTCATTGCCGGCCAGACCGTCACCGTTCAAGTCATTGTTGATGGTCCAGCTGTATGGCTTGCCGCTACGGCCTTCATAGAACAGACCGAAGGTGGTCTTGTATTCGCCGAAGAAGCGTTTTTGCCAGTTAAGGTTAGCCGTGAAGCGGTCCTTGACCATGTAGTTCGAGTTCGACGCGACGTTTTCGTTCGGGTTGAAGACGGCACGGCCGCCCCAGTTCGAGCTCGAGGTCGACGACGTCAGCGGCGACACTTCCGTGGCATCGCTGTAGGTGTACGACGAACCCCACGACAGGCCTTCACGCAGCGGGCTGCGTACCGACAGGGTCAGCACGTTCGACTCGCCTTTGTCCGTGTTCTTGGCCATCAGCACCTGGCCGAAGGCGGCGTTGCTGCCCGCTTTGGTCAACGCGCTGCAGTTGGCGCCACCGATCAGACCACCGGTCGCATTCCAGCACGAAGTCTTGTAGGCGTTCGGGCCATAGTACAGCGGACGGCCATCGCTACCGGTGGCGGTAGGCGCGCCCATGTTCAGCTCTTCGTAGTAGATCGAGTTCTTGGTTTGCAGGCGCAGGTATTCCGCGCCAACAATCAAGCCCATCCATGGCAACTCATGCTCGAACGCCAGATTGGCTTTCCATACCGACGGTTGCGCCAGATCGGGGCTCAGGGCGTCGACTTTCATGGCTGGAACAACGGCGGCTAGGTTGGTTGGCTGCTTGGTTGGATCCGGGTTGAAGAAACCATCGGTCGTCGGGCAAGTGCCAGCGGCGGAGGTGCAAGTGATGTTTTGCGTGACCAGACCAGTGTTCTGGTATGGATTGCCCAGCCAGACACTGGCTGCCGCGCCCTGGAACAGGCCGAAACCGCCACGGAACTGCGTCGGACGAGCCGAATCGAGCTTGTAGTTGAAGCCTACGCGTGGCTGATACAGATTCTCGCCATCGATGGTGTGCGAATTGTCGATACCGAAGCCGCCCGTTTGACGGCCGGTTGGCGTCGTGCGTGCCACGGTAGGCTGAGCTGCCAGCGCATTGTAGATCGGCTTTTCGCCGATACGGGTGCCATCGATGCGCAAGCCGGCCATGACCGTCAGCTGCTTGCTGACATCCCAGCTATCCTGCACGAACAAACCGATGTTTTTCAGCGAGAAGGTCGCGATCGCATCGTTCAGGGTGCGGCCTGGCTGTGCCACCTGGTAGGAGTACGAACTTGGACGACCGCGGCTGAAGTTTTCCAGCACGGCAGCTTGCAATTGTGCGGCGGTAGCCGTACCGCAGCTGATCGCGCCAAACGAATAGGTCAGCGCTGCGCTGCTGTTGATACAACCGAAGGTGTAGTTACCGTAGACGTTTTGCAGGAACGCATTGTAGACATCGTTCTTGCTGTAATCGGTACCAAACTTGACTTCATGGTCGCCCAGCGCCCAGGTACCGGCAGCGTAGAAATCTTTCGTCTTGGTCTTCAAGACGTTCTGCTGGCGGCTCTGTTCGGTACCGAAGTTCAGGAAGCGGTTGCCGGTGGCCAGGCCTGCCGGTGCGCCTGCTGGCAGCGCGCCCGTGAATTGCAAGCCCATGGCTGGCAGGTAGGCATTGTTTTTCGGTACGCTGTCATAGTCGCGCGTCGAGAACTTGACTTCGGTCGAGAACGTTGGGGTCCACTCGGCCGTCCATTGGCCGACCAGGGTTTCCAGGCTCTTTTCCTGGGTGTACCAGTACGAGCTCAACGACAAACCGGTTTGCGAGAAACCCGTGTAAATCGGCTCCGCTTGTTCTGTCTTGGTGTAACGCAGCATCATGCGCTGGCTGTCCGTCAAGTTCCAGTCCAGCTTCAGCAGCTTTTCCTTGGCCGAGAATTCGGAACCGGCAGGGATAGCCGAGCTACCGATATCGAGGCCATATTTATCTTTGGCGATACTGATGGCGCTATCGATGGCCGATTGCGAAATGGCCACGTTGGTCTTGTCGCTGCCGATCGGACCGAAGGCTGGCGCGCCGCGCGAGCTCTTGGTTTCTTCGTAGTTCGCAAACAGGAACAGTTTATCCTGGATCAGCGGGCCGCCCAGGGTAACGCCCTTGGTGGTGTCTTTCGACTTTGGCGGCGCGTAGTATTCACCGGTCGAATCGTTGTAGCGGTCGCCAGCGGTGGTGTCATTGCGGAACACGTAGTAAACGCTGCCCTTGACCTTGTTGGTGCCGGACTTGGTCACGGCGTTGATGTTCGCGCCCGTGTAGCCTTTTTGCGTCACGTCATAGTTGGCGACGTTCACCTGAACCGACTGGATCGCTTCGATCGAAATCGGTTGCTTGCCGGTCGCGGTACCCGATGCTTCCAGGCCGAAAGTGTCATTCACGGCCACGCCGTCAATCGTCATCGAGTTGTAGCGCGAGTTCTGGCCAGCAACAGAGATTTCGCCACGTTCCTTGTCCGTTTGCGACAGGCGCGGGTCGGCGCGGGCGTAGTCCTGCAGGCTGCGCGAGATCGATGCCTGGGTTGCCAGTTCCGTCGGGCCGATGTTGGTGCCGGCGCCCATGTTGCTGCGGTTAAAGATTTGTGCGCGGGCGGCATTGCCGACCACTTTCACCGATTGCATCGGCGCACCCAGGGTCGCATCGACGCTGGCCGTTTCAGCCAGCTGGATGTACACGCCCTCGCGTTTTTCCACTTCGCCGTTCTTGGTGATGGTGATCGTGTAAGGACCGCCAGCGCGCAAGCCACGGGCAACATAGCGGCCTTCAGCATCGGTGGTCACGTTGCTGGCGGAGCCAGATTCAACGTGCACGATGTTTACTTGGGCGCCAGCTGCTGGCTGACCATCGTTGGACGAGATACGTCCGCTAATGGCCGAGGTAGTGTTCTGTGCGAACGATGGTGCCGCCGCCAGTGCAATAGACAGGCTTAACGCGATTTGCGTTAGCCGAAGTCGTTTGTGATTGATCATCTTTAACCCCAGAAAAGACTATTATTTTTTGAAAATCCTGGATTGCCTCACCGCCCGGCTGCGCCGCACAGCAACACAAACACAACATTTCCTCTTTACGATGCTGCAACTGTTACGCCGGCTGGACTGGCTGCGGTCCTGACAAAGACCATCACAAACGCCTCTCCGCACATCACGGCTCTCCGTATCCTGACAATTTCGGCTGAAAACACTGTTCCGGTCCGTACAACCCAGGGCGCTAGCACCTGTGTCATTCACCCGACATGCTGCACCGGCCAACATGGCAAGCCGCGAGTGTAATTGTTAAATATTTCAAGACTGTGACACGGCGGCAAGATGCAGAAAAATCTCGTCATTTTGCGGCATGACTGTTTGTTTCACTCTGCATCTCACCTTTATTTACTGCAAATACCCATCTTCATACGTCATCACGAATATGAATTGTGACTTTTTAATATCACCCTCATCTCACTATGCATCATCAAAAAATGGATGACAAATACGTTTTTTTTTTACATATTTATATATTTAAAATATAAATAGCAGAGACTAAGTAGTAGGATTGATATCGTGATGAGCGTATCCGGGCTTATGGCGCGAGATTATAAGTGAGCAATATGTGCTTGAAATTGATTCATCCAGGAAATTGGATAAAGTCATGCATCTGGGGTGAATTGTGTCGCATAGCCGCCACAAAATTGACAATAAAACATCGTTGAAAATTCGGCAGGGAAATGGAAAACGGCCGGAGAACCCGGCCGTGGCAAGAGTGTCAGTTTCGACGCAGGCGAAACTTACGGTTTGCTGCTTTTTTCCGTCTTGTCGGCGGCGGCAATTTGCGCCTCAAAGCGCGCAAAACGAACGTCCAGGGCTTTCAGCAAGCGTTGTTTATCAGCATCAGCAAGGAAGGAATAGCGCAGGCTGTTATACGAGAGCTTTTTCAGTTCCGCGTAATCCGTCTTGTACTGGCTGGCAAACAGCACATATTCGTTCGACAAGGTATTGCGCGACACGCCCGCGTCATCCGTCGAGATGACGAACGGCACGCCGTACTTGCGGTACAGGGTGATCGGATGGGCCTGCCCCTTGATACCGAGGATATAATCATTGCTGGTCAGGTTCACTTCCACGGGAATGCCCCGCGCGCGCATCTTCTGCATGGTGGCCAGCGCATTGTGCTCGTAGGCGATATCCATGCCGTGGCCGATGCGGTCGGCCCCCGCCACATTGACGGCTTCGGCGATGTGGAATGCCATGCCTTCCGGCGGCACCATGCCCAGCGCCAGCTCGCCGGCGTGCAGGGCGATCTTCACGTTCGGATATTTTGCCTTGAGGAACTTGAACATTTCCATGTGCAGGCTGTAGTCGCGCATGGAGACATTCACGCTTTCCTGGCCCACGATGTTCACGCCCACCACCAGCGGATTCAGGCTGGCCGCCTTGAATGCCGCCACCATCGAGGAAAATACTTGCGATGGCGACAGGAAGCGCAGCACGTACGCCTGGTAGCGCATGGTGAAATCGGCGTCGTCGATGCCGGCGCTGCTGCTGTTCACGTTGTCGTTATAGGCCGTGATGCTTTTCTGGAAGCTGGCATCCTGCTCCAGGCTAGCTGTCCAGTTGGCCAGCACGGCTTGCAGGGCGGCCGGCTGCAAGCCCGGCGCCAGCACCTGCTGGTCGAATTGCGTGCTTTGCACGAACGGCGACAGCTCGAAAATCGTTTCAATATAGCTCAGGTTTTCTGCGATGGCGCGCTGCTTCAGGGTTTTCAGGCCATCGGCCGTGTTGCTCGATGCGACGGGACCGAAGTAGCCGAAAGTATCAAAAAAGGTACGGTCAGGGGGCGTCTGGATGGCACCGTGATTATAGAAATCCTTGGTCGACCAGCGCTGCAGCAATTCCGCATACAGGCCCGCATCGGCGAATACTTCCGTGGACGACAGGCAGTCGCGCTGGGCGGCCGGTTTGGCGCGCTCAGCCGCCACGACATCCTTGTTGCTTTCGATGCGGTATGTCGTCTTGTTGACGCAATAGTTTTCCTTGTCGACCCAGTCGAGGAATTGCTCGGCATAAATGGCGCCCGAGTAATGGTGGTGCAGATCTCCGCCCTTGGGCATCATGGAAAAGAACAGGCTCAGCTCGGCGGTCTTCGGCTGGGTGCCCGAGACCAGGGCGGCAAAATGGCGCGCGGTGGCCGCCTCGTTGGCGGAAGGAGCGGCCACGGCGTTGGCGGCGTGGGCCGTGCCAGCCAATGGCAGCGCGGCGGCGAGTGCGGCGGCCAGCGCCAGGCCCGGGAATTTCTTTTGCATCAGCGTTCTCGATCAGGGTGAATCCTCCTGAAAATAAGCAGCGGCAAATCATCAGGATACATCAAGGTTGAACAACGGGTAGGTCAGTTCTGCTCCCGCACATGCACGCAGCGTCCGCCTGAATAAGTGGCGGCCACGGCGCGGTCGTCGCCCAGCAGCGCAAAGGCAAACAGCAATTCCTCGAGGCTTTGGCAAGCGGCCGTGCGGCGCGCCAGCAGCGGCGTCGATTGCTTGTCGAGCACAATAAAATCCGCTTCCGTGCCCGGCGTGAAATTGCCCAGAGTGCCTTCCAGTTGCATGGCGCGCGCGGCGCCCAGGGTTGCCAGGTAAAACATGCGCAAGGCGGGCAGATAGCTGCCTTTCAAGCGTGCTACTTTATAGGCTTCGTTCATGGTTTGCAACATCGAGAACGAGGTGCCACCGCCCACATCCGTGGCCAGCGAGAGCAGCACGCGCGCCGCATCGGCCCGTTCAAAATCGAACAGGCCGCTGCCGAGGAAAAGGTTCGAAGTCGGACAGATGGCGGCGGCCGAGTCGGTCTCTGCCATGCGTGCGCGGTCGCGCTCGTCGAGCCAGATGCAATGGCCAAACATGGCCCGCGGACGCAGCATGCCGTACTGGTCATACACGTCGAGGTAGCTGCGCGCCTGCGGATGCAGTTCGCGCACCCAGCGGCACTCATCCTCGTTTTCCGATACATGCGTCTGCAGATACGTGTCCGGATAGGCATGTGCCAGCTCGCCCGCCAGGTGCATCTGTTGATTCGTCGAAGTGGGCACGAAACGCGGCGTGATCGCGTACAGCGAGCGGCCGTGCTTGTGCCAGCGCCGGATCAGCTCTTCAGTTTCGCGCGCGCCGGACTCGGCCGTATCGCGCAGGAATTCCGGGCAGTTGCGGTCCATCATGACCTTGCCCGCCACCATGCGCAAGCCGCGCGCCTCGCTGGCGCCGAAGAAGGCATCGACGGATTGCGGATGCACGCTGCCGTACACCATGGCCGTGGTGGTGCCGCAGCGCAGCAGTTCGTCGAGGAAAAACTCGGCCACGTTGCGCGCGTGCTCAGGATTTTCAAACGCGCGCTCGGTGGGGAAGGTATACGTCTCCAGCCATGGCAGCAAACCGGGCGCGGGCGAGGCAATCATTTCCGTCTGCGGGAAATGCACATGCGTGTCGATGAAGCCAGGCACGATCAGCTTGCCGCTGTAATCGATGATCTCGCTGCCTGGCGGCAAAGTCGGCAGCAGTTGTGCATAATCGCCGGCCGCCACGACCTTGCCACCGGCAACGATCAGCAAGCCATCCGCATGCCAGGCATGCGCGTCGTCGCTGAAAGCAGGATCGGCGTGGAAGTGCAGCAAGCTGGCACGGTAAGCTTGCAATGTGGCAGGAACAATCGGCATGACTTCTTTCTATAAGGGGTAAGTGGCCGCGCGGCTCTTGCGGCGCGGCGGCGCGCTGGCAGATACCAGCCGCAGCGGTGCGGCCAGGGCCGCGCTGGCGGCTTCCTCCCACACCATCAATAATTGACAGGCAACGGACGCGGCGATCACGGCCGGCGCCTTGTTGCGGATACCTGGCATGCCGATCGGACACACCATGGCGGCGATGCGCTCATCCGGCACGCCTCGCGCCTGCAAGCGGTGCTCGAACTGCTTGCGTTTCGTGTGCGAACCGATCAAGCCAAACCAGCCGGCATCGTCGCGCGCCATGATGGCCTCGGTCAAGCGTTGATCGAGCGCATGGCTATGCGTCATGACAAGGAAACTGCCGCCCGGCGGCGCCATGGACACAAATTCCTCGGGCGTATCGGTGGCGGCGATGCGCACATTATCAGGCATATCGGACGGAAACATGTCGTCGCGTTCATCGACCCAGGTGACGTTGCAGGGCAAGTGGGCCAGCGCCCGCACGATGGCGGCGCCCACGTGGCCGGCGCCGAACAAGGTCAAATGGGCGCGCGGCGTCAGGCACGGGTCGACCAGCCAGCGCCGCCCGTCCATGCCTTGCGCCACATGCGTGCCCCGTTCGCGCGAAAATGTATCGGGCGCGTGCTCGCCTGTGCCAGCGATCAGCTTGCCCGCCGTATCGAACAGGGCTGAGGCGGCGTCGCCATCGAGCGCCGTCAGACGCCAGCTGTCTTGCTGGCGGCGTTCACGCAAGGCGGACAAGACCGCATCGCGGCCGGTATCGACTGGTTCGAACGCCAGCCAGACGACACCACCGCAGCACTGGCCCAGGCTGGGGCCCAGCGCAAAGCGTTCCAGGCGCGCCTGGGTATTGCCCGTGGCCAGCATGGTCTTGGCGATCTCCACCGCGCGCAGTTCCAGGTGGCCGCCACCGATGGTGTCGACCTGGCCGCTGGTGGCGACGCGCATCTTCGCGCCTGCCTCGCGCGGCCCGGAACCGTCCACCAGGGCCACCGTCACCAGCACGCAAGCTTGCGTGTCATTCTCCATCGCTGTCAGCCAGTCGCTCATCATCGGCCCCTTACGCCGCCACGCCAGCCGCTTGCACGGCCATCACCGCCCTGAGGATTTCCTCGCTGGTGGCCGGGGAATTGAGCGGGGGCTGGATGGCGTGATTCCCGACGCTGGAAATGGCGTCGCGGATGGCGAAGAACACGGAAAACGGCAGCAGCAGCGGCGGCTCGCCCACGGCTTTCGAGCGGTGGATGCTGTCTTCCACGTTACGGTTCTGGAACAGGTTCACACGGAAGTCTTCCGGGCAATCGGAAATGCCGGGGATTTTGTACGTCGATGGCGCATGCGTCATCAGCTTGCCGGCGGCATTCCACCACAGCTGCTCCGTCGTCAGCCAGCCCATGCCCTGGATAAACGCGCCTTCCACCTGGCCCAGGTCAATCGCGGGATTCAATGACTGGCCCGCGTCGTACAAGGCATCGGCGCGCAGCAGCTTCCATTCGCCCGTCAGGGTATCGACCACCACTTCGGCCACGGCCGCGCCATAGGCGTAATACGAAAAAGGATGGCCCGTCATCGTCTTCGCATCCCACGACAGGCCGGGCGTGGCATAAAAGCCGTCCGACCACAGCTGCACCCGCGCCAGATACGCCTTTTGCACCAGTTCGGCAAACGGCACGACGTGGCCATGCACGTGGATGTGGTTATCGAAGAAGCGCACGGAAGCCATTTCGCCACCATACAGTTTGACCGCGTAATCAGCCAGGCGTTCACGAATCTGCCGCGCCGCATCCTGCGCCGCCTTGCCGTTCAGGTCGGCACCGGTGGAGGCCGCCGTGGCCGAGGTATTCGCCACCTTGCTTGTATCGGTGGCCGTGGCGCGCACACGTTCGAGGTCCAGGCCCAGCTCATGCGCCACCACCTGCATGACCTTGGTATTGATGCCCTGCCCCATTTCCGTACCGCCATGATTGACCAGCACGGAACCGTCCACATACACGTGCACCAAGGCACCGGCCTGGTTCAGATGCGTGACATTGAAGGCGATGCCGAATTTCAGCGGCGTGAACGCCAGGCCCTTCTTGAGGATGGGGCTGGCCTCGTTGTAGGCGTCGATGGCGCGGCGGCGCGCGCGGTAATCGCTGCTCTGTTCCAGCTCGGCCACCAGTTCATGGATGACGTTGTCGACGATTTTCTGGCCATACGGCGTGACGTTGCGCCCTTCGCCATCGTTGCGCCCGTAAAAATTGAGCAGGCGGATATCCAGCGCGTCGCGCTGCAGATGGCGGGCGATTTCATCGATCACGTATTCGATGGCGATGGCGCCCTGCGGCCCGCCGAAGCCCCGGAACGCCGTGTTCGACTGCGTATTCGTCTTGCCGCAAGCGGCGCGGATATCCACGTCGGACAAATAATAGGTGTTGTCGAAATGGCAGACGGCGCGCGTGGCGACGGGACCGGACAAGTCCGCCGAGTACCCCGCGCGCGTGGTCATGTCGACTTTCGCGGCAAGAATCCTGCCATCATCGTCGTAGCCCACTTCGTATTCATAATAAAAACAGTGGCGCTTGCCCGTCACCAGCATGTCGTCGTCACGGTCGGCGCGCAGTTTTACCGGGCGTTTCAATTTCGATGCGGCGATGGCCGAGGCCGCCGCCCACAGAGCCGACTGCGATTCCTTGCCGCCAAAACCGCCGCCCATGCGCCGGCATTCGACGGTGATGTTATGCGAATGCACGCCCAGCGCATGCGCTACCACGTGCTGCATCTCGCTCGGGTGCTGGGTAGAACACAGCACCAGCATGCCCTGCGCTTCCTTCGGGATCGCGTAGGAAATCTGTCCTTCCAGATAAAACTGCTCCTGGCCGCCCACATACAACTGGCCCTTGACCACGTGCGGCGCCTGCTCGAACGCGGCCTGGTAGTCGCCACGCGCCAGGCGCATGGGCGGCAGCACATACGACTGCGCCGCCTTGGCCGCTTGCGGTGTCATGATCGCCGGCAATTCGTCATACGACACTTGCGCCAGACGCGCCGCGCGGCGCGCGTGGTCGTGCGTATCGGCCACCACGATAAAAATCGGCTGGCCCACGTACTGCACCAGCTCCGCCGCCAGGATGGGGTCGTCATGGATGATGGGACCGCAATCGTTGGTACCGGGAATGTCCTGCGCCGTGTAGACGGCGACGACGCCACGGGCGGCGCGCACGGCGGACAGATCCATGGCCGTGATGCGTGCGTGCGGCTTTTGCGACAGGCCCAAGGCCGCGTGCAAGGTGCCCTGCAGTTCGGCAATATCATCCGTATAGGTAGCTTGCCCCAGCACATGCAATTGGGCCGATTCGTGCGGGCTGGGCTTGCCTACGGCGCTCCAGGCGGCAGCTTGCAGTTTGGGCGTGGCAGGATGGTTCATGCGGGTCCTTTCAGGCGCGGCAAGCGTAGGCGTTGATGGCGGTGCGTGGCAAAGGCGCACCGGGGCGGGTTTCCAGCCAGAAGCGGCGCAGCAGGTTTTGCGCCGTCGTCATGCGATAAGTGTTCGACGCGCGCATGTCCGACAGCGGCGCGTAATCGTCGGCCAGCAAGCGCATGGCGATGAGCAAGTTCTCTTCCGTCCAAGCCTGTCCACGCAAGAATGCCTCCGTTTGCGCGGCGCGCTGCGACGTGGCCGCCATGCCGCCAAAGGCGATACGCGCGTCCGTGATGCGCTCGCCATCGAGCTCAAAGGCAAACGCGGCGCAGACGGCCGAGATATCCTGGTCAAAGCGCTTGGCCAGCTTATACGTGCGGAAATGCACGCCGGCGCGTGGCAAAGGCACGTGCACGGCTTCGACGAACTCGCCGGGCTGCAGATCCTTCTTTTGATAGCCAAGATAAAAATCTTCCAGCGGCATGCTGCGCTGGCCGGCGGGACCGCGCAGCACGATCTCGCTGCCCAGCGCGATCAGCCACGGCATCGAGTCGCCGATGGGCGAACCATTTGCCACATTGCCGCCCAGGGTGCCCGCGTTACGGATCGGCAAGGAGGCAAAGCGCTGCCACAGTTCCGACAATTCATCGGGATAATGCTGGCACAGCGCGCCGTAGGCATCGTTGAGGCTGGCGCCGGCGCCGATCTGCAGCTTGCCGTCGGTAATCACAATGCTTTTCAACGCAGCCACGTTGCCCAAATAAATGATGTCGCCCAGGTCACGCAGCTGTTTGGTCACCCACAGGCCGATATCGGTGGAGCCGGCCAGCAGGCAGGCTTGCGGATGCGCCGTGCGCAGCGCCACCAGTTCATCCACCGTGCGCGGCGCGTGGAAGTGCTGGCCGCCGTGTTCATACGTAGTCAGGCTGCCGCGCTGCAGCGCCTGCAATTGCGTTTGCAAGCCAGCGCGATCAAATTCCACGCGCGGCAATTCGCCCATGCGTCTGGCTGCATCGATGATGGGACGGTAACCGGTGCAGCGGCATAAATTGCCTGACAGGGTGTCGTCGATTTCGCAGCGCGTGGGCGTCGCGCCATTTTTTTCCAGATACATGCCCCACAGCGACATGACGAAACCGGGCGTGCAGAAACCGCACTGGGAACCGTGGCATTCGACCATTGCCTGCTGTACCGGATGCAGGGCGCCATCGGACTGTTGCAAGTCTTCCACGGAGAACAGGGCCTTGCCATCGAGGGTGGGCGTAAGCTGGATACAGGCGTTGACAGCCTTCATTTCCACCTTGCCGTCGAGCAGGCTGGCGACCACCACCGTGCAGGTGCCGCAATCGCCTTCGGCGCAGCCTTCCTTGGTACCCGTGCAATGCAAGTCCTCGCGCAGGTGCTGCAACACAGTCTGCGTGGGGGCGGCGTTGTGCACTTCCTGCACGGCACCACGGTAATAAAAGCGAATCGGTTCTGACATGCTGGCCTCGGAATAGTCCCAGTGGAGAAGATTAACACCGGTACACAGGACAACTATATGCAAAGACTGATTTTACTTATCATCCTACATCAATAAAACTTATACCTGGAACGGGTGCGTCGCATGCCAGTGCTCGGCGATGTCGATGCGGCGCGTGATCCATACCTGCTCATGGCGCTGTACATAATCAAGAAAGCGCGCCAAAGCCGCCGCGCGGCCCGGCCGCCCGACCAGGCGGCAATGCAAGCCGACGGACAGCATCTTCGGCTGGTTCAAGCCGTTCGGATCGCCTTCCGCATACAGCACATCGAAGGCATCTTTCAGATAATCAAAGAACTGCGTGCCCGAATTAAAGCCTTGCATGGCAGCAAAGCGCATGTCGTTCGTGTCCAGGGTATAGGGCACGATCAGTTGCGGCTGCACCACTGATGCGCCTGCCGCGTCCGTGTACGCGACCTTTTCCCAGAAGGGCAGGTCATCGCCATAATAATCGGCGTCGTAGCGGAAACCGCCATGTTCCACCACCAGTTTGCGCGTATTTGGCGAATCGCGCCCGGTGTACCAGCCTTGCGGGGCGGCCCCCGTCAATTCACGGATAATCTGCACGGCCTCGCGCATGTGTTCGCGCTCCGTCGCCTCATCCATGTTTTGATAGGAAATCCAGCGCAAGCCATGGCAGGCGATTTCATGCCCCAGCTCCTGGAAGGCGGCCACTGCCTCCGGATTGCGCTTCAAGGCCATCGAGACGCCAAAGACCGTCAACGGCAGGCCTCGCTCCTTGAACATGCGCAGCAAGCGCCACAGCCCCGCGCGCGAACCATATTCATAGATCGACTCCATGCTCAGGTGACGGGCGGGAAAGGCGGCGGCGCCTATCATTTCCGATAAAAACGTCTCCGAGACGGGATCGCCATGCAGCACGCTGTTTTCCGCACCTTCTTCATAATTGAGGACGAATTGCAGCGCAATACGGGCCTTGCCCGGCCATTGCGGATGGGGCGGCGTGCGGCCATAGCCGATCAGGTCACGTGGATAATGGTCGTAAGTACTCATGCGCTGGCTCGCCTATAGGAGGACAATGTGGTCTATATGTTCAATCATATAGCCCGATGCCGTCGCCGGTATATGATTTGCACGATAAGCACATTCACTCACCCTATATACAGGATAGCAAATGGGAAAACTCAGCACGCATGTACTCGACATCGCCCACGGCAAACCCGGAGCCGGGGTCAAGGTGGCCCTGTTTTCAGTCGCAGCGGAAGGAAAAGTGTTGTTGAAGATGGATATGACCAACAGCGATGGCCGCTGCAGTTCGCCCTTGCTGGAAGGCGACAGCATGAAAGCGGGCCAGTATGAGCTGGTCTTCAATGCCGGCGACTATTTTGCCGCCCAAGGCGTGGAACTGCCGTCGCCCCGTTTCATCGACCTGGTAACGCTTTCATTTGGCATTGCGCACACCGATGAGAATTATCACGTGCCGCTGGTGGTGTCGCCGTGGTCGTATTCCACGTATCGCGGGAGCTGATAATTTGGTACCAAGCATATTGTCGGCTTACGCTGCGCACCTCGACGGCCCCGTGCATCCGACCTACCGGCTGGCGTGGTTGTCGGATTACGCGCGGCCTTGCCGCGCTAATCCGACCTACGCACCTGGCTAGCGGTAAATCGACGTAGGTCGGCTTAGCGCGCAGCGCGTAAGCCGACAAACACCACAGACATAAGCCACGAATCTCCAGACGAAAAAAAACCCGCCAATTTCTTGACGGGTTTTTCTCTACTGCGAATAACAAGCCTGACGATAACCTACTTTCACACTGGTTGCAGCACTATCATCGGCGCAAAGTTGTTTCACGGTCCTGTTCGGGATGGGAAGGGGTGGGACCAACTTGCTATGGTCATCAGGCATAACTTGTACTGACGCTTGTCTCCTGTAGGACGACAAGGCCATGAATCTGGAAGAAGCAAAGATTGGGGTAATGACTGGTTGTATCAACACACACGCAACGTTGTACCGTCTTATCCTCTGCACCTGCTAAGGTTATAGGGACAAGCCGTACGGGCAATTAGTACTGGTTAGCTTAATGCATTACTGCACTTCCACACCCAGCCTATCAACGTCCTGGTCTCGAACGACCCTTCAAAGAGCTCAAGGCTCTGGGAAATCTCATCTCAAGGCAAGTTTCCCGCTTAGATGCTTTCAGCGGTTATCTCTTCCGAACTTAGCTACCCGGCAATGCCACTGGCGTGACAACCGGTACACCAGAGGTTCGTCCACTCCGGTCCTCTCGTACTAGGAGCAGCCCCCTTCAAATTTCCAACGCCCACGGCAGAT
>NZ_NRDQ01000084.1 GCF_002878455.1 Janthinobacterium sp. AD80
CTGCTGGAATTTCTCGGCGAAGTCCTGCGCCATGCCGGCTACGAAACGGTGCTGGCCAATTCGGCCGAGGTGGCGCTGCAGMCCCTGGCGCGGCGCCGCCTGGACCTGGCCTTTGCCAGCGTCGAGGCGCCGATTGCCGGGCGCATCGGCTCCGAGCTGGTGACGGAAGGCGCGCTCGTGGGCATGACGGATGCGGCGCCGATGGCGCGCATCCAGCAGATCGACAAAGTGTATGTCGACGTGCGCCAGCCGGCCGCCGCGCTGGCCGCGCTGCAAGCCTCGGGGACCGGCGGCGCCGACAAGCTGCCCGTCACCATCCTGGGCGCCGATGGCCAGCCGCACCCCGTCACGGGGCGCATCCTGTTCTCCGGCATCAGCATCGATGCCGGCACGGGCGACGCCACCATCCGCGTACTGGTCGACAACCCGCAGCGCCAGCTCTTGCCGGGCATGTTCGTGCGCGCCCGCATCGCCCGCGCCGTGCAGGAAAACGGCGTGCTGCTGCCGCAGCAAGCCGTCTTGCGCGGCAGCGATGGCCAGGCGCAGGCCTGGGTGCTCG
Source organism: Janthinobacterium sp. AD80 (assembly GCF_002878455.1). Taxonomy (GTDB): domain Bacteria; phylum Pseudomonadota; class Gammaproteobacteria; order Burkholderiales; family Burkholderiaceae_D; genus Janthinobacterium. The sequence goes on from NZ_NRDQ01000084.1 coordinate 560, forward strand.
ATGCCCGGCACAAGGCCAGCCTGAAACCGATCAGCGTGGGCGATGTCGTCAACCACCAGTACGTGGTCAGCGGCGGCTTGCAGGCGGGCGACACCGTCGTCATCGAAGGCCAGGAACGTCTGCAGCCGGGCGCCAGCGCCGCGCCGCAGCCGTGGAAGCCGGCCGTCGTGGCAACGGCGGCTGCCGCCAAGGCCCGTTGATGCCCACCTTGAATATCTTGAAAGTTTAACGACATGCCTCAATTTTTCATCAACCGCCCCGTCTTTGCGTGGGTGGTGGCGGTCTTCATCGTCCTCTTCGGACTGATCGCCATACCGCAATTGCCGATTGCGCGCTTCCCTTCGGTGGCGCCGCCCAGCGTCAGCATCAGCGCCAATTATCCCGGCGCCACGCCGCAAACCATGAACGATTCCGTGGTCGGCCTGATCGAGCGCGAACTGTCCGGCGTCAAGCACCTGCTGTACTTCGAGTCGTCGACCGATACCTCGGGTTCGGCCTCGATCACCGTCACCTTCCAGCCCGGCACCAACCCGGAAATGGCGCAGGTGGACGTGCAGAACCGCCTGAAAGCCATCGAACCGCGCCTGCCGCAGGCCGTGCGGCAAAACGGCTTGACGGTGGAGTCGGCGTCGTCCGGCTTCCTGATGATCGTCAGCCTGATTTCCGACACCGGCCAGCACGATGAAGTGGCGCTGGGCGACTACCTGGCGCGCAATGTGACGGAAGAGCTGCGCCGCATTCCCGGCGTGGGCAAGGTGCAGCTGTTCGGTTCCGAACGGGCCATGCGCATCTGGGTCGATCCGGCCAAGCTGGTGTCGTACAACATCGCCATGGGCGAACTGACGGCGGCCGTGGCGCAGCAGAACGCGCAGATCGCGCCCGGCCGCCTGGGCGACTCGCCGGCCGTGGAAGGCCAGCGCGTGACCATCCCGCTGACGGTGCAGGGCCAGCTGCAAACGCCGGCCGAATTTGCCGCCATCGTGCTGCGCGCGAATGCGGACGGCTCGAAAGTGACCATCGGCGACGTGGCGAAGGTGTCGCTGGGCGCGCAAAGCTTCAATTTCAGCATCCGCGAAAACGGCCAGGCCGCGTCGGGCGCCGCCATCATGCTGTCGCCCGGCGCCAACGCCGTGCAGACGGCCAGCGCCGTGCGCGCGCGCATGGCCGAACTGGCGCACACCATGCCGGCCGGGATCAAGTATTCGGTGCCGTTCGATACGGCGCCGTTCGTCAAGATCTCGATTGAAAAGGTGATCGTCACCTTGCTCGAAGCGATGGTGCTGGTGTTCCTCGTCATGTATCTGTTCCTGCAAAAGATACGCTACACCCTGATACCCGCCATCGTCGCGCCGATCGCCCTGATGGGTACATTTACCGTGATGCTGCTGGCCGGCTATTCCGTCAACGTGCTGACCATGTTCGGCATGGTGCTGGCCATCGGCATCATTGTCGATGACGCCATCGTCGTGGTGGAGGCGGTGGAACGCCTGATGGCCACCGAAGGCCTGTCGCCGAAGGAAGCGACGTCCAAGGCGATGCGCGAAATCACCGGTGCCGTCGTCGGCATCACCCTGGTGCTGACGGCCGTGTTCATTCCGATGGCGCTGGCCAGCGGTTCCGTGGGCGCCATCTACCGCCAGTTCACCCTGGCCATGGCCGTGTCGATTTTGTTCTCGGCATTCCTCGCCTTGAGCCTGACGCCGGCCCTGTGCGCCACCATGTTGAAACCGATCGGTCCGCACGACCATGACAAGAAGGGTTTCTTCCTGTGGTTCGACCGCCAGTTTGAGCGCATGACGGCGCGCTACGAAAAAGGCGTGGTGGCGATGGTCAAACGCGCTGGGCGCTCGATGGTGCTGTATGGCGCCATCGTCGCCGCGCTGGGCGTCGCTTTCATGCAGCTGCCATCGGCCTTCTTGCCGGAAGAAGACCAGGGATATTTCATCACCTCGATCCAGCTGCCGTCCGACGCCACGATGGAGCGCACGCTCGATGTCGTCAAGCTGTACGAGCAGCACGTGGCGACGCGCCCCGGCATCGAAGTGAACCAGTCTATTCTTGGTTTCAGCTTTTCCGGCGCGGGACCGAACGCTGGCCTGGCCTTCACCATGCTGAAGGACTGGAAAGAGCGCAACGGCGCCACGGCGCAGGAAGAAGTGGCGCTGGCGCAGGCCGCCATGTCGCAGGCGAAGGAGGGCGTGATCATGAGTTTGATGCCGCCCGCCATCGATGAACTGGGCAACTCGTCCGGCTTTTCCCTGCGCCTGCAAGACCGCGCCAACCAGGGCATCGCTGCCTTGCAGGCGGCGCAGAACCAGCTGCTGGGCCTGGCCGCGCAAAGCGGCAAGGTGGCGGGCGTGTATCCGGACGGCTTGCCACCCGGCGCCAGCGTGCGCCTCGACATCGACCGCACCAAGGCCGAAGCGCTGGGCGTGTCGTTTACGGCCATTGCCGACATGCTGACGGCGGCCATGGGCTCGACCTATGTCAACGATTTCCCGAATGCCGGCCGCATGCAGCAGGTGATCATCCAGGCCGATGCGCCGTCGCGCATGCAGTTGAACGACGTGCTGGCCCTGCGCATCCGCAACAGCGCGGGCGGCATGGTGGCGCTGGGTGAACTGGTGCGCCCCGTGTGGAGCGAATCGCCGCTGCAGCTGGTGCGCTACCAGGGTTATCCTGCGGCGCGCATTTCGGGCAGCGCCGCACCGGGCGTTTCCAGTGGCGACGCCATGCTGGAAATGGAGCGCCTGGTGAAGCAGCTGCCTCCCGGTTTCGCGCTGGCGTGGACGGGCCAGTCGCTGCAGGAGAAGGAATCGGCTTCGCAAGCGCCCATGCTGATGGCGCTGTCGATGCTGGTGGTCTTCCTCGTGCTGGCGGCCCTGTATGAAAGCTGGTCGATTCCCGTGTCCGTGATGCTGGTCGTGCCTTTGGGCTTGCTGGGCGCCGTGCTGGCCGTGATGTTGCGCGGCATGCCGAACGACGTGTTTTTCAAGGTGGGCATGATCACCATCATTGGCTTGTCGGCGAAGAATGCCATTTTGATCGTCGAGTATGCGCGCCAGTTGCAGGCGCAAGGCAAGGGCTTGGTCGAGGCGACGGTGGAGGCGGCCCGCTTGCGCTTGCGTCCGATCCTGATGACGTCGCTGGCGTTCGCGCTGGGCGTGGTGCCGCTGATGCTGGCCACGGGCGCCAGCGCCGAGACGCAGCACGCGATCGGCACGGGCGTGTTCGGCGGCATGATCACCGCCACCGTGCTGGCCGTGTTTTTCGTGCCCGTGTTCTTTGTCGTGGTGCTGGGCGCCGTCGACAAGGCAAGCAGCTATTTCAAGAAAAGCAGTCAAGCCGCCGCGGTGAAAGCGGTGGAAGGAGAGTTGTAATGCGTTTATTCTTTATCACGCCCCTGGCCGCGCTGGCCTTGTCGGCGTGTTCATTGACACCGCCGCTGGTCAAGCCGGCGGCGCCTGTTCCTGCCGCGTATGCGGAGGTTTCCGCGCCAGGCATGGGCGGCACTGCTGCCGACCTGGGCTGGCGTCAGATGCTGCTCGATGCGCGCCTGCAGCGCCTGGTCGATATCGCCCTGGAAAACAACCGCGACTTGCGCGTGGCGGCCCTCAACGTGGAAGCCGTGCGGGCACAGTACCAGATCCAGGATGCGGGCCGTTATCCGGCCATCGGCGCCAATGCGGGCGGCGTGCGCCAGCGGGGCGCCGATGCGCTGACGCAGAACCAGTTCAGTGCCGGCATCGCCATGAGCGCCTTCGAGATCGACCTGTTCGGCCGCCTGCGCTCGCTGTCTGACGCGGCGTTTTCCCGTTACCTGGCCACGCAGCAGGGCCAGCGCGCCGCGCGCATGGCCCTGATCGGCGCCGTGGCCGACGCCTACCTGGAGCAGCGCCTGGCCGAGGAACAGCTGGCGCTGGCGCGGCAAACCCTGCTTGACTGGCGCCAGGCGCTGGTTCTGACGCAGCGTTTGCATGGCGCGCAGCAGGGCAGCGGCCTGGACGTGGCGCAAGCGCAAGGGCAGGCCGCCACGGCGGAAGCGGACGTGCAGGCGCGCGAGCGGGCCAGTCTACTTTCGCGCAACAACCTGGAATTGCTGCTCGGCGCGCCGCCGCCCGCCGATTTGCCCGCTGGCCGCGCGCTCGATGGACAGCCCGTGCTGACCCGGCTGCCGGCCGGCCTGCCGTCGGACTTGCTGGCGCGCCGGCCCGACATCCTGCAGGCGGAACATGCGCTGGTGGCGGCGAATGCGGAAATCGGTGCCGCGCGCGCCGCCTTCTTCCCGCGCCTGTCGCTGACGGCGTCGCTGGGTTTTGCCAGCCCGGAGCTCGGTGATTTGTTCCGCGGCGGCGCGCGCAGCTGGTCGTTCGCGCCGCAAGTGACGCAGCCGCTGTTCCAGGGCGGCCAGCTGCGCGCGGAGCTGCAACTGTCGCGCCTGCGCAAGGACGTGGCCGTGCTGCAGTACGAGCAGGCCATCCAGACGGCCTTCCGCGAAGTGAGCGACGGCCTGGCGGGCAGCGCCACGTACGGCCAGCAGATCGCTGCGCAAGAACGCGTGGTGACGGCGGCGCAGCAGCGCCAGCGCCTGTCGCAGCTGCGCTACGACGCGGGCCAGGACAGCCGCCTGGAATTGCTCGACGCGCAGCGCCAGTCGTATGCGGCGCAGCAAGCGCTGCTCGACGTGCGGCGCGACCAGTTCAAGTCGGCCGTGGCGCTGTACAAGGCGCTGGGGGGCGGGCTGGAAGAGTAGGGCTAGGCGGCGGGCCTTGGCGGCGCCAGTGCCAGCGACCACGGCTCCCGTCCCGGACGCAGGGCATACGCGACCAGGGTGCCGTTGCCGCTGGAATCGGCCAGCACGGCCGCCACGCCGTGGACGGGATCGCCGGACAGGGCACGCAAGTCGCAGTTTGGCATGCCCAGGCGGCTCCACCTTGGCTGGGTGCCCGAGTCCAGCATGCACAGCTGCCCCTCGCCATAGGCGAGGAAACCATCGTGGAAATTGCCCGTTACTATCTCGATGGCCAGCGGTGGCGGCGGCAGCGCCGTCCAGGCGTCGCCGCCGCGTGACAGCTTTGCTGCCGCGGCGTCGCCCACCGCCAGCATGCCATGCTGCCAGTCGCCGGCGATCAGCGTGGCCTTGCCGCGCAATGGCGGGGGCGGGGCGGCGCAGCGCTCCCATGCATTCCACTCACCATTGCCATTGGCCGACCTGTCCAGCCGGTACAGGCCGTGGCCATCGGCGGCCAGCAGCAGGTAGCCGTGATCGTGGTCGCCGGCCAGGCCGGCCATGCCGGTGCCGGCAGGCGGCCCCGCGACATCTTTTCAGCGCGCCTCCGGCTGGCCCAGGGCGGCGAGAAAACGGATGGCCGTGCCATGCACCAGCGTGGTGTAGCCCGCGCCATCGCCCAGCAGGCAGGCGAACGCCGTGTCGCCAGGCACGAAGCCAGGGGCCTTGGTGCAGTCCAGCCAGTACAAGTTCCGCTCGACCTGGGCCAGGCTGCGCAGCCTGCCATCGTCGCCCAGCAGGACGATGCCCTTGGCGGGACTGCCGGCGATGCGGATGTAGTTGCTCATGCGGGTATCCTTGTCGCGTATCGGTTTGCTGTATGGCTGCCATGCCAGAGGTCAGAGGCCAGAAGCCGGGACTGCCGTGGCGAACAGGCGCAGGTCATCTTTATCATGCCGTAAAAGCGCCGATCGGGCGGTTGCGTGCCAGGCTCCAGCCCGTCGTGTGCCTGGCGGCGGGCTTGCCGTCAGCCTGCTGCACGCTATGGCTCCAGAGAATTTCCGTAAAGCTCAGCTTGAACTGCTCCGTCGGCATGTCGTCGGCGTGGGTTTGCAGCTGGATTTCGCTGATCAGGGCATCGCGCAGCGAGATGGTGATGATGCTGGCCGCCCTGTCGCCCGAGTGGCGGGCGATGTACAGCCTGGTTGGCTGTTCCGCGCCGGTGCCCAGCGGCTTGGCCCGCAGGCACAGGTCGTACAAGTTGACCGAGCTGCGGTCGACATATTTGACGCAGGTAAATTCCGTGATCACGGGTCGCCCCGACGTGCGTGCCAGGTTGCTGACGTCCGTCGTCATTTGCTGCTTCATGCCCTGGTGTAGCGAGACCAGCTCGATGCATGGGCCGAGGTCCTGCAGGGCGCCGCCATCGCGCCAGCTGTTGTCGACAAGGCTGCCGCCGCTGCCGCCGCTGCCGCCGTCCGGCGTCTTGCCGAACACCAGTTCCCCGTTGCCGGGTTCCAGCAAGATCAAATCCATGGCGATGCTCCCTTCAAGTCAGTGTGTACGGGCCTTTTGCGCTACAGCTGGATGTGGCGCGGGCGTGGCACTTGCCAGCCCGCTTCGCCGTGGCTGTCGACAAAACAGATTTTCAGCTGCGCCATGCCTTGCGAGACAAAAAACACGCGGGCCGTGGCCTCTTGCCGGTCGCGGGTGATGTACCACACGGCGTCGCCCCGTGCCAGGCCCCGGCTGCTCACGCGGTGCACCAGCAAATCGGCATTGTCGCGTGGCACGATGGCCACCCGCACGTCGGCCTCTCCCATGGTCTCTGATTGAAATATGCGCGCCACTCGTTCATTTCCGCTTGTTGTCGTGCCTGCGACTATACACTGAAAAAGTTGCATAAACACAAGTATCAAAGATGCCGAAATAAATTTTTGCATGGCTGCATCCAAACGCGGGCATGGCGGGTAGTACAGGGGTGCGCTCGCCGCAAACGGCGGCATGAGCGTCACCTCCACTCACTCTTACAGGGGCCACGACCATGCCAACTTTGCCATCCTTGCCATTCGCCAAGCTGCTGCTTGTTTCCGCCATCGCCATGACCTTCACCGCCTGCGGCGGCGGCAGCGACCATGACGATGAAGTCGTCACGCCGCCGCCACCGCCGCCGCCCGTGGTGGTGGCCGGCGATGTCTTCGTCCTGACTACAAGCAACAAGCTGCTGTCGTTCGACCGCGCCACGCCGGCCACCATCCGTAGCACGGCCAGCGTGACGGGCTTGCAGGCCGGCGAAAACCTGCTGGGCATCGATTTCCGTCCCGCCGATGGCCAGCTGTATGGCGTCGGCAGCACGGGGCGCATCTATACCCTGAATGGCGTGACGGGCGTGGCCACCGTCAAAGCCACGCTGGCGGCCGATGCCAGCGATTCCACGGCGCCATACACGGCACTGGCCGGCACGGAATTCGGCGTCGATTTCAACCCGGTCGCCGACCGCCTGCGCATCGTCAGCAACACGGGCCAGAGCCTGCGCATCAATGTCGACACGGGTGCGACCACCACGGATGGCAATATCAACGGTGGCGCGGCCAATACGGCCATCACGGCGGCGGCCTACACCAACAGTTTTGCCGGCACGGCCAGCACCACCCTGTTCGTCATCGATGCGGCCAATGCCACCCTGTACACGCAAAATCCGCCAAATAACGGCACCCTGGCCAGCGCCGTGCCGCTGGGCGTGGCGGCCACCGGCGTGGCCGGCTTCGACATCGACGCGCGCACCAACACGGGCTACGCCGTCATGACGGTGGCCGGCGTGCGCAACCTGTACACGCTGAACCTGGCCGCGGCCACGGCACCGGCGACCCTGGTGGCGGCCATCGGCGTGACGGAGGAATTGCGCGGCATCGCCTTGAAAGGGCCGGGCGCGCCCGTCGCCTACGGCTTGACGGACGACGCCCGCATCGTCACGTTCAAGACGGCCACGCCGAATACCCTGGACGCCAACGTGGCCGTGACGGGCCTGGCGGCGGGCGAGCGCCTGCTGGGCTTTGACATCCGTCCGAAAGACGGCCTGCTGTACGGGGTATCGTCGACGGGGCGCATCGTCACCATCGATCCGGCCACTGGCGCCGCCACCGTCAAGGCGACGCTGGCCGCCGATGCGGCGGACGCCAGTGCGCCGTACACGGCCATTGCCGGCACGGCCTTTGGCGTCGATTTCAATCCCGTCGCCGACCGCCTGCGCGTGATCGGCAACACGGGGCAAAGCCTGCGCATCAATGTCGACACGGGCGCCACCACCACCGATGGCGCCGTCAACCGCGCCGGTGCAACGCCGACCGTCACGGCTGCCGCCTACAGCAACAGCTTTGCCGGCACCACGGCCACCATGCTGTTTGATATCGACACGGCCAGCGCGGCGCTCGCCCTGCAAAATCCGCCGAATGACGGCACCCTGGTGAATGTGGGTGCCCTGGGCGTGGCCGTGGCGGGCGATGTCGGCTTCGATATCGCCGGCGGCGCCAACGGTCTGGTCCTGGCGGCCCTGCGCACTTCCGCCACGGGTCCGAGCTCGCTGTACCGCATCGACCTGGCGACGGGCGCGGCGGTGCTGAGCGGTGGAGCGGCCGCGCCGGCGGCGTCCGCCATCGGCAACGGGACGGTGGGGCTGGTGGATATCGCCATCGCGCTCAAGTAAGGAAATGCGCCGCAGCTTTGCATTGATTCAATAATTCCAGTATTATGGAATTATTGTTGATATTCACAGGCTGCGGCGCATGGTGCGCGCGACGCCGCATTCACGGGCCTTTTCCTCATGCTGAGCGCTTTCCTGATCTTTCTCGCCACCTTAACCCTCGTCATCTGGCAGCCGCGCGGCCTGGGCATCGGCTGGAGCGCCGTCATCGGCGCCAGCGTGGCCTTGCTGGCCGGCGTGATCCACTGGACGGATATTCCCGTCGTCTGGCATATTGTGTGGAACGCCACCGGCACCTTCATCGCCGTGATCATCATCAGCCTGCTGCTGGACGCGGCAGGCTTCTTTGAATGGGCGGCGCTGCATGTGGCGCGCTGGGGCGGCGGCAGCGGCAGGAAACTGTTCGTGCTGCTGGTGCTGCTGGGCGCGCTCGTGTCTGCCGTGTTCGCCAATGATGGCGCGGCGCTGATACTGACGCCCATCGTCATCGCCATGCTGCGCGCCCTGAAATTTTCCCCCAGGGCCACGCTGGCCTATGTGATGGCGGCCGGCTTCATCGCCGACACGGCCAGCTTGCCGCTGGTGGTGTCGAACCTGGTGAATATCGTCTCGGCCGATTATTTCAAGATAGGCTTTGCCGAGTATGCCTCCGTGATGGCGCCCGTCAACGTGGTGGCCGTGCTGGCGACCCTGGCGGCCTTGCTGCTGTTTTTCCGCAAGGATATTCCAGCTGACTATGCGCTGGCGCAGCTCAAGCCGCCCGGCGCGGCCATCCGCGACCTGGCCACTTTCCGCGCCGGCTGGCTGGTGCTGGCGCTGCTGCTGGCGGGCTTTTTCTCGCAGGAGCACCTGGGCGTGCCCATCAGTCTGATTGCAGCCGTCGGCGCCGCGCTGCTGCTGGCCGTGGCCGGCAAGGGCCAGGTGATTTCCACGCGCCACGTGCTGCGCCATGCGCCGTGGCAGATCGTCGTCTTTTCGCTGGGCATGTACCTGGTTGTCTACGGCTTGCGCAACGCGGGCTTGACGGCCTACCTGACGGGCCTGCTGAATCAGGTCGCGCAGCACGGCGTGTGGGGCGCTGCCATGGGCACGGGCGTGCTGACGGCCTTGCTGTCTTCCGTGATGAACAACCTGCCGACCGTGCTCGTGGGCGCGCTGGCCATCGACCCGACGACGGCGCAGGGGGCCGTGCGCGAAGCCATGATCTATGCGAACGTCATCGGCAGCGACCTGGGACCGAAGATCACGCCCATCGGCAGCCTGGCCACCTTGTTGTGGCTGCATGTGCTCGACAGCAAGAACATCCACATTTCCTGGGGCTACTACTTCCGCGTCGGCATCGTGCTGACCGTGCCCGTGCTGCTGCTCACGCTGGCGGCGCTGGCGCTGCGCCTGGGGTGATGGCGAAGGGGAAGACAGCTTACTAGACGACCGGTCAGATTTTTTTGCTATACTGACCGCATGAGCAAAAAATCTACCGCCGACATGCGCCAGCACCTGATCGACATCGCCAAGGCCCTGATGGCCGAGAAGGGCTATACGGCCGTGGGGCTGGCCGAACTGGTGGCGGCGGCCGGCGTGCCGAAAGGCTCGTTCTACTATTACTTCAAGTCGAAAGAAGAGTTTGGCCAAGCCTTGCTCGACGATTACTTCAGCACCTATCTGCAGACGGTCGACGCCTTGCTGGGTGGCCCGGGCAATGCCCGCGAGCGCCTGCTGGCGTATTTTGACTACTGGAGCGCGACCCAGGCCGGCAGCGCGCCGGAAGGCAAATGCCTGGTGGTCAAGCTGGGCGCCGAAGTGTGCGACCTGTCCGTGGACATGGGCGCCGTGCTGCAGCAGGGCACGGGCGCCATCCTGGCCCGCCTGACGCAGTGCATCGAAGCGGGACACCTCGACGGTTCCTTGGCGGCGCAAACGCCGGCGCGCGTGCTGGCCGAATCGCTGTACCAGCTGTGGCTGGGCGCTTCTTTGATGGTCAAGGTCGCCAGAAGCGGCGGGCCGTTCGACGCCGCCATGTCGACCACGCAACGGCTGCTGGCATAGCCGTTTTTTTAACCCTAAACTAGACGACCGGTCAGTTATTTCCGGTTTTCTCACTGAACACGAAAGCAATACAATGAGCGAACAGCATGAAAACGATTTATTTTCTCCAGTCGGCCTCGGTGCGCTGGCCCTGGCCAACCGCATCGTCATGGCGCCGCTTACGCGCAGCCGCATGGGCGACGATGGCGTGCCGCACGCCTTGCACGCCGAGTACTACGCCCAGCGGGCCAGCGCCGGCCTGATCATCAGCGAAGCGACGAATATCTCGCCCCAGGCGCGCGGCTATGCCCTGACCCCCGGCATCTGGTCCGACGAGCAGGTGGCGGGCTGGAAGCTGGTGACCGATGCCGTGCATGCGGCGGGCGGCAAGATTGTCTGCCAGCTGTGGCATGTGGGGCGTTTTTCCCACGCCAGCCTGCAGCCCGGTGGCGCCGCGCCCGTCGCGCCTTCCGCCATCCAGGCCGAGGGCAGCACCTACACGGCCAGCGGCATGCAGCCCGTCTCGATGCCGCGCGCGCTGGAAACGCAGGAAATCGCCGGCATCGTGGCGCAGTACGCGCATGCCGCCGCATGCGCGCTGTGCGCTGGTTTCGATGGCGTCGAGGTGCATTCGGCCAACAGCTACCTGCTTGACCAGTTCCTGCGCGATTCCACCAACCGGCGCACGGATGCGTATGGCGGCAGTATTCAAAACCGCGCGCGCCTGACGTTGGAAGTAACGCAAGCCGTAGTGGACGTGTGGGGCGCAGCAAGGGTAGGCATCCGTTTGTCGCCCGTTACGCCCGACGCGGGCAATACGCCCGTCGACAGCGACGTGATGGCCACCTATGGCTATTTGATCGGACAGTTGAACCGCCATGGTCTGGCGTATCTGCACTTTGTCGAGGGCGCCACGGCCACTTCGCGCGACGTGCCGGACGGCGTCGACCTCGATGCGTTGCGCGCGCTGTTCGAGGGCCCCTATATCGGCAACAACCACTACGACTTGCCGCTGGCGCTGGCGCGCCGCGCGCAAGGCAAGGTCGATGCCGTGGCCTTCGGCCGCCCCTTCATCGCCAACCCGGACCTCGTGGCCCGCCTGCGTCATGGCGTGCCGCTGGCCGAGGCGCCGCGTGCGGCGTATTACGGCGGCGGCGCGCAAGGCTACACCGACTGGCCCGCCAGTCCGACCTGATTTTTTTCACCCACCCAAGGAGCGCAACATGAACACCACCACTTATGTGCAGGATTACCAGGCCATCGTCGCCGTCCTGAATCAATACAATGCGGGCGGGGCGCAGGCCGACAGCAGCGTCATGCGCCCGGCCTTCAGCAGCGAGGCAACGATTTTCGGCGTCGACGGCGAAGGCAAGCTGACGGGCGGGCCCATCGAAGGCCTGTTTGAAATCATCGACAGCGCCTTCCGGCCCTCGCCGCAGGCACAGGCGGCCATCGCGCGCATCGATATCGTCGGCACGGCGGCCAGTGCGCGCGTCGATACGGACGACATCTCGGGCTTCCGCTTCACGGACTTTTTCAATCTGCTCAAGGTGCAGGGCGAGTGGACCATCGTCAGCAAGATCTATCACACGCACGCGGGCGCCTGAGGCAGTGCATGGGCGCCCGATGCTGTATCGTGTGGCGTCCAATGCATGCGGGAGAAACAATGAAATTGATACTCATAGGCGCCACCGGCCTGGTGGGCCGCCATGTGCTGGCGCTGGCCCTGGCCGACGCGCGCGTCAGCGCCGTCGTCGCGCCGGCGCGCAAGGCCTTGCCGGCGCATGCCAAGCTGGAAGCGCCCGTCGTCGACTTCGACCGGCTGCCCGCGCAGGCGCCCTGGTGGCAGGCGGATGCCGTCATCTGCACCCTGGGCACGACCATGAAGGTGGCCGGCACGCGGCAAGTGTTCAGGCGGGTCGACCACGACTATCCGCTGGCCGTGGCGCGCCTGGCGCTGGCGGCCGGCACGCGCACGTATGTGCTCAATTCGGCCGCCGGCGCGAATGCGGCCTCGCGCATTTTTTACAACCGCGTCAAGGGCGAGCTGGAACGCGACCTGGAAGCGCTGGGCTTTGCCTCGCTCACGCATGTGCGCCCCGGCCTGATCGGCGGTGAACGCGACGAGGCGCGGGCGGGCGAGGGCGCCGCGCTGCGCGTCCTGCGCGTGCTGGGTCCCGTACTGCCGGCGCGCTGGCGCATCAATCCGGCGCCGCGCATCGCCAGCGCCTTGCTGGAGGCGGCGCTGGCCGCCGCGCCGGGCCGGCACGTGGTGACGTCCGAGCGCCTCTTGTGAGCGCACACCCCGTATAATTGCCTTCATCTAATGGCGAGTACCGACAATGCAGACAGTACGTGATTACCAGGACAGCGACCGCGACGCCTGCCTGGCCCTCTTCGATGGCAATACGCCGCGCTTTTTCGACACCTGGGAGCGCGCCCGCTTTGCCGCCTGGCTCGATGCATCGGTGCACCCCTATGTTGTCATCGAGCGCGTCACCGATGGCGGCGCGCGCATCGTCGCCTGCGGCGGCCACGCGATCGAGCCGGACGGCGTGACGGCCTGCCTGTGCTGGGGCATGGTGGCGCAGCACCTGCACGGCCAGGGGCTGGGCCAGGCGCTGACGCAGGCGCGCCTGGATGCCATCGCCGCCATGCCGCAGCTGACCAGCGTGACCATGAATACCAGCCAGCACACGCAGGGTTTCTATGCGCGCTTCGGCTTCGCCGCCGTGAAGGTGACGCCGGACGGCATCGGCCCCGGCCTCGACCAGTGGGACATGGTATTGCCATTGCCAGCACAAGGAATTGAATGACATCCATTGACAGCCATATCGCCGCCGTGCCCCTGGAAAAAGCCTACCGTTTGCTCAATCACGGTCCGTCCATCCTCGTCTCGGCGCGCCATGCGGGCGTGGACAACGTGATGGCCGCGGCCTGGGCCTGCGCCCTCGATTTCGCCCCGCCCAAATTGACCGTGGTGCTGGACAAGGCCACGCGCACGCGCGCGCTGGTCGAGGGCAGCGGCACGTTCGTCATCCAGGTGCCGACGGCGGCGCAATTGCAACTGACGCACGCGGTGGGCACGCACAGCCTCGACGCGCAGCCCGATAAACTGGCGCGCGCCGGCGTGCGGCTGTTTCAGATGGAAGGGTTTGACTTGCCGTTCGTGGCCGGGTGTTCCGCCTGGCTGGCTTGCCGGCTGCTGCCCGAGCCGCATAACCAGCAGGCGTACGATTTGTTCATCGGCGAAGTGACGGGCGCCTGGGCCGATACACGCGTGTTCCGTGACGGGCACTGGCATTTCGAGAATGCCGATCCGGCATGGCGCAGCCTGCACTACATCGCCGGCGGGCGTTTTTATGCGATCGGCGAAGCGCTCGACGCGGACAAATGATCAGTCGAGGGCGATGACCGTGTCGTTTGCGCCGGGAATGCAGCCGTCGGCGATGGCTTCCCAGCCCCGGTGCACCACCACCTGCTTGCCGTCGTGGCATATTTCCACGCGCGCGCTGGCGGGCAGGCGCTCGCGCGCGAACGCTTCCAGGCTGGCCGGCAGGCTCACCGCCAGCTGCATCGTGCCGATGGCGTCGCGCGGGTGGTCGTCCATGTGCACGAGCGGCACGAAAAGGGAGCCGAGCATCAGCCAGCGCGCGCCCACGTCGACGGGCGCTGGCGCATAGGGCGCGTCGCGCAGCCAGTCCTGGGCGCGGGCGCGCAAGTCGGCGCCGTCCGCCAGTTCGCCCCAGGCGGCGGCCATCAGTTCCACCACCCACTGGTTGCAATTCTGGTATTTCAAGCTGTAGGCATAGGCGTTGGCGCTGTAGCGTCCCGCCAGCAGGTGCTGCACGCGTGATGGATCGAGTAGGGCGCGGCGCAGGGCCGGCGTGGTTTCCGCGGGCAGTTTCACCAGCGAGATGTAGCCGAGCGCGGGGTTTTCCGTGCCCATGACGAAACCGGCCGTGCCCTGGTCGAAGATGCGCGGGCGGCCTTCATCGCAGGCGTAGTACAGCTGGCGCGCGGACCAGCCGTCGTCGCCAGCGTGGCGCCAGGCCAGGGCCGCATGCGAATAGCGGATGCCGAAGCGCGCCAGGTCCAGGCCCGAGCGGCTGATCAGGGCCACGCTGCCTTCGCTGGCGGCCAGCTCGTCGCGCACGACGGCGGCAAAGCGCAACAGACGGTCCTGCTGCGTGGCCGTGAGTTCCTGCGCGCGGTCGCAAAAGCGCGAGGAGGCCAGCGAGGTGCCAGCGTGGGCGGCGCCGCTACTGCCGGCAATGGCGCAGGCGCCCAGCAGCAGCGCCAGGCGGCGCGCGCTCAAGCGCGGGGTCAAGCAAGCAATCAAAGGCTGACGGGTCGCGTGGCCAGTTCGCCGTGCCAGTCATCGGCCAGCACCAGGAAGAAGGCGGCGCGCGTGTCGTTGCGCGAGAATTCAAGGCCGTAGGCACGGTTTTGCGCATGCACCATGTCGCCTTGCGCCAGCTGCTGCTTGTCCAGCGCCGCCTGCGGCAAGTCCAGCACGACGGGTGCCTGCGCGGCATCCGCCCGCAGGGTCAAGCGCGTCATGCCGTCGCGGCCCGGCACGGCTGCCACGTCGATAATGCGGTAAGGGCCGTTGGCCACCTTGTTGTCGCGCGAGGAGCTGTTGCTTGAACCCTTGAGCGAATCGGAAATGCTGCCGCTGGACTGGGAACCGGCGCTGGAGGCCGAGGAAACAAAGCTGTCGGCATTGGCGTTGCACGCCACGGTCAGAGCCGCGGCCAGGCCGAGCATGCGTAAGGAGGTAGTCAAGGCAGTTTTCCAGTCAACTGAGTGGCAATAACAAATGCATATGCAAAGTGCACGCCGGGACCATCCCGGCCTGCGCCATCATAGCAGATGGCCCGTCAGCTGAGGAGTACCGCGATCAGGCCTTTCGCCTCGGCCGAAGGTTGCTCGCGCAGCGCCTGCAGCACGGGGTCGCTGTCCAGGTAGGCTCGCAGCTGGCGGCTGATGGTGACGGGCGCCTGCGGCAGGGGCGAGGGTACGGGCGCCAGCGCCTTGGCCAGCAGCAAGGTGTCGCGCAAGCCTTCGGGCGGCAGCATGATGGTCGAACCGGGCAAGGCGTTGACGGCGTCGGCCACGGACGGCGGCACCCCCAGCTGCTGCATCAGTGCGCGGCCGATGACTTCCAGCGTGGGCGCCATCTGCGTTTCCAGCTGCGCGTACAGGCCCGGCGTCTTGTCGGCCTGGGCCAGCAGATAAAAGCCCGCCACTTCATGCACGATGCCCGCAAAGAGGGCCGTATCGGCATCCGCGTGGGTGACGGCACGGGCGATTTCGTGCGACAGCGCCGCCACGTGCACGGTGTGCGCCCACAGCTGGGTGGCCCTGGCGCGCAAGGCGGTGTCGCGGATGCCGGCATTGAGCTGGCGGATGACGGCCGCCGTCGCCAGCGAATACAGGTTGCGGTGGCCCAGGCGCTCGACGGCGGCGCGCACGCTGGTGACGGCGGGCGCCTGGCCGCGCGCGAACAGGGCCGAGTTGGCCATCGCCACGGCGCGCGCCGAGAGCGTGGGCTCGCACAACAGCAGGCGGCTGATGTCGGCCGAATGACAGTCGGGATTGGCCAGCTCCTTTTGCAGGAGCAGGGCGGTATTGATACTGGTGGGGAAGGCCAGGGTTTCCGTTTCGGCGCTGGCAAGGAGCTGCGCCAGGTTGCTGAGCGTGTTGACGTGCATGGATAGGGGCCGGGAAGATAGCGATGCCCGATATTATCAGGCAATTCAGCCTGGCATGGCGTTCGGCAGCGCACACAAGCCATTGCGCTCCTGCACGCCATGCATCAGCGTCCGCGTCCCGGCTCCCGGCCATGCGGGTGAAGGGCGGCAGACGCGCGGGGCCAGACCCGGCACGCTGAGCGTCAGGGCAGCAGCAAGGAATGCTGGCTGGCCGTATGGAAATCGCGCCAGACGCGGTTGATGGCCGTGTCTTCGCGCGCCGCGTACAGGCCGCAATACGGATACAGGCCGTCGACGGCGGCACGGCACGCGGCGACCAGGGCCAGGGAACTGCTTTGCACGGACTGCATGTCTTGTTCTTCCAGCGCCGCGCCGCCTGCCACCGTTGCCCAGCTGTTATCGAGCACGGCATAAAAATGGCTGCGGGCGGCGGCAAATGCCTGCTGCTTGTCTTCCAGGAATGTCACGACTTCCGGCACCTCGAGCAGTGGCAGGCCGGCGCGCGCGTGGCGGCGGTGGCGCATGCATGCCTCGGCCAGCCGCATGAAATGCGCGGCCATGCCGGCCACGTTGGTGGCCAGGGTCACGTAGGCCAGCGAATAGAACGGGTAGCGGTACAAGGGGCCGCCGGCCGTCGCGGCGTCCGGGTGAATGGTAAAGCCGTGCTCCTTGGCCAGCCACTGGCCATCGATGCGGTAGCTGTGCGAGGCGCTGGCGCGCATGCCCAGGCTGTTCCACGAAGGCACCAGCTGCACCAGCGCGGCCGGCACCAGAAAGGCGCGGATGCGCGGCTTGCCGTGCGCATCGAGCAGCGGCCGGCCGTCGCGCCGCAGGAGGGCGTTCAGGGTGAAATGGGTGGCCATCGGCGCACCGCTGGCGTAGTCCCAGCTGCCGGTGATGCGGTAGCCGTCGCCTTCCTTGTCCGCGTAGCCGGTGGCCGCGCCGCTGCCGCCCAGGCAGGCGCGCGGCGTGCCGATGATGGTCTTTGCCAGTTCAGGTTCGAGGAAACCCGCGAACCAGCCGGCGCCCGCGCACAGGGTCAGCACCCAGCCCATGCTGCCGTCGATGGCGGCCACGGCTTCCTCCAGGCGCACCACTTGCGGCAGGGGCAGCTCGGCGCCGCCCGCGCTGCGCGGCGCCAGCATCGTCAGCCAGCCGTGCCGGTGCAGCAGCGCCTGCTGGGCCGGATGCAGGAAACGGGCCGCATCGGCTGCCGGCGCATGGCGCGCGATGCGCCGCGCGTCGCGCCCGGAAACGATGGCAAAGTTGGCAGGGTTGGCAAGGGCAGCGTGCGGCATGGGCAAAGTCCGGCAATGGCAGAGGCGGGCATTTTCGCACAGCGTGGCGCCGCCGTTGCCGTCAGCCGTGCGGCAAGGCGATTTTTTCCATCACCGTGCGCAGCAGCATGGCCTCCGGTATGGCCGCCGGGGCCGAGCGCCAGGCGATGATGCCGTCCGGCCGGACGATCACGGCGCCGTCATCGCCGGTGCCGAAGCTGTCGCGGAACGGCTGCTCGGCGGGGAAAATCACGTCGGCGCCGACCAGCAGGGTCTTGAGCTGCAGATGCGCGGCGGCGGCGCACCAGCGCGGATCGGCTGTCAGCAGCACGAAATCCTCGGTCAGGAGGTCGATGCTGGAGACGCTGTTGCCCCGATGCCGGACCCAGACGTGGGGCGCGCGCGTGCCTGGCTGGCCGGCCCAGTCGCGCGGGTGGGCAGCTGGCGGCAGTGCCGCGTCGGCGCCGAGGATGGCGCCAGAGCGCGTGAGCTGGCCCAGTTCCATCGCCAGATTGCCATACAAGCGCGTGTCCTGGTAGCCGTCGCCGACCCATTTCGCGTAGTGCCGGCCGGGCGAAGGTTTGCTGGTGCCGCAGCCAGGCGATGGGCCGGCGTTCGTCCGTGTAGGTGTCGAGCAGGGCGGGGCGCGCTTGCCGGCGCAGCACCCTTTGCAGCTTCCATGCCAGGTTGTAGGCGTCGTCGATGCCCGTGTTGGCGCCGTAGCCACCGCGCGTGGGCGGCAATTGATGGGCCGAATCGCCGGCCAGGAAAATGCGCCCCTCGCTGAACCTGTCCGCGATCAGGCCGGCCAGCTCCCAGCGCCCTGTGGTGATCAGCTCGAACGCCATGTCCTTGCCCAGGGCCTGGCGGACCAATGCGCGCAATTGCTCCTCGGTGCTGTCGCTTTGTTCTTCAAACATGAGGAACCAGCGCCCGTCCGAATACGTGCCCAGGAAACCCTGGAAGCCCGGCTGGTCGATGTCGAACTGGCGGATGCCCCGTTCCAGAAAGGTGTCCGCCTCGGCGCAGCGGAACAGTACGCTGCGCAGCACGCGCAGGGGACCGGCGCCCTGGCGGCCAATGCCCAGCTGTTCGCGGGTGGGGCTGGCCGCGCCATCGGCGGCGATCAGGTAATCGGCCGTGACGGCATAACATGCGCCTGTGTCGCGCTGGCGCAGCTGCGCCGTGACGCGTTGCGCGTCCTGCTGCACGGACAACAGTTCCACGCCCGTGCGCAGGTCGGCGCCACGTGCGCGGGCGGCCTCGCGCAGTATCGGTTCCAGCAGATCCTGCGCAATGGCGGCGCCGGTCGTGGGCGAGGCCTTGCCGTCGCGCTCTTCCGGCTGGCCTGGCGTCCACGGCAATTCCTCGTAGTGCTGTCCTGCCAGGCTTGCCACGCGGGCGCGGCGCACGCTGGCGCCCGGCGGTACTTGTGGAATGCGCTCGGCGATGCCGGCGGCGCGGAAAAATTCCAGCGTGTGTTCCGTAAAGCCCGTGGCGCGCGGATGCGCGGCGCTGCCGTGGTGTTTCTCAACGAGGATATGCGGCACGCCCCGCCAGGCGAGGAAGAGCGAGGCTGAAAGGCCGACGAGGCTGCCGCCGATAATGAGTACAGGGGTGTGGATTGAAGCAGGTTTCATGATGTCGTCCCAGGTGTTGTGCAGAGCACACTCAGTCAAGGACGTGGTGAATTTTCGCGGCAGGCGCAACGCCGTTCAGGCAGCAGGGTGACGGAACGCACGCCGACGAAAAAACGGCGCACGTCCGCTTTTCGTCGTGGTCCGCGGCCCCCAGGGCTGGAATCTCACCGTCCGCAGGCGGACGGCTGACCGGGGCTCACCACGCCGGTCCACCTTTTTCGACGCCACGATCTTAGCACGGGACTGTCGCGCGGCGCCAGCCCAGGGGCACTTCGGGCAACGGCCCTCAGGCGGCCTTGGCCAGTCCTTCCGCTTCCCAAGCAGCCTTGACGCTGTCGCGCTCGGTCATGCGGCCGAGGAAGGCCTGCACATTGGTCAGCTGCGACAGGTCCACGCCCAGCTGCGGGGCCCAGCCTGTCACGGCGAACAGATAAGGATCGGCCACGGTCATCGTGGCGCCGGCCAGGTAGGCCTGGCCTTCCAGGCGGCTGTTGATCCACGCATATTTCCTGCCCAGTTCCTCGATGAACAGGGCCTTGGTCGCCGCGTCGATGCGGGAATCGAACAGGGGGCTGAACGATTTGTGCAGCTCGGACGTGATGTAATTCTGCCATTCCATCACCTTGTAGCGGGCAAAGTCGCCCACGGGCGGCAGCAGGTCGTGCTTGCCGGCCTGCTCGGCGATGTACTGGGCGATGACGGGGCCTTCGCTCAAGGTCCTGCCATCGTCGAGCGCCAGCAGCGGTACCTGGCCTTTCGGGTTGAGTTCATAGTAACTGCCGCCTTCCAGCGTCTTGTGCTGGCCCAGGTCGACCTTGACGAGGGTGAACGGCGTGCCCGTTTCGCGCAGGAGGATGTGCGGCGCCAGCGAGCAGGCGCCGGGAGAGTAAAAGAGTTTCATGGCGATCCTATCCTTGAACAGGTGCGGAAGACGCCACTATAGACCCGTGCAGGCTGTGGGTAAATGCGTGTTCGCGCAATTCGCCGTTCACGCTCGAAGGAGGCTTGCGCTGGCTCAAATGGCCGCCGGCGCCGGGCAGTCTGCCGCCATCGTCGCGCTGGCCCCTGGTTTTTCTGATGGCCGCCCAGGCTGCCTCCGCTATCCTCCGCCAGCACCTGGCCTGTCATGTAACTGGCTTGCTCCGATAGCAGGAAGCCGACGGCGGCGGCAATTTCATCGGGCTGCCAGAGCCGCCGCATCGGTATCGTTGCAAGCACCTGGCGTTCCATCTCGCTGCCGACGGGGCGGGTCTTGCGGAACAGTGCCGTTTCCACGGGGCCGGGCGCGACCGCATTGGCCGTCACGTCGTGTCCTGCCAATTCCATGGCCCAGGTACGCGTGTATCCGACCAGGGCGCTTTTGGCGGCGGAATAGGTCGTGCGGTTCACGTTGCCGTGGATGGCACGGCTGCAAATATTCACGATGCGGCCATAGCGGCGCAGCTTCATCGCCTCCACGAACTGCTGCGTCACCTGGATGGCGGCGCGCACGTTCAGATCGAAGACATTTTGCAACGTGGCAAAGTCGATCTGCCCCAGTGGCTGGGGCGAGGCAATGCCTGCCTTGTTCACGATGCCATCGATGTCAAACTCTTGTTCAAGCGCGTTGAGAACCTGCGCCGTCTGCGCCAGATCGGCAAGGTCGCAGGCTGCCAAGGTGCAGGGAAAGTCCACGCCCTCGATGTGCCGGGCGATGCCGACGACCCGATGGCCTTGCCGGTGCAGCAGGGGGCTGACGGCATAACCGATACCGCGTGTCGCGCCAGTGACGAGAAAAGTGCGGGATGTCATGGGAGAGGATTTCCTCAAGCCTGAAAATGAACCTCTGGGAAGGCTACGCTTTTGCCATTGCATGCTTTGCTGCCGGGTGCCGCAGGCCTTGCCAGAGCATTATATTTTTGCAATGTGGGTATTTTTCGGAGTGCTCTGATATGGCATGGACCGTGCGAACCCTACACTTCATCCCGCAACAACACAGGAGCGCTTGCGCGCAAGCATGCGTTCCAGAAGCGTGCCGGACGTTCCCGGCTCGCGGTTGCCACTGACCGGTTGCAATATCAATTGCTGCGTCGCCGTCATCACTACTGCAGCTTTCCCGGATGCCGCTGGCGCCCCTGATCAGCGTGTACCGTTCAGTATGTCGCGCTAGCCGCGACAGGTGCTGGCGCCGCCGGCAGCATCGTGATTACTTCATGCATCATCAGTCAGTTGCTCCCATCAATATATAAAAGGTTGCGTTATGCATATGGGCTATTTACTTAAACCGGGGATGGCCGTCGCGCTACTGTGGGCGGTGAGCAATCCGGCCTTCGCGGTCACCTGCACTTACCTGGATGGCATCCGGCCGGCCGTGGGCGCCATGCCCTTGCTGGGGTCGGCGATCACCGTCGGGCGCGAGGTGCCGTTGGGCACCGAGGTGTATCGCCAGACATTCAGGGTGGCCAGCGGCCAGGCAGTGAAACTGGAGTGCCTGTATGCCCCGTATCAACAGCATACCGAGCTGACGGTTGATGGCGGCTTCCTCTTGGCAAACTGGTCCAGCGGGAAGTATGCGAATAAAGTCTACAGCACCAACCTTCCTGGGCTGGGGATTGCCTTCAACAGTGTGGGCGGTCCTCTGCCCAGACAGTCAAGCAAGGCATGGACCGCTTGCACGGCAGGCAAAAACTGCATTGTTCCTTTTGACGGACCCTCCAATTTTGAACTGCTGCTGATCAAGGTAGGCGAGGTGACGCCTGGGGTACTGAGAGGCGATACGCTGCCGGGCGTCAGCCTGTTCGGTAATTTCGGCGATGCCAGAATGCTTGGGTTCAGGATGGGCATCTCCGGCAACCTTCGGATAGTTTCGAAGACCTGCAGCACGCCCGCTGTCGCGGTGCCCATGGGCAAGTATAAAACCAAAGATTTTAGCGGGATCAACAGCGCTACGGGCTGGAAGGATTTTTCCATACGCTTGAATGATTGCCCGGCGTTCCATGGAACAGTGAGCACGACCGCTGCCAGCTGGATATCGCAAAGCGGCACGTCACCGGGCGGCACGGCTGGTGCCATAAGCCGCGACAATAACAGACTGCGCTACCGTATCGATCCCGTTCGCACGGCCATCAACGCAGGCAGTGGCGTGCTGAGCCTCGACCCCAGCGCCGCAGGCCGTCCTCCCGCCGCCACCGGTATTGGCCTGCAAATAGCCACCCAGGCCGGCAACGCGCTGCCGCTGGCAAACTTGCAGAGCAGCGGCCTGGGCCTGAGTAGCTTCGAAACCAGCTATTCCATTCCCCTGCGGGCACGCTACCTGCAGACGGGCGGCAAGGTAACTCCCGGTCCGGCAAATGCCTCGGCAACGTTTACGATAAGTTATGAATAAACATGAAGGACACGCCAGGGGCACGCAGCAGAACGGCTTGCGTGCGGGCGCTGCGATGATGCCAAGGGCATCGCGCTTGTGCCGGGCATGTTGATCAGCAAGCAGGCGCACCCGCCAAGGCTGCCTGCACCATCCTCCACCGCTACCTTGCCTTTCGTTTGCAATCGCACGTCGTGCTGCCTGGCGGGCGCACGCGCATGGCGTAAGGCCTAAGGCGCCGCCAGCGGGCTGATCGATTGTTCTGGCTTGCTTGTCACGACGTTTTTTGCCATGTATCCGTTTTTCGGAGTGCGCCTATATGGCGTATGCCGTGGGGACCATACACTTGATCCTGTAACTGCATGGCAGCGCTTGCGCGCAGCGATGCTTTCCAGCTGGATGTCGCTCATTCCCGGTTCGGGGTGCCATGGGCCGGTTTGAATAGACATTCGAGCGATGGCTGCGCCGTCTTCACCGTCACGGTTGCTTTCCTTGACGCCGGCGGCGCCGTTGATGCCCATGCGCCGTTCAGTGTTTCGCCCTGGCCGCAACAGCTTCGCGTGCCGTCGTCAGCGCCATGATTACTTCATCCATCGTCCGCCAGTTGCATCAATCAACATAGATAAGGTCGCGTCATGCATATAGGTTCTTTGCTCAAATCCGCGGTAGCTATTGCGCTGCTGTGGGCGGTCGCCAATCCGGCTTTCGCCATCAGCTGTAGCTATATGTACGGCATCCAGCCGGCCAAAGGCTCCATGCCTTTTCAGGCATCGGCGATCAGCGTCGGACGCGATGTCCCGGTGGGCACGGAGGTGTATCGCCAGACATACAGGGCGCGGTCCGGCCAGACGGTGACACTCGACTGCCTGTATGCGCCGTTCCAGATGTCTACCGAGTGGACGGTTGATGCGAGCTCGGGTATGGCCGCATGGTCCACCGGGCAGTATGCCAATAAGGTCTACAAAACCAGCATTGACGGTCTGGGTGCCGTTTTCAATAGTACCGGTGGTCTGCTGCCCAGACGGACCTCTACGCAGCCGAGTACTTGCACGTCGGGCAATCACTGCATTATTCCTTTTGCCGATTCGAACACCAATACCGGGCCGGCCAATTTTGAATTGATATTGATTAAGATTGGGGCGGTCACGCCCGGGGTGCTGAGCGGCAGCTCCTTGCCGATCGTCAGTTTGTTCGGCAATTTCGGCGATGCCAGAATGCTGGGCTTCCAGATGGGCATCTCCGGCAACCTTCAGATAGTCTCGCGGACCTGCAGTACGCCGGATGTCACGGTGCCCATGGGCACGTATACATCCAAGGATTTTACCGGGATCAACAGCGCCACCGGATGGAAGGATTTCGCCATACGCTTGAACGATTGTCCGGGGTTCCATGGAACACTTACCAAGATCGCTGCAAGCTGGCTGTCGGACAGCGGCAACTCTCCGGGCGGCACGGGAACGAAGGGAGTGCGTGAAATCAACAGACTGCGCTACCGCATCGACCCCGTGCGCGCGGCCGCCAGCCTCGGCAACGGCGTACTGGGTCTCGATCGCGGTGCCCCAGGCGGCCCTCCCTCCGCAGCCGGTATTGCCCTGCAGATAGGTAGCCAGGGTACTAGCACGCTGTTCCTGGCAACCTTGCAGAGCAGCGACCTGACCTTGAGCGATTCCGAACGCAGCTATTCCATCCCCCTGCGCGCCCGCTACCTGCAGACCGGTAGCAGGGTGACGCCGGGACCGGCAAACGCCTCGGCGACATTCACGATCAGTTATGACTAGGCTGCTGCGGGAGGTCGATCAAACAAAAAGGCGTGACGAGGCTCGCCGCCCGAAGGCGTGCGGAATGGACGCTGGTGCTCGGCTATAATCCGGGCACGTTGGCAAGTGTTGCGCAACGTCATCACGGAGCCGACATGCATAAACTGATTTCCGAACTCACCCGCCTGTATCTGTTCGACGAGCAACAGCAATACATGGATGCGGAAGGCGGCGCGCTGCCGCTGACGCCAGCCGTGCTGGCCCGTCATCTGGCGGGCGAGCAGACGGTGGCGGTGCGGCTGGTCAGCGAGCAGGGCCTGGCGCGCACGCTGGTGCTGGAGTTTGGCGGCAAGGGCGGCGGCGAGGCGCACTGGAGCGCGCTGTGCACCATCGCCAATGCCGTGCAGCACGAACTGGATTTGCCGGCGCCCGCCGTCAGCATCTCGGGCACGGCGTTCCAGCTGTGGCTGTCCCTGGCCACGCCCGTGCCCCTGGCCCAGGCGCAGCAGTTCGTGCAACTGCTGCGCTCGACCTTTTTACCCGCATCGACCGACATCCTCGCCGTCGCGCCGCCCGCCTACGTGGAGCAGGCGGCGCTGCCGCCGTGCCTGCAGGCAGCGGGCAAGTGGGCCGCCTTCATCCATCCCAGCATGGGCGCCGCCTTTGTCGACGAACCGGGCCTGGACATGCCGCCGCCACCGGCCGCGCAGCTGGGCTTTCTGGAAAGTCTGCGCAGCATCAACCCGGCCCAGTTCGCGCAGGCGCTGGCCAAGCTGCAGGGACATGCGGGGCTGGATGTTGCCGTGCAAACTGCCGTGCCAGCTGCGGTGCCAACGTACATGCCAGCAGCCGTGGCCCCTTTGGTACCTGCGCCCGTTCCCGCCGCCAGCGCTCAGCCAGGCTTGCTGCTGCAGGACGCCACCCTGGAAGACATCGTGCGCTGGCTGCATGCGCGGCATATCGAACCGACCTTCCGGCACCGGCTGCCGTAAAGAAGGCTGGCCGGCCCGAGTCCCCATCGATCAGCCTTACCGAGGAATCAGGATATGCTGTTGATAAAATTTCTGGTACTGGTCTTTGCCATCGTCTTTGGCATACCCAACCAGATCATCGATTACAAGCACCGCAAGAACAAGTCCTATGAACCTGGCGATGCCTGGGCATATTATTCCAGGCTCAGCAAGGAGGGGAATGCAGAAGGCAAGTTCATGGTGTGGTCGACGTACTGCGGGATCGGCCT
Source organism: Janthinobacterium sp. AD80 (assembly GCF_002878455.1). Lineage (GTDB taxonomy): Bacteria > Pseudomonadota > Gammaproteobacteria > Burkholderiales > Burkholderiaceae_D > Janthinobacterium. The sequence goes on from NZ_NRDQ01000084.1 coordinate 25,988, forward strand.
CGTGGTGGCCACGCTAGCCTACCTGGCCGTGCACCTGTTCACCAGGTAGTCCATGGCCACGCCAGCCGTCGTCCAGGGGGGGGCGGTGCTGGGTATAGACGCGGGATTTTTTGTTGGGGAAATGTACATGAGCACGGCCAGGAGCGGACTCATCGGGGCTTGCAGTGCGCTTGCCAGCATGCTTGCGGTATGGCTGGTCTATATCGGCCTGGAGCATTTCTCCGGCACGGTGAATCTCTGCGCCATTGTTTTGTGCGGATTGCTCATCGGGATAGTGCAGGGATGTTTTATCCATCGCGCACGGCACAGGTCCATCGCCATCGCTACCTTGATCGGCATGCTGATCTTGTGGCTGCCAGTGGTGGTGGCGACCTATGGCTTTGCTCTGCTGGCGCTGCCGCTCCTGGTGGCTTATGCGGCGCTGGTTTTCTGCAGCGCCAGGCTGGGAGGCACGCTGCGGGCGCATGCCTGCAGGCCCGCATAGCAAGCCTGCAAGGTCCGGTCTTTTAACGCAAGAGGGTATATGCAGTCACAATTTTATTGCACGTCGATTCAGGATTATGGCAATCAGCGCCTGGCCATCGTGCGCGGCGCCGTGTCCGCGGGCGCGGTTTTCCCGGGAATGACGCTGTGCATGGGCTTGGGCGATCAGGTCGACGTGACCTTCCCGATCTCCGCAGTGCTCGATGCAGGCGAGCTGCTGCTGGACTGCGACGACCAGGAAGGCGTGGACATGCTGCTGGCCTTCGCGGTGGCGCATGAATATCTGGCGATACAGGCATAGTCAGTTCTGGCCTGGTCATGCGACCATGCCACAGCCCCGATGCGGATTGCCACTGGCTGCGTGAACGATCAGTAACTGACCACCCAAGGCATGGAAAACTGACACGATGACACCACAGGATTTTCTGAAGTTTCCCATCTCCACCGTCTTTTCGGCACCGCTGATCCTGCAGTTTGGCCTGAGCCAGCTCGCGTGGAATGCCCGGCTGGCGCGGCAGGTGCCCAGGCCGGCCACATGGCCGTCGGTGTCCAGCGAGCCGGCGCCGGGAGGTTTTTGTTCCCAGGTGGAACTGCAGGCCTACCAGCGGCTGCTGCAGATGCCGCAATCCCCTTCGCAGGAAGTGCTGTCCAACGTGCCGCTGTCGTCGATCTTTGCCATCGACGGCAAGGCGCTCGACCATTTCTTCGATACGGCGGGCTTTTCGCCGTCGCAGCGCGCCTTTGCCCACCTGAAGGTCGAAGGACAAATTGGCCAGAAGAGCGTGGACCTGCTGGTGATCGACAAGCTCAGCCAGGACATCCTCTTCGGCCTGGAAGTCGACAGCGAGTACCATGCGCAGGACGATCAAATCACGCACGACCTCATGAAAAGCGCGTTTTTCCGCCTGCATGGCATCCCCTTGCTGCGCCTGTACAGCCAGCAGGTGTACCGGGCCCACGACTGGTCCGCATTTTCTCTGTTGCTGGAACGGGCGCGACAGCAGTGGCAGGCGTACGTCCGGCATCCGACGTGCGCCACCATGCAGGCGCACATGCCCCCGTCACTGTACTTCCCGCACTGGTGGGCCGCCACCGAGTGATGCACAGGCACGCGGCCGGCAGGCGGCAATGACACGCACGCGATGTTGCGCGATGCGCGCTCGCGGCATGCATGTATTCAATTCTTATCGGCATTTTTAGGACTGTTCTGATTTCAGTCAAGAAACGCCGTGGCTACACTTCAATAAGGCAGCAGTGCTCACCGTCCGGCATGGAGGGTGGGCGCCGTCCCTGGTACCCCCTTATTTGAAAGTAACGGCAATGACAAAGCAAGTACAGCAGCATCCACCCCGCGTGACCGGATTGCGCAACCACCCACCGGTGCTCGAGTCCAATCGCTTTCGCAGCGCCGACCTGCTCGACGCGCTGATCGATTTCCTCGGCTTGAAGAACGATGCGGCCCTGGGGCGCGAACTGCAGGTGTCGCCGCCCATCCTGTCGAAGATCCGGCATGGCGCATTGCCCGTCAGTGCCGCCATCCTCATCCGCATGCACGAGGTGAGCGGTTTGAGCATTTACGAATTGCGTGCATGCATGGGCGATCACCGCAATCGTTTCGGCATGCTCGATGCGCAGGAAAGCGACTGACGGTGTGCCTGCCGCCACAGGACTGGCGCAGCGTTCGCGTGCGCCATGCCGTTCGGCGGCACTTGCCTGCCTGGTCCTTCCCTACGCTTCAACCCTAGGAAAAATGCCGTGAAAACCCTCCGACCCCCTGTGCGCAGCGAATTTAACACCTTGCGCGTGACGACCTTGACGCCTGATGCGGGCAAAGATGGCGCGCGCTGGCTGGACACGATGCTGAGCGCCATGGAAATTGTCAATGTAAGCAAAGTCCGTACCTTGAGCATGCTGCCGGCGCTCTTGCAGTCAGGGGAGGTCGACGTGATCGTGGCCGATGTCGAACACGGTGGCCTGATGGTGCCGACCCTGCTCAAGACGCTGGACGCGGCCAGCCCGCTGGTGCGCTTTCCGCATGTGCTGTGGGTCGGCCAGCCAACGCTGCTCAACCTGCTGCATGGGCCAGTGGCGGCGACGCAGGAGACGCCGGCGCTGTCGCGCATCGGCGGCCTGTCGGTGACGGCCTTGCTGGCGCATGCCCGTCTGGCGCGGCGCGCCGGCATCCATGTCGGCATGGTTCACGGTGGCGGCAAGGCGGCCTTTACCGAGGCCTTGCGCGCCTTGCTGCAGGTCGCGCCCGTCAGGCGGCAGGCATCGGGCGCCGCGCCAGCCGCAGGTCCGACGGAGGCCGATGTGATCGAGGCGCTAACCACCGGCAAGAACCTGCGCGTGATGCTGCAGCCGCAGTACGACTTGCGCACGCGGCGCATCATCGGCGCCGAGGCGCTGCTGCGCTGGCATCACCATGACGTGGGCGAGGTGCCGCCATCGGTGCTGATTCCGATGGTCAACCGCCTCGGCCTGCATCTGCTGCTGTTCAGCTTTATCGAAACGCGGGTGATCGACGTGCTGCTGGTGCTCAAGAGCCGCCAGGTGGCGCTGCCCATCGCCCTGAATGCCTCGGCTGAAACCGTGTGCACGCCGGGACTGGCGCAGCGGCTGGCCGAGAAGATGCAGCGGGCCGGCCTGCCGCCGGAACGGCTGAAAATTGAATTGACGGGAGATTTGCAGATCCCCGACGAGCTGTTACTGTCCGCCGCGCTCAATACGCTGCGCACCAAGGGTTTTCCCGTGTCGCTCGATGACTTTGGACAAGGTTCGGCGACCTTGAATCTTCTGGCCAGGATGTCGTTCGACGAAGTCAAGATCGACGGTGCATTCGTGCGCGACATGCAAACGAGCGCCTCGGCGCGGGCCGTGATCGGTGCGACAGTCCATCTCGCGCGTTTGATGAACCTGAAAGTGGTGGCCGAAGGCATCGAGGATGCCGCATGCATCGAGGCACTGGTCAAGCTGGGCTGTCCGGCGGGCCAGGGCTATGCGCTGGCGCGTCCCATGGAGCTGCGCGACTTTTTTGACAGCGTGTGCAGCAAGTGAGGAAAGGCGCCTTCGCCCAGCAGGGCGGCGGTTGGAGTGAGGAGGAACGCGATGCTCGCTGCATGAAAAACAGCATCGGCGGGACGTATGCCAAGTGCATCTTGCACCGGAACCATGTTATTGCACAGGAACAACAATGTTGATAAATTACATCACTGATGATGTGAATGGCAAAAATAGGAGTAACCTCATCAAAAGTACCTTTTTTCGTGTAGCGCCTGGTCTTCGCCCTTGCCGATGAAACGCTTACGTATTGCCTTGCTCGACGATCACGCGGTGGTGCGGCATGGCCTGGTGGCCCGCCTCACGGCCGAAGCCGATATCGCCGTCGTCGGCGCCTACAGCACCAGCCGCGAGCTGATGGCGGGCCTGCTGCTGGAACCTGCCGACGTGCTGTTGCTCGACTATGCGCTGGGGCCGGACGAGCTCGACGGCGTGTCGCTGATCCGCGCGCTGCGCGCCAAGTTTCCCGATTGCCCCATCCTCGTGCTGTCCACGCATCATGAACCGGCCACGGTGGCGCTGGCCCTGCGCGTCGGTGCCCGCGGTTTCGTCGGCAAGGGCGAGGAAATGGCGGAGCTGGTCAAGGCCTTGCGCAAGGTGGAGTCGGGCGCCGTGTACCTGAGCGCCGAGATGTCGTACCGGGTGGCCGAGGCCACCACCGCCTTCGATGCGCGCGGCGGCGATGACGGCGCCGATGCATTGCTGCTGGGAGCGGCACTGTCGGCGCGCGAGCGCGAGGTGATCCGCTGCTACCTGGCGGGCATGACGGTGACGGAAATCGCGGAAAAATTCAAGCGCAGCATCAAGACCATCAGCTCGCAAAAGGCCACCGCCTTCCGCAAGCTGGGCGTTACGTCGAACAACGAACTGTTCAAGATCCGCCATACCATAGGAGAAGCATGAGGCGTTGGCGTGCCGGTATCGCCGCGTTGCTGCTGGCCGTCTGCTGCATCGCGGCGCAGGGGCAGGGGCAGGAAAAGGCGTTTGCGCTCAGCGGCGCTGAGCAGGCCTGGGTGCGCGCGCATCCGGTGCTGAAGCTGGGCCTGCGGCAGAACCGGCCACCGTTTGAAATCGTCCAGCGCGGCGCGGTACGCAGGGGCATCGGCACGGATTACATCAACATCATTGAACGGCATAGTGGCCTGGTGTTTGACATCGTGACCCTGGCCGACACGGACAACGGCCTGGCCGCGCTGCGCGAACGGCGCATCGACTGTCTTCCTGCGGTCCGCAGCATCGGCACGCCGCCGCAGGTGCCTGGTATCGACTACAGCCTGCCTTACCTCTCGACCACGGCCATCGCCGCCACACGAGAACAGCTTGAACCCGGTGCCGATGGCATCGCCTTCGATGGCAAGACCGTGGCGCTGCCGGCGGCGGAAGCGGACTTGCTCGGCGTTTTCCTGCGCGAACGCCACGACGGCATGCGCATCGTCGTCCGTCCCAGCATGCGCCAGGCGCTGGCACTGCTGTCGAAGGGCGGCGCCGACGTTGCCATCGGCACCCGGGCGCAGCTGATGCCGGGGTTGATGCGCGAAGCGGGGGAGAACCTGCATTTTACCGAGCTTCCCTTGGCGATGACGTCCGACGTGCGCATGGCGCTGCGCGACAGCGACCCCTTGCTGGTATCGATCGTGAATAAATCGCTGGCCGCGATGACCCCGGCCCAGATCCGCCTGGTGCGCCAGGATTGGCTGGAGGCCGAGGGCGATGAGCACGCAGGCATGCTGTTTTCGGCCGATCACTTTGGCGAGCACGTGGGCCTTGCCGCCGCCTTGCTGCTGATCCTCGCGGGCCTGGCATACCAGGCCTTCAGCGCGCACCGGCGCGCCTTGCGCAATGAACGCAGGGCGGCCATGTTCCTGGCCGTGATGAGCCATGAAATCCGTTCGCCCATGAATGCCGTGCTGGCCGCCGTGGAATTGCTGCGCGCCACGCCCATCAATACCGAGCAGCGTCACTTTGTCGACCTGGCCAGCAATGGCGGGAATATCCTGCTGCGTTTGCTTGACGACGTGCTCGACGTCTCCAAGCTGGAGGCGGGTCAACTGACGCTGAGCCTCGATGCGGTCGATGTCGTGGCCCTGGCCAACGATGTGGTTGCCTTGCAGCAGCTGCGGGCGCGCGAGAAGGGCATCACGCTCGATGTGGCAGTGCGCCAGGCCCTGCCGCCGTTGATGCTGGACGAGGCCAGGCTGCTGCAGGTGCTACATAACCTTGTTTCAAACGCCATCAAATTTACGGCAACAGGCGGGGTCGAGATTCAGATTGCCATGCTGGAAGACGGGCAGGGCCAGGCGCGGTTGGAAATGACCGTTGCCGATACCGGCATCGGCATCGCCAGCGCCGTGCAGGCCACCCTGTTCCGGCCCTACGTGCAGGTGGAGGGCACCTACAAGCGCTCGGGCGGCACGGGACTGGGACTGGTCATTTGCCGTGAACTGGTCAATCTGATGCAGGGTACGATCACTATCGATAGCGAAGTGGGCAAGGGGACGCGCATGGTGATTTCCCTGCCTGCGGACGCGGCGCCCGCTGCCGCCCTGGCGGCCGCAGTGGCGCCGGCCCGTCCGATCCCGGTGGGCGGCACGGCGGCGCAGCGCCTGTCGATACTGGTGGTTGAAGATGTGCCGGCCAACCAGGCCGTGCTGCGGGCCCAGCTTGCCAGCCTGGGCTGCGATGCGGACATCGCCGAGAATGGCGCCAGGGCACTGGCCTGCTTCAGCCTGCGCGAATATGACCTTGTGCTGATGGATTGCGATTTGCCCGACATCGACGGCTACAGCCTGACGGCCGAATGGCGCAGGCGCGAAGCGGACCTTGAACAGGCGCGCTGCCCGGTCATCGCCATTTCCGCCTCCACAGGGGCGGATCATGCCGAACGCTGCTTTGAAGCAGGCATGGATGGCATCTTGAGCAAGCCGATCCGCCTGGCCAAACTGCAGGATATCGTCGAACTCTGGTGCGACGTGAGCCTGGCGCTGCAGGCACCGCCGATGGCGACGACCGGCGTATTTGACATGCCGCAGGTGCGCGCCGCGTTCGCCAGCGACATGGGCGAGCTGCTGCAGGCCATGGCCATGCACGAACGCGATGCCGCCTTGCGCGCCGCGCATCGCCTGCATGGCGCAGCCCTGTCCATGCAATGGACGCAGATGGCGCAGCCGGCAGGGCAGCTGGAAAGCCTGCTGCGCAGCGACGCAGCGCTCGCCGATGCGCGCTGCGGCGGGCTGCTGCAGCATGTCGTGGCCGCCTGGCGCAACAGCGGCCAGCATTGATTTCAACTTAAGGGAGCAACATGTCAAGTAGCATGCACAAGAATAAAAAACAAGCGATGGGGATGCTGGCGTTGATGTTGCCAACCACCTTGCTGTTTCTCGTATTGTCCGGCATGGATCCGACGAAGTTGCCGTTGGCTTTCGAAGCCCTGCCTTTCGGCGTGCCTGCTTCGCTAGGCAATATCCCGATAGCCTCGGCGATCTTTTACGTCAGCATGGGGTTGACGGGGCTGGTGCTGGCACTCCTGCCGGAAACCCTGTCGCGCAGGAAAGCCTTGCTGGCCGGCTTCCTGCTGCTGGCCGTGGCTGCGTTAATGGGCCTGTATTCCCGTACGCTATTTGAACTGTGCTGCTGGAGTTTGCTGGGAGGTATCGGATGCACGATGAATATCTGTGCCTGGGTCAGTATCGGGGTCACGTATTTCCCCCGCCATTGCGCCCTGGTGGTGGGACTCATGATCTGCTTTACCGCAGTCAGCAACATTTTTGCGAACAAACTCAGCGCCATTCAGCACGCCATCAATGAACAGGGGGAACTACCTGTGTTACCTGCGCTGGCGGGCATGCTCATCCTGATCCTGCTGTATCTCCTGATCTGGCATTTTTTTCAGCAGATCAGCGCCAGCGGCGAGCCGCGCTTCATCCGTCCTGAAGCCAGGAACCCGGTCGGTTCGGTCTGGTCCCGCGGCCCCTTGCTGCTGTTTCTGGCCGCCATATGCCTGCCATTGAGCGCGGGTAACTTTGACTATCTGTATAGCTTGTACATGCGCGAGATACTGGGATTTCCCATCAAGACGGTAGGGGTGGTGATAGGCATTGCCATGAGTGCCACCTTGCTGTCGCCGCTGGCTGGCTGGCTGGGGGACCGCCACGGCGCCGTGAAAATGCTGCTGATCACGCTGCCCATCACGGCCGCTATCGGCGGCCTGATCTCCCTGGGATGGCAGCTGCCAGTGGAGGTGCTCGTGCTGCTGGTGTTCCTGATTGGCTTTGCTCTGACCGCCGTGTTCTATATCAATATTCTGGCGGCCCTGATCCAATCGGTGCCGCCCATGCAGAACATGCGGGCAGTGGGCTTGTTTTATGTCGCCTTCAACCTTGGCATTCTTGCCGCGGATGTGCTTTTCACCCATCTGAAGGAGATGGTCGGCTGGACAACGCTGGTGTTATTGCAGCTGGTCTTGCCCCTCGTGCTGGCGACCGTTCTGGTCTGGCTGGCGCAGCGCATCATGACGCCTGACGATCAGGCGGTGCTGCCAGACTGATCAGCCGGCAGCCTTTCATCTTGCCTGCAAGCGCCGCCTTGCAGGTTTTCCCCGCAGCTACATTTCACGTCATCTCCCCATCCTGTCCAGTCACGCCGCAGCGCCAGATTGCCAGTGCGCTGGCGTCTTGCGTCCGCGGTTGCCGCCTAAAAAGCGCATCTTATCCGCTCGCGCGGATTTTTAAGACCATTCTCATATCGACAAGTGTCGCGTCTCTGTAAAGTACGAATCTGCAACAACAGCCGCGTTCCTACATTAACTGGTGCGCATTTACCTTTATCTTTCAGGAGTAGTCTCAATGAAATCCCAAGTCCGTATCCTCGCCGTTCTGCTGGTCGCCGCTGCAACCCAATCCGCTTTCGCCGCCGATGGCACGATCAATTTCAAAGGTGAACTGTCCGATTCGACTTGCATCGTTGCTGTCAACGGCGCTGCCGGCCCTGCGCCTGCGACCGTGCAATTGCCAAAAATCTCGGCTGCCCAGCTGAAAACTGCTTCAGAAGTTGCAGGTAAGACAGGTTTTAACATTACGCTCAGTGCTTGTACCGGTACCACCACCAAGGCTGCCGCATTTTTCGAACCGGGCGCCGGTGTTGATCCGGTGACCCATAACCTGAAAAATAACGACGCCGCCGGCGCCAAGTTTGTTCAGCTGCAACTGCTCGATGGTACCAACGGCGCGGCGATCAAGGCCGGTGATTTCGCGCAAGTCACCGATACCAGCAAGGTCACGAAGAATACGACTGGCGAGACGGTTCTGCCATATGCAGTGCAATACATTTCCACCGGCCTTGCCACCGCCGGCAAGGTCGATAGCACCGTTACCTATTCCATCACTTACGAGTAATCCACTCGCCAGGGAAGCACGTCCTCGCCGCCCAGGCTGGGACGCGCTTCCCGTCTACATTCTGAGGTCTTCCATGTCCCCTTATCATTCATTGCGCAGTTCGTTGTTGCTCAGCCTGGCCTTGCTGTTTTGCTCTTCCTCCATGGCCAGCGTGGTGATCACGGGAACGCGGCAGATTTATCCGGCAAAGCAAAAAGAAATCACGGTCAAGCTCAATAACGATGGCGCAATGCCGGCGCTGGTGCAGGCGTGGGTCGATGCCGGCGATGTCGCATCGACGCCGGCTGCGGCCAAAGTTCCTTTTGTGCTCACGCCACCGCTGGCCCGCATCGATCCCGGCAAGGGGCAGAGCCTGCGCCTGATGTTTGTCGGTCCGGCTTTGCCGGCTGCGAAGGAATCGGTGTTCTGGCTGAATGTGCTGGAGATTCCGCCCAAGTCGCAAGAGGCCGATGTGAATTCGCTGCAGATGGCGTTCCGCTCACGCGTCAAGATTTTTTATCGCCCCGAGGGGCTGGCTGGCAATCCGGTCGATGCGATGGAACAACTGCAATGGCGTGCCGTGCCCGCCAGCAATGGCAAGGGCTTTGCCCTGGAAGCATATAACCCGTCCGCCTTTCACGTGTCGCTGGCGTCGCTGTCGCTGATGGTCGGCGCCGTGCGCAGCGAGAGTGATGGCGGCATGGTGGCGCCAGGCGAGACCAAACAATTTGCGCTGCCCACCGTGAAAGCCTTGCCTGGCGCCGGTGCACAGGTGGAGTTTAGCGCCATCAACGATTATGGTGTCCCGATGCCGGTGCGGCGCACCCTTTCTGCGCCCGCCGGCCGGCCCGCTCCTTAAGGTCTGAATCATGCATACTCATCGCCATATTCGCTATTTTCCTCAAGTAATGCCTGGTCCGGGCGTCAATGCGCTCGTTGGCAGCGTGGTCAAGGCGGTGGCGTTCAGTTCATGTGCGTTGGTCATGCCGGCGGCGCATGCCGATCAGGTCGAATTCAATGGCGCGTTTTTGCCTGCAGGCTCGCGCAGCCTGGATCTGGCCGCGTATCAGAATGGCAATCCCGTCTTGCCAGGCACTTACCGTGCCGATATCGCCCTCAACGGCCAGCTGAAAAACCGCCAGGATATCAGGATTCACGCGAATGACGACGGCAGCCATCCGGTAGTGTGCGTATCGCGCAAGCTGCTTGAATTGCTTGGCGTCGACATGACGCGTCTGTCGCCGCAAGCGACGGCCTTGCTGGAAGCGGACAACTGCGCCGAACTGGGCAAGCTGATCGAGAATGCGACGGCCAAGTTCGTGCCGGAGAGCCAGCAAGTCGACATCAGCATTCCGCAGATTGCGCTGCGGCGCGATGCGCGCGGTTATGTCAGCCCGGAACTGTGGGATAGCGGCGTGACGTCCGGCATGCTCGGTTACAGTTTCAACAGCAATCACAATAAAAGTGGCGACAGCGCCTTCAACTCAGCCTACCTGGGCCTCGACGGCGGCTTCAATCTCGGCGCCTGGCGTCTGCGCCACAAGAGTGCGCTGAGCTGGCAGCAAGCGGGCGGCAGCCACTATCAGGTGCTCGACACCTATCTCCGGCGCGACATCACCTCGCTGAAAAGCCAGCTGACCCTGGGCGACGCAAATACCAGTGGCGAGATTTTCGACACCCAATCCTTCCGCGGCGTGCAACTGGCCAGCGATGACCGCATGCTGCCGAACTCGCTGCGCGGCTATGCGCCGGTGGTACGCGGCATCGCCCGCACCAGCGCCCGTGTGACGATACGCCAGGCGGGCAATATCTTGCTGGAAACGACGGTGGCGCCAGGCGCCTTCGTCATCGACGACCTGTACGCCACCGGCTATGGCGGCGACCTGAACGTGACCGTGTCCGAAGCGGACGGCAGCGAACAGCGCTTCGTGGTGCCGTATGCCGCCGTGACGCAGCTGCTGCGCCCGGGGACGCTGCGTTTCGGCGCCACGGCCGGCGTGACGCGCAATAATTACCTGAGCCAGCAGGCAGGTTTCATGCAAGGTACCGTGCAATATGGCTTGAATAACAGCCTGACGGGCTACGGCGGCGTGCAAGCCAGCGCCGATTATTTTTCGCTGCTGGGCGGCATGGCGTTTGCCACGCCGATCGGCGCCATGTCCGTCGATCTGAGCCATGCGCAGACTGCCCTGGACGCCGAGAAGGCCAAGGGCCAGAGTATGCGCGTGTCGTACAGCAAGAATATTCTGAGCACCGGCAGCAATTTTTCGATGGCGGCCTACCGCTTTTCCACCAGCGGCTACCTGGATTTCGCCAACGCCATGCAGGCGCTTGACGCCGAGCGGCAGGGCTATGCCACGACCATGCTGGACCGGCCCCGCAACCGGCTGTCGCTGACGGCCGACCAGAGCCTGGGCGAGTGGGGCAACCTCAGCGTCAGCGGCTATACGCAAAATTACTGGAACCGGGAAGGGCAGGACTTGCAATACCAGCTCAGCTATAACAAGCGGGTCGGGCGCATCAGCTATGGCATCAGTGCCAACCGCGGCAAGACGTCGTCAGGCGTCATGGAAAACCGCTTGCTGCTTTCCGTCAACCTGCCGCTGGGCAGTAGCGCCAGCGTCGACATGCCGCACGTGTCGGCCCAGCTGGAGCGCAACGCCGATGGCCGCTACAGCCAGCTGGCCACCGTCAGCGGCACGGCCGGTGAAGAACGCCAGTTCGGCTATGGCGCGTCAGTCAGCCGCGATGGCAGCAGCGGCAGCAGCAGCGGCACCCTGAGTGGCCAGTACACGGGAGCGCGGACATTTATTGGTGCCTCGATCGGGCGCGGGCAAGACTATACGAGCGCCTCGTTCAACATGAGCGGCAGCGTGGTGGCCCATCCTGGCGGCGTGACGTTGTCGCCGCACCGTGGCGACACCATGGCCGTGGTGCATGCGCCTGGCGCCGCCGGTGCCAGGGTGGCCGGCTATCCTGGTCTCAGGCTGGACGCCAGCGGCAATGCGGTGGTGCCGTATCTGCGTCCGTATGAACTGAACGATGTGGCGATCGATCCTGTGGGCTCGTCGATGGACGTGGAAATGCGCGAAACGAGCCAGCAGGTGGCGCCGCGCGACGGCGCCGTCGTCTTCCTCAAATACAGCACCAGCACGGGCCGCGCAATTTTGTTCCATGTGCGCCTGGCGGGCGGCGACGTGCTGCCGTTTGGCGCCACGGTCAAGGACGAGCAAGGGCAGTCCGTGGGCATGGTGGGCCAGGATGGCCAGTTGTATGCGCGCCTGCAGGAAAACAGCCGGCAACTGTCGATTTCGTGGGGCAGCAGGGCGCATGAGCGCTGCTCGCTGCCGGTGCCAGCGTCGTTGTTGCAGGGCGAAGGCGGACAGCTGCAGCAAGCCGATGCCGTGTGCGTGCCGGAACTGATCAATGCCAAGGCGGCGCCCGCCGAAGAACGCAGCGCTGACTTGCTGGGCGGCACGTATTCAGTCGATATTTTCGTGAATGGCCAGCGCATGGAGCGACGCGACGTGGCGTTCCTTCCTATGCCCGGGGGACAAGATGCGTCTCCTTGCATGAGTACGGTTGATTTGCAGGCGTATGGAGTGCAGCTTTCCAAAGAGCAGTTGCTGCAGCCATGCCAGCTGGTGCTGCAGTCGATTCCCGGCGCCAGCTGGAGTCATGAGGCAGCCGTGCAGCGTCTCGATCTGCAGGTGCCGCCTGCATTTCTGGCCGCGCTGGTACCACGCCAGGATTTGCAGGTCGCCGCAGCCAGAAAATATGAAGAAACCGCGCTTAAAATCAACCAAAAAAGAAAACCATGAACGTTCGTAAAGTGCTGTCTCTGCTGGCCGTATTGCTCGTTTGTGGTGCGCCGCAGCTGGCTCAGGCGTTCGAATGCCGCATCACCGATGGCGCTGCTACCACTGCAACGATGGCCCTCCAGATCAGCAGCCTTACCGTGCCGCGTGATGCACCCAACGGCACTTATCTCTACACCCAGGCTTTTCAGAATGCCGATGCTGGTATCCAACGGATTGGCTGCACCGATGCGATCGAGTCAGAAGGCGAGGGATACGGGTATGTTGCAGGCGTACTTGGCAGTGTCAGCTCCAGCGCTGTCCCAGCAATGGCCGGGAAAATTTATGAAACCGGGGTGCCCGGCATCGGTGTGGTGTGGCAGGTCACCTCGGATACCTCGCTGAATGTCGGCAAAGGTACGTACTTTTACTTGCCCATTAAGTGCCTGCCTTCTAACAACTTACGGGCTGAATGCTATACAGGCAGGTCCGGGTCGGTGAGAGTACCAACTACTTTCAGGGTCGCGCTCGTAAAGACTGGACCGGTGGGCATAGGCCTTATACAGGCAAGCGCTTTGGGCCGGGCGATTCTCCGTATACGATTTTCATATTTATCCGGTAGCACGAGTAGCAACGAAGTTGACGTCGTGACACTGGGATTGACAGGCAGCATACGCGTTGTCAGTAAAACCTGCACGACGTCTGATGTCAGCGTACCACTTGACCGTAGCAAGATAATGCCCCTGAAAGGGGCAGGCATGTCCCTGCCGGCGGTCAACTTCGAAATCCGCTTGACCAATTGCCCAGGGTTTCCTGGTAGTATTTCGAGCGGGGGCGGTGGCGCACTTTCTTCGCAAAATGGTGGCGTCATTGGCCCCAGCAGATCGCCGAATACCCTCAAGATACGTATAGACCCGATGGCAGCGGCGATCGATGCCAGCAAAGGCGTGCTGAGTCTGACGGCGGAGAAACGGGCTGCCACTGGCGTGGGAGTACAACTGTTAGACGAGTCAGGTCAACCCTGGATATTGTCGAAGGAAGTCGGCGTGCCGAATCTCGAGGCCAATACCGTTTCGTTGACCATCAAGCTGAGCGCGCGCTATCTGCAAACGGCAGCCAAGGTAACGCCCGGCTTGGCCAATGCCGTGGCGACGTACACGCTGAATTATCAGTAGCTTTCTTGCTGGGTTGAAAGGTCGCCAATTGCGTGTACGCAGGCTGGTGGCCAGACGAAAAAAACGACTCGCAAGCGTAATGCCGTTCAGTTAAGACTGAACGGCATTTTTATTTTCCGGGTTGTAACCGTCAGAAGAGGCTGCTAACGCGCGGGACATGCTGGGACATGCTTGAGGACACGATTCATTTTTTGACGGAGACCCAAACGGCGCCAGATTGAGGGCGTCTGGGGTAACATTTGTCGCTCGAGTGGGGCGATCAGGAAATAATCGACACTTCATCATTCCCGCCAAATCGAATACGACGCGGAGACCGCTGGCGTTGGCAGGGGGGATGTGCTGATCGAGATGAAGCTGGCACAGCAGGTTCGCAAAAAATGGCCGGATCTGCCACCATCTTGGCGGGCACGCACCATTGCCGTGGTCGATGGCCAATGGCGAAAGCGGCATTGGCGGTGAAATGCGATCCCACTGAAATCAGCGTTGTACTGGCGATCCACGTCATCCAATATGAGCTGCCCTGGTCGCCATCGTGCGTTCCCAGGACAAGTTGCCAGCCTTGATGCAATGCCTGCGTCAGCGGCTAACCAGGTCGCTGAATGAAGAACGGCCCGATCGCCAATTCGACCGGGCCGTCAAAGCCGTGCCTCGGCGTTACACCGTCCGGCTCTTGCAACGAGACCTTGACTGAACGTCAATACGCCGGTGAGAGCGCGTTGTCGTGTATGACCATGCGGCCTCCAGAGCTTCAGGACGGCAAGCGATGCCGGCAGGGGGACAACAGTGCCCGCAGTTCGCCGATGGACAGACCCGATGCTTCGTGCATGCGTATCAGCATGTCCGTATCAAGCGCGGTGCTTCCTCTTCTCAGCTTGCTGATCGCAAAGGGCGGCACGCCTAGCTCGCGTGCCAGGCAGGCATCATTGTGCAATCCCATGTAGGCGAGCAGGCGTTCGACCAGTGCCGCGGCATCATGCGTGTGAACGGCTGTTCCGGTACCCGTTGCATCGGTGCTCAAGATCAGTGGTAATTGCTTCATATCGGTCATGTCATATCGCCTTCACTGTCATTGCCACTGGCTTGGCCAGTTGACGCTGGATGAAGTCCGCGCGTTCCAACGGCCTTGCCAGCGCATAGCCCTGGCCGACGCGGCAGCCGATGCCCAGCAAGGCTGCCAACTGCATTTCATTCTCGATGCCTTCGGCCACCAGCTTGAGGTTCAGCCTTTGTGCGAGGGCAATCAGGGTGGCGATGATGGCGTGCGACTGGGTATTGTTTTCCATATCGCGGACGTAGGCGCCATCGATCTTGACTTCATCGAAAGGCATCTTGGACAGGACGTTGAAGGTGGCGGAGCCGGCGCCGAAATCGTCGAGCGACAGGGTAAAGCCCTTGGCTTTCAGGGTGTTGAGGCATGCCGACAGGCACAGTTCATCGAGAACCGGCAAATCTTCGGTAACTTCGACTTTCAGCAGGCGCGTTGGCAGGCAGGCATCCCACATTCTGGTGGCCAGCTGCTCGGCCATGCCCGGTTCGCACACGGTATCGATCGAGGCGTTGACGGCCAGCGGCACCTCCGCGCCATGGCGGCGCAGGTAGTGCAGCACATCGATGACTTCCCTGACGACCAGGTCGAACAGCGGCAAATGCAGGCCCAGCCGGTTGACCATGGGAATCAGCACGGCTGGCGCCACCTCGCCGTAGCGGGGGTGGTGCCAGCGCAGCAGCGCCTCGGCGCTGACGATGCGCCGGCTGTGCAGGTCGTACTGGGGCTGGTAGACGATGCGCAGTCCTTCACCCGTATGGATGGCATGGATGATGTCTGCTTCAGAAGGCAATGCCAACGGGCGATGGCCGGGCGCGTACACGGGCCGCTTGCAGTCATGCGCCGCGTCGCCCGGCACGGAAAGATAGGGCAAGGGCAGGCGCTGGCGCACCGTGATGGAAGGATTGGCATACACGGAGGCGCTCATGGCGTTGTCCCGAAGGGTTGGAGATGCAGGAAGTATAGGCAGGGCGTTTATTGCAAGAAATCGGAATGTTCTGAAAAGCGGCGGCGCGGATGGCTCGCAGCCGCGCAGGGGCGGCGCTCGCCGAGGCGGCAAGACGGCGAGGATGCCGGCGTGGCGGGTGGCGCCGCTTCAGCGCCGGCGCATGCAGGCCGCCGCTTAAACGCCGAACGCGCAGCGCATGAAGTCGCGCCGGATATCGTTGATCCTGTCGAACTCGCGCGTGTAATACAGCTTGTTCGTCAGCAGCACCGCGTAGCGGCCGCGCCGGGGGCTGAGCCACATGGCAGTGCCGGTGAAGCCCAGGTGGCACCAGATGTCGTCCTGCGGCGCGGTGCCGGCCGCCGGGTGCCAGAACAGGCCGCGCGACGGGCTCAAGGTACCCGTCTGTACCCTCAGCGAATCGCGCACCCAGCCGGCGTCAAACACGCCGCCCTGTTGGCCGCTTGCGGCCGCCAGCATGGCCCGCAGGAAGCGCTGCAGGTCGGGCACATTGGAGAACAGGCCGGAAATGCCGCATACGCCGCCCAGCAGCCGGGTTGAAAAATCATGCACCGTGCCGCACAGGTGCGCGCCCGCAGCATCGCAGTATTCGGTGGGCGCGGCCAGGTGGGCGAGCGGTGGCGGCAAGGGGCCGAAGCGCGTGGCGGCCATGCCCAGCGGGCGCACAATGTACTCGTCTAGCGCCTGGTCCAGGGGCATGCCCAGCAGGCGTTCGATGACCCAGCCGAGGATCAGAGCGGCGCGGTCCGTGTAGGTCACGGCCTGGCCCGGCACGCCTTCCAGCGGTTCGCGCAGCACGCCGCGCACGATATCGTCGTACACCTCGCCATAGCTGGCGCGCAGGCGGGCGCGCAACGGTAAGCCGGCCGTGTGGGTCAGCAGCTGGAAAATCGTGATGGGCCCCAGGGCATAGCCTGCCGTGCCGGGCAGCAGGTCTGCCAGGCGGTCGTCCAGGTGCAGGCGCTGGCGGCGCATGAGCCAGCCGGCCAGCGACCAGACGCTGACGATCTTGGTCAGCGAGGCGATGTCGAACAGGGTATCGGTCCGCATGGCGGTGCTGGCGGGGGCGGGCGTGAGGCGCCCGGCCGCGCCCATCGCACTGTGCTCCAGGCTGCCCACGGTCCAGGCCGCGCCTGGAAAAATCTGTTGCTCCACGCCGGCGTCAAGCAGTGTCGTTAATTGGTCCGTCAAATCTGTGAGGTGTGTTATTGGCATGATGAAGGTACGGTGTTTGTTGGGTGTTGCTCTGCCGCTGCCACCCCCAGCCAGCGCGCCACCGACTGCGCCACCCAGGCGCCCTCGTCGAGCGGCAGGTCGTGGCCGGCCTCGCCGTGGATCAGGCAATCGGCCTGCCAGGCGCGCGCCAGGTGCTGCGAGCAGCGGTGGTCGACGAGACGGTCCTGCGCGCCGGCCATCACCAGCACGGGCATGGCCGGACGGCTGGCCGGCGCGCGGTAGCGGGCGGCCGACAGCAGCTGGCGCAGCGCGTTGCGGCGGCTGACCGGGAATTCCTGCTGGAATGCCAGCCAATTGTCCAGCAACGCAGGATTGCCCGCCGCATGCCGGCGGCTGGTCAGGCGCAGGATCAGCGCTTCCTGGCTGCGCGCGTCGCCGAAGCACAACTGGCGCAGCAGCGCCGGGTAGTTCTGCCAGCGCAGGCGCTGGTAAAACGGATTGAACGGCCGCATGCTGGTGTTGAGCAGCACGCAGCGGGCCACTTCCCGCGGGTAACGGTGCGCCCATTCCACGGCCACCATGCCGCCCAGCGACAGGGCCAGCAAGTGGTAGGGCGCCGGGATGCCGCGCGCCAGCAGCTCCTGGCGGCAGCATTCCACCATGTCGGCCACGCGCGTGGCGCTGTCCTGCTGGTGGCGCGTGCCATTGCCGGGTAGGTCGGGCGTGATGATGCGGGCGCCGGGCAGGGCGCCGGCCAGGGTGGCGGGAAAGGTGCCCCAGTGGCGCTGTTCGCGCATCAGGCCACGTAGCAGGACCCAGCTTGGCGAGACCGAGCTTGGCGAGGCCGGCGGCTTCATGATTCGTACCACTGCACCAGCGCGCGCCGGCGCTGGGCTTTGCGGGCCAGGCCGTCCGGCAGCCAGCGGCCATGGCTGCTGGCGGCGCGCATGAGGAAGTCGAACCACACCAGGTGGCGGCGCAGCACGCGCTGCAGGCGGTGCGCGGCCGTGGGATTGAAGATGCTGACACGGTTGAACAGCTGGCGCGGGTTTTTCTTGACCCAGCGCCACGAGCCCATTTCCAGGGTCAGCGGCAGGAACACGCGTTCGCTGTAGCCGGTGCCGTTCAAATACAGATAGTCCCACAGGTCGCCATGCGTGCGGTATTGCCGGCTTTGCGGCTCGAACACATAATTGTGGTTCGGGTAGCTCTGGCTGAACAGTTCCTCCAGCGCGCCGATCTCGGCCAGGTGTTCGATCGGCACCTTGGTATGCGCGTGGGGAAACCAGATGCGGTCGCGCAAGCCGAAGCCGGAATGGCAATCGAGGGCCATGCTGAACTGGCGCGACAGCAGTTCGCGCTCGACGAGGTCGCACACGGCCTGGCTTTCCGCCTCCATCGGCGCGTCAAAGGCACCGCGGTACCAGGGCAGGCGCGGGCTGTAGCGTTGCCCGCCCAGCATGAAGGGCACGCGCTCGCGGGCGCTCAGCGGCGCGTTGCGCATCAGGTCCACGCCGCGTGGATTGCTGCGCGTGGCTTGCCACATGCCGCCCGGATTGGCCAGCGGCATGAAGACCAGGCGCATGCTTTCCAGCTGCTGGTGCAGGGTGGCGTCCCAGCGCAGGCGGGCGATCAGGCTTTCCAGAAAAGAGAGCAGCACTTGCGTGCCGATGCGTTCGAGGCCGTGGATGCCGCCAAAAAAGCCCAGCGCGGGCACGTCGGGGCTGGGGTTGCCCAGCGCAATGGTGTACACGGGAAACTGGCGTCCATCCATGGCGATGCTGCAGGGCGTGGCCACTTCCAGGTGATTGCCGCCCTCGTCAATGAGGCGCTTGAGCATGACCAGTTCGGGCAGATTCTTTTCGATCATCAGGCGTCTGAAAGAGAGAGTGACAGCCAGTGTAGCCGAAATCCCGCCCATTCCCGGCGTCCCGCATGACGAAATTTACGCGGTGCCGGCATGTCACGAAGCCGTCATGTTTAGTGTGTAGCCTGTTGCAGTTGACGCAAGCATTATTTTTTTGAAACAGGATCTTGCGCGCGCTTTACTCCTCACACGATAGCGACAAGAGAGCGATATGACAGGCAGCCCGGCATCCGTCCATGTGCTTGCGCTGGCCGGATGCCTGGTTCTGCTGGGCTTACTGGCCGCGGCGGGGCCGGTGCGGGCGCAGCCGCTTGACGCCGTCGTCTGGCAATTCGATATTCCCGCGCAAAACCTCGGCGACGCGCTTGACCAGTACAGCCGCCGCACGGGCATCGCCGTGCTGATGGACCAGCGCTACGCGCAGCGCCAGTCCGCCGCCGTGCGCGGCCCGCATGCGGCAGGCGCGGCCTTGCACGCCTTGCTGGCGGGCACGGGCCTGCAATCGCGCCAGTCCGATGCGCAAGCCGTCATC
>NZ_NRDQ01000085.1 GCF_002878455.1 Janthinobacterium sp. AD80
GGCCAGCGCGGCCGCGCCCGCCAACAGGCCGGCCGCCAGGTACAGGGCGGGAGCGGCAAAGACAAACCAGCAGGTGCGCGCCGCATACTTGAACCAGCGGTGGCCGAACGCCGCGCGCAGGAACACGCCGCTCGCTTCGATGCGGCCGATGCGCCACAGGCGCAGCATCATTTGCAGCGACGTTTCATTGTGCCCCGAGTGCCGCACGGCGGGCAGCGCCAGGCGCACCAGGCGCCAGCCGGCCGCGCGCAGGCGCGCACCCAGTTCCGCTTCCTCGAAGGCGGCCAGCCAGCGGTTGGCCAGGTAGCCGACGGCCTCGATCGCAGCGCCACGGTACAGGCCGCCGCCGCCCAGCGCCGTCACATCCCGTTCTGGCGCCAGCGAAGCGTACTGCTGCACGCGCATCTTGTCGGCGACGGTGCGCACCGCCGTATCGATCAGGCGCCCGCCGACGCCCGCCACGCCGGGATGCGCTTCCAGGTACGCGAGGGCCTGGGCGATAAAGCCCGGCTCCAGGGTCATGTCACCATCGAGCACGTACAGGTAGCGCCCGCGCGCATACTGATACCCGAGCTGCAGCGCCGCGCCGCAATTGCGGTCGTCGGTCGAGACGAACTGCACGATGCGCACGCCAAACTGCCTGGCGATCGCCACCGTGCGGTCGCGCGACAGCGAATCGACCAGCAGCACTTCCGCGTCGAGGCCCTCGCATTCGGCCAGGGCCGAGCGCAGGCAGGCCTCGATATGCTGTTCCTCGTTGAGGGCCTTGATGATGATGGTCAGCAGCGGCGCTTGCTGCGCGCCGGCGGCATCGCGTGGAGTCAGGTCAGTGGCTGGCATGGATAATCTGAAAGGAAAAGTTGGCAAGGCATGCGGGTGGGTACCGGGCGGGGCGTGTCAGGACAAGTCGTCGCGCATGGCGCGCAGCATGGCGCGCGACGCCACCTTGCGCCCCCGCAGGGCCGCTACCAGCATGTCGCGCACGGTGCGCACATGGCACAGCACAAGCAGGCGGGGCAGCAGCTTGCGGTACATCTTGAAGCGCGAGCGGTACTGGGTATAGATGGCGAAGTCGCTGTCGTGCTGCTCCTTGGTCGAGCTACCCGCCTTGTGGTAGACGATGGCGTCTTCCGCCAGCGCCTGGCGGAAACGCCCGCGCGCGCGCAGGGCCCAGTCGATTTCCTCGAAATACAGGAAATAGGATTCTTCCATCTCGCCGACGCCCTGCAGGAAGCGGCGCGACACCAGCATGGAAGCGCCGCTGACCCAGTCGAGCCGCGCCTGCGCGCGCTGCACCGCCGCCGCATCGATGTCGCTGCGGCGCATGCCGATGCCGTGCAGGTCAATGGCCACGCGCCATGGCGAGAAATGCCCGCCGCCCAGGGCCTGCACGCGCCCGGGGTCGGCATAGAAGCAATTCACGGACCCCGTGATGCCCGTCTCGGCATCCATGCCGGCGCGCCGCACCATCGCCGCCAGGCAGCCTGGTTCGACCACCGTGTCGTTATTCAGCAGCCACACATAGGCGCAGGCGGGGTCGTCGAGCGCGATACGGATGCCGACATTGTTGCCTCCGGCAAAGCCCAGGTTGCCTCCCGTCTCGACCAGCAGCAGGCGCGCGGCGCTGTCGCCATGGCGGAAGCTGGCCGGCGCGCGCACGTGCTCGCACGCCACCGGCTTCGGCACCGGCGGCGTCGTCAGCCGGGCCAGCGGACCGGCGGGCGCCGTCCAGGCCAGCGTACCGGCGGCCCAGTCGCGCAGCTTGCCGATCGAGCCGTCGCTGGAAGCGTTGTCGCAGACGATCACCCCGAAGTCGGGATAATCGAGACGCAGCACGCTTTCCAGGCATTCGACGGCGTCACGCCAGCCATTCCAGTTGACGAGGACGATCCAGACCTTGGGAGACTTTTCCGGTATCGGCATTTATTTCGCTTTCAGCGTGCGGCCCGGGCGCTTCACCTTTTTATCCACCTCCGGCGCGGCTTGTTCAGGCGATTCGGCCAGCACGACAATCGCCGCCAGCAGCAGGTAGCCGAGGGTCAGGCCGGAAAAAATCGACAGCACGGTTTTACAGCCGAGCAAAATCAGGATGGCGATGGCCATGAAGCCGGCCGCCATACCGGCGCCGTCGGCCCGCTGCTTGTACATCTTCAGGCCCAGCAGCACCCCGCTGCCGAAAATCGACAGGAAGGCCAGCAAGCCAGGTATGCCGGAATCGAGTGCGATACCCAGCCAATAGTTATCGATGTTGTAGCGCACGCCATCGAAAAAGCCCAGCTTGACCACGCCGATGCCATTGCCGAACCCCATGAAGGGATTGGCGGCGATCAGCGGCATGCCCCGCTCGAGCATCATCACGCGCGACATGGTGCTGCTCATTTCACCCTGGCTGCGGCCCACCACCAGGGCCGTGACCTCATGCAGGGCGAAATAGCCGACGATCAGGAACACGGGCAGCAGCAGGATGGCCATCAGCAGCGACAGATTGGCTTTTTCCTGCCCCAGGTTGCGCCCGCGCGGCAGCAGCAGCAAGGCGCCGGCCAGCAGCACGGCCGCCACCAGCACCACGACGCCGACGCGGCTGCGCGAGGACAGGATCACGATGAAGGCCAGCGGAATGAAGGCCGCGCTGGCCCAGCGCAGCAGACGCGTCGGGTTGCTGAGAAACACAGCCACGGCCAGCGGCGCCATCATGGCCATGAATTCGGCCAGCACCATGGGATGCTCGAACGTGCCCTGGGCCCGGTAATGGCCGTCGCGGAATTTTTCACGCACGGTGTCGAGCATGGTTGCCGAATCTTCCGCGCTGAGCACGATGAAGCGGTCGAACAGGGTGTGCTTCACGGCCGCCTCATATGAAGCGAGCAGGGCCTGGACGATGGCAACGAGGATCAGCAGGCCCAGCAGGCGGTACACATCCTTTTCATCGCGCAGTATCGCCAGGAAGACGAAGAAAGCGATGTAGCAGGTAATGACTTCCACGGCCAGCGACAGCACCTGCGAAATCGGCTGTTCGCCCATTGCCGAGCTGAGCACGCGCCAGGCAAACAGGAACAGCACGCTGAAGACCATGAAGGGATGCGCCTTGCAGCGCCGCACCAGGCGTTCCATGGGGTCGCGGCAGGACAGGATGCAAAAGCCGCCCACCATCAGCAGCGACAGCCAGGCCAGCTTGGTCGGATTGATCGACGGCAAGCCACCGAAGCGGTAGACGATGTAGGCGGGCCACAGGTTGATGAACAGCACCAGCAGCAACAGCAAGCCGTTCAGCAAAGCATCGGGCGCGGTCTTGCGCTTGGGCATGACCCACATGCCGATCAGCGCCATCACGCCCATCGGCACGGCCAGCAGGCGCACCAGCGCGCCCGGCGACAGCACGGCCGCCATCAGGCCAGCGATCAGGCACAAAAACGCCGCCCCGATGAGCAGCATGCCCATCAGTAAGAAACTCCCCTGGAAGGAACTGCGTTTTTGTCTTGCCATCATTGTGCTCCCTTGCTTGTTTGCAGCGCCGCGTAGTTGCGTGCGCCACGATTACACCACCACCAGAAAATGCCCTGCGCCAGCGGTATCCATACCGCATACACGGCCAGGCGCACATTGATCGCACCGTCCACCCCGTAGCGGGGAATGGCCCAGTAGCTGGCCGCCACGACGACGATGCTCGTTGCGATCGTCAAGCCGGTATTCAGTTTCAGCATGCCCCGCCCTATCCATTGCGGCGTCATCAGCAGCGCCAGGCTGATGCCCAGCACCGTCGGCAGCAAGGCGCGGAACATCGCCGCGCTGGGTGCGAACGCCTGGCCGGCCACCAGCGAAATCATCAGCGGCGCCAGCAGGTAGGCCACCACACACACGCCCGCCACCGCCAGCAGCACTTTTTTCGCCAGCCGGCGCTGCTGCGGCCAGAAGGCGTCCGGCGTGGCGCGCGCCAGGCCGCCATAAATCACCATCAGCGCACTCTGCGGCACGATCAGCAGCAAGGCCACCATCTGCTGCGCCAGCTGGTAAAACCCCACTTCGCGCTTGCCCAGGTCATGATTGATCAGCAAGATGCTCACCTGGTCCAGCAGGAAGGCGCTCACCGTCGTCAGGTGGATGATGGCGCCCGCGCTCATCAGGGGGCGCACTTCGCTCTTCACCCAGCTGGCCGAGCGGCCCGCCAGCTGCCACAGCGGCCAGGCCACCAAGGCGGCAACGAAAAACTGGCCCAGCAACTGCGAGGCGAGCGCGCCCGGCACGCCCCAGCCCAGGTACATCACCAGCAAAAAGAACAGCAGAAAACCGATGCTGCGGCCCCAGTACTGGGCGCGATTCAGCAAACCCGTCTGGGCGCTGGCCGCCAGCATGTTCGAGGCATACTGCTCCCAGATCAGCAAGGGCACGCACGCCATGGCTATACTCAATGGCAACAGCGACAATCCCTTGAACAGCGCGCCTCCCGTCACCGCGTACAGCAGCGCCGCCAGCGCCAGCGCCAGCAGCGACAGGCCCAGCGCCATGCCGCCCAGCGTGCCCATCTGCGCGCCCAGCGCCGGCTTGCTGTCGGCCGACTGCAGGCGGTGCTGCAGGGCTTGCCCCAGGCTCAGGTGGAACAAGGTGGCAAACAGTGCCGCCCACGCCATGGCGGCGGCAAACTCGCCGCGGCCATCCGGCCCCAGCAGGCGCGCCGAGACGAACAGGGTGCCCAGCGACAGCACCATGCCGTAGCCGCGTGCCACACTCATGCCGACTATCCGCTTCAAGTCGCTCAAGGCCGCACCTGCACGGCGGCGACGTCGGCGGGCGGCACGGCCGAGGTGCGCATGACCACGAAATGGCGCTCGACAGCATGCCAGCAGCACCACGCCAGGGGCAGCACGATGGCGCTGGCCAGCAGGCACACGCCGACCGGCGTCGTCGCCCAGCCGTACATCAGCAGCGTTTGCTGCACGGGAAAGGCAAACAGATAAATCCCATACGACAAGTCACCGATCTTTTCCAGGTTGACGGGCGCCACCCACGCGGGGKGGCGCCCCAGCCACAAGGTGGCATAACTGATCGCCACACAGGCCAGCAGGTGGAACAGCGGCCCTGGCACCAGCGCGCCGGCGCCCCACACGGCCAGCAGCAGGGCGGCGATGCCGCCATGCATGGGCACGCGGCGGCGCAGCAGGCGATAGGCGGCGCCCAGCAAAAAATAGGGAACCAGCAATATCGGCCCGGCCATGCTGCCATCAAGCACCTTCCACCAGCACAGCGCGCACACGGCCACGATCGCCAGCAGGGGCAAGGCGACCGAGTCCAGGCGACCGATGCGGCGCAATAGCCACACGCCGCCGCCCACGGCCAAGTACAGCGAAAACTCGATGGGCAGGGTCCACAGCGAACCATTCACGGCCGCCCCGTACGGATTGGCGGTGAACACACCCGGCAAGACATATTGCAAATGCCACATGGTGATATTGCGCGCGATGTAGCTCCACGTCTCGCCATCGCGGTAGTAGTCGGCCAGCTCCAGGGTCGTGACCAGCGGTCCCAGCAACAACGCCGTCAGCACCACCACCAGGATCAGGGCGGGGAAGATGCGCCGCACGCGCGCACTGAGAAACGAACGTAGTTCAGGGCGCGCATACGCGCTCGCCGTGATCAGGTAGCCGCTGATGGAAAAGAACACGCCAACGGCCACCGTGCCCAGAGTCATGCGCCCATCCGTCAGCAGCATCAGCGGCTCGCGCGCGCCCTGCGCGCTCAAGTGATAACTATGCGAAAACAGTACCAGCCAGGCAGCCAGCAGGCGCAGCAGATTAAAATTATTGGCCGGCGGCGTCATGCTCGTGATCCTGGCGGGCGGCTGGACGGTACCAACCGGCCATGACTGCATTAAAAGAAAACATGTTGCTCCCGCTGCTGCGCGTCACTGCGCTGGCAAGGTGCGCAGGATATCGCAGATACGGTCCACTTGCTCCAGCGGCAAATCCGGGTAGATCGGCAGGCACAGCACCCGGTCCGCCACATGGTGGGCCACCGGCAGCAAATGCCGGCCAGCCGACGGCAAGCCGCGGTACATGGGGAATTCGCTGATGAGTGGATAGAAATAGCGGCGCGTCATGATGTTTTGCGTCTGCAGATAGGCATACAGGGCATCGCGCTGCAGCGGGAAATCCGCTTCCACGAAGACGGGGAAGTAGGAGTTGTTCAGCTGCGCGGGATCGTTCACGGCCGGTACCGTAATGCCGGGCACCGTAGCCAGGTTGTCGCGGTAGCGGGCGGCGATCTGCGCGCGGCGCGCCAGCGCCTGGTCGACGTGCTTGAGCTGCAGCAAGCCGAATGCCGCCTGCACTTCATTCATCTTGCCATTGATGCCGGGCGCGACGACGGTCGTTTCATCGACGATGCCAAAATTTTTCAGGTGGTCGATGCGCTGCTTGGTCTTGGCATCGGGACAGATGATGGCGCCGCCCTCGAAGGTATTGAAGACCTTGGTGGCATGGAAACTCAGCACCGACAAGTCGCCGTAATTGAGCACGCTGGTACCCTTGTGGCGCACGCCGAACGCATGCGCGGCGTCATAAATGACCTTCAGGCCGTAGGTGTCGGCGATGCGCTCGATCTCTTCCACGTTGCATGGCGTGCCGTACACATGCACGGGGAAAATGGCCGTCGTCTGCGGCGTGATGGCCGCCTCGATCTTCGCCGCGTCCAGGTTGAAAGTGCGCGGATCGATGTCGACAAACACGGGCTTGATGCCATTCCACAACAGGGAATGGGCGGTGGCCACGAACGAGTACGGCGTGGTAATGACCTCGCCGGAAATGCGCAACGCCTGCAGCGCCGTCACCAGCGCGATGGTCGCATTGGTAAACAGGGCCAGGTGCTTGACGCCCAGGTATTCGGCCAGTTCCCGCTCGAGTTCCTGGTGGAAAGGGCCGGCATTGGTCAGCCATTTGCTGTCCCAGATCTTTTGCAGATAGGGCATGAATTCATCGAGCGGCGGCAGGGACGGTTCGGTAACGAAGATTTTTTTCATAATGGCAACAATTATATAGGGCGGACGGTGGCTAGGCCTTCTGGTTGCGCTCGCGGTAATGTTTCAGCAAGCGGTCGGGCGCACGCACGGCGCGCACGCCGAGGTAGCGGATCTTGCGAAAACGGTTCCAGTCGCCCGGCTCCGCATAGCGCCAGGCCGTGATATCCCAGGGTATCGAGGCCAGCCAGCGGTGGTAGAACACGGACGAGGTCGACACATTGTTCACCGCAAAATGCGGCGCCTGGTTCACGTGCCACTCATCGGGCACCCTTTCGTAATCGAAGGGATGCCAGATGATGTCGGCGCGCGTGCTGCGCGCCAGGGCCAGCAGTTTGCTGATGCGCTCCGGCGCGTGCTCGTCATCGTCGTCGAGGTGCGTGACGAACTGGCCGCGCGCCAGCGACAAGGCATGGTTCAGGGCCAGGGTGCCGGCCACCATCCAGCGCTGGCGCGGCTCCGTCGGATACACGCCCCGCTCGGTCAGGTTGACGAACTCGATGCGCGGATCGTTCAGCGCCGCCACGCGCTCGGCCGTGTCATCGGTGCAGCAATCGCCCACCACCACGATCTGCAGGTGCGGATAATCCTGCGCCAGCAGCGACGGCAGGCAGCGCTGCGTCAGCAGCACGCCGCGGTTGTAGGTGGCCACGCAGATGGTCACCAGCGGCTGCGGCATGTCGTAAGCGGCCTGATAGGCGGCACTCTTGCGGGCGCCGCGAAAACCGGCCCGGGCGCCCAGGCCCAGGTCGCGCATGGAGCGCACCGGCTCCCTGAGCCGCGACCATATTTTCCTGCCTTTATCTGCTAACCGCCGTAAACTCGTGAAATTCGACAACCATTCCTCCCTGACTACACGCTGGCAAAGCAGCTCCACCGGCGCCGGCAACGGCGCCACATGTACCACGCTTAATTGGCAAAGCCCATCAAGCGGCGCCGGCTATTCTCCGGCAGCACCTTCAGCATCGCATTGACAAAGTCTTCCTGCATGGCAAACGAGCGCTGCGTATCGGTGTCCAGCGACGACACGCGGAACAGCAGGCCGTCCGGAATATCGCCGGCCAGGCGATAGCGCATTTCCGCGATTTTCTTTTCATTTCCGCTACGCACCACCACATCGCCGACCGTGCTCCAGTACGTCACCGGCTCGTAGCGTTCGCGCGACAGATTCGTCTGCAGGCGCTTGACCTTGATATCGCCCTGCGGCGTGGCCAGCACGCCATCCTGCTTGCCCGTCAGCTCGAAGCCCTGCGCCGGATAGCACACTTCCGGATAATGCAGCTGCATGCCGTCGCTCTGATTGGCGCCGTAGGCGATCGACAGCATCACCCGATAGCCTTCGTTGTTCACATAAGTGCGCGACAGGGTTTGCGTGTAGATCGCCTTCAGCGCCTCTTCGGTGCTCGGGTTGATCACATTCGCGTGGCCTTGCGTCTCTTCGCGCCAGTTGCCGAACTGTGTCGGCACCAGGGCCTTCAGCTCGACCGGCGGACGCTTGTCGGCGAGGAAATGCGTCGGCGTGATCAACTTCGCCGTTCCTGCCGAGGCCGCCATCAGCACGCCCAGGACGATACTGCTCAAGATTGCTCGTTTCATGCGCCTGCTCCCTGCGGCCGCGCCGCTGGCGGACGGCGCGAACGCGACAGCCACTGCAGCAGCGAATCCACGCCAATGATGAGTACCAGCGCGCTGATGAACAGGACCATGCCGGCAAAACCGTGCAAGAAGCCCTGCCCTGCGGCGTCGCCGAAATAATAGGTAATCAAGGTCAGCACGCAGACGCGGATGACGTTGGCCGTAAACGAGATCGGCACGATCAGCAGGGCCAGGCCGATGTTGCGGAAGGCCGAGGTATGGCGCACCACGTTGAGGTAGAACAGGCCCAGCGATTCAAGCGTCAGCAGGGTCTGCAGGCCTGCGCAGGCATCGGCCACCAATAGCTGGTACTGGCCAATCTGCAGGATCACCCCGGTACGCGCGATGGGATAGCCGGCCCAGTACAGCAGGTGCTCGGTAACATACGAGACGGCCTGCTTCATCGGCATGGTCAGCGTGCTGACCACGGAGCTTGGCAGCGGCACCATGAACAGCATGAAAAAGAAGGGGAACCACAGCACGCGCAAGGCGCCGGGGCCGCGCTTGAACAGCAGCAAAGCGGCCAGCATGAAGATGAACGAGAGGATTTCGAACGAGACGATTTGCTGCGAGGTGCCCAGGATATACAGCAGCAGCGAGACGATGAACACGGGCCAGCCGGCGGCCGCGCTGCCGGCGGCCGGCGGCACGTCCTTCCAGCGGCGGGCCATCAGCCACAGCGACAAGACCAGGATGATGGGGCCGTGGGCTTGCTCTTCCGTGGCCCACACGCCGTGAAACAGGCCATAGAAAGTCGATCCGAACATGCACACGAAGCCTATCGCAATCGGCAGCCACTCGGGCGCCAGCTTCTTAATCCGCGGTAACACAGCAGCGGTGTCCAGACCAGCCATCAGAATTCAACCATCACGGAGCCGACGACGTCCGCGCCGATTTGCGACAGCTGCTCGCTGGCCGCGTTCAAGTCCGCCACCAGGGTTTCATTGCGGCGCGTCACCAGCAGCACGCCACCGGCGCGCGCGGCAATGGCCAGCGCATCGGAACCTGCAGACAGCGAAGCGGCGTCGTAGAGGACCACGTCGAAGTGGCTTTCCAGGCGCGCGTTCAAGTCCGTGAAGGCGGTGCGGCTGAGCAATTCCTGCGGATTCGGCGGCAAGGTACCTGCTTCGAGGATGTGCAGATCGACGAATTCGTCGATCTTGGCGATGGCGTCGAGGTCGGCGCGTCCCGCCAGCACGTCGGACAGGCCCTGCTTGTTCTTCAGGTCGAAGATCTGGTGCTGGCTCGGCGTGCGCAGGTTGGCATCCACGAGCAGGGTATGCTCGCCCAGCTGCGAAAACACCACGGCCAGGTTGGCCGCGAACAAGCTGGCGCCATCGCCGCTGTCGACGCCCATGATCACCAGCGACTTGCGGCCGAGGGCGAACCAGCGCAGCATCAGCTGGCTGCGAATGGCGCGCAGCACTTCGACCTGCGGGCTGAACGGTTGATACGCGGCCAGCAGGCGGGCCGAATACTTGCCCTGGCCCTGCTGCAGGTACGGATAGTCGAACTGGCGCGCCAGCACTTGCTGGATATCCGCTTCCGTGATCAGGCCCAGGCGCTGGGCTGCTTCGCCGAAGCGGATGCCCAGTTCCTTTTGCATGCGCAGCACGCGTTCGGCGTTTTCAGGAGTGATCTTGCCAGATTCCAACAGCAAGCCACCGATGCTGGAATCGCCGCCGCGGGCCTGTGGACGTATGGTATTGCTCAGCGCTGGGTGGTTCATGGGAGTATCCATCGATTAGTTGGCCCGCAAACGGCGGAAAGTAAAGGCATTCAGGAAGCTGCGGCGTTTTTTCGCCGGCGGATTCCAGTTGATCACGCCCAGCACCGGCGCTTGCAGCACATCCTGCAAATCGCCTTCGGAACGCACGCGGCGGTTGAGCATCTCGGCCAGCACGCTGAACGCCAGGCCCAGCATGCCGCCCAGGAACACGGCCAGCACGGTGTTCACCAGGATCTTCGGTCCTGCCGGCTTGATCGGCGGCACGGCTGGATTCAACACGGAAATATCCGACTGGTCCGACTGCCCTTCGATCTTGGTTTGCGAGAAACGCTGCGAGGCCACGTCAAAGGCGCGCTGCGCGCTTTCCACGTCTTTCGCCAGCACGCCCATTTCATCGCGCGTGCGGTTCAGTTCCAGCACCTTGGTCTTTTGCTCGGCCAGGGCGGCGCGGATCGCGCCTTCGCGCTGCTGCATGATCTGTGCATTGTTGCCCACGCTGTTAGAGGCGATACGCAGCTGTGCCTGCAGATCGGCGCGCAGCTTGTCGACTTCGGCCTTGGCGCTCTGGTATTGCGGATGGTTCACGCTCAGGCGCTGCGACACTTCGGCAAACTTCGATTCCGCACTGCCCAGGTTGACCTTCAGGCTCTGGATCAGGGGATTGGCCGCCACGTCAGGCGACTCGGTAGCATTGCTGCCCTGCGCCATGCGCTGGCGCGACGTCGCTTCCATCGCCTGGCCCTGCGCGCCCACCAGCTGCGCCGACAGGTCGTTCAGGCGGTTCGATTCCACGTCGAGGCGGTTATCGATGCTGACGATGCCGTGCTCCTGCTGATATTTGGAGAGACGGCTTTGCGCCACTTCCACGTTGTCGCGCAGCAGCTTGATCTGGTCGCTGAAGTAGGCGGACGCCTTCTTCATGGGATCGACCTTCAGCTGGATATTGATTTTCTGGTACTCGTCGGCGAAAGCATTCGCCACGGCCGCCACGAATTGCGGATCGGCACCCTTGAAGCTGATGTCGACCACGCTGCTTTCGCGCGACGGCACGATGTCCAGCTTGGCCAGCAGCAGGTCGGCCAGCCAGTCGCGCACGGTGCCCTTGCCTTCCGTCGCTTCGTTGAACTGCGCCACGACGGCAGGACTGTCGGCCAGGCGCAGCGAATCGACCACATGCAGGGCCACGTTCTTGCTGCTGATGATATCGATCTGCGTGGCCATGTAGCCAGGCAACAGCTGCCCCGGCATGGTCAGGCCCGTCACCGGATCGACGCCCTTGTAGTTGAGCAGCAGCGAGCTGGTGGCCTTGTAGGTCTTGGGCAGCAACAGGCTGACGACCACGGTCACCGAGACGGTGACCAGCAAGGTCAGCAGCAAAATCCAGCGGCGCGCCCGTAGGATCAATAAAAATTGTGAAAAGCTCATGAATTGATTCCCATGCCGTAAAAAAAAGAAATACTGGCTAGCCGGTGAATGCCGCTGGCCATGGTGTTAGAACAGGCTTTCCTGCACATACACGACGTCGTCCACTTGCAGCAGATCGTCATGCTTGGCCGAAATGACTTCCAGCTTGCCCGCCTCGTCGCGGCGTTTGATGCGCACGCCGCGTTCGGTGCCGCGCTGCGTCAGACCGCCGCCCACGGACAGCGCTTGCAGCACCGTCATGGAGCGCTCGAGGCGGAAGGCGCCCGGACGCTGCACTTCGCCGTAGATATAAAAGCGCGGCGCGCGTTCGACATAGATGACGTCGTTGCCGGCCATGTCATAGTCGCGGTTCAGGTCGGCGCTGCGCACCATGTCGACGATATCGACGCTTTCCTTGGTGGTCTTGCCGTTGCGCTTGCGGATCAGGCTCACGCTGTCGCCGCCATCGGCGCTCAGGCCACCCGCCATGGCCAGCACGTCAAGCATACTGCGGCGCCCTTCCAGCGGATAGCGTCCGGGACGGTTGACCTGGCCCAGTACCGAGACCTGCTGGCTTTGCAGCGCGGACACGATGATGTTGACCTGGGCTTTGCGGATGAAACCGCCACCTTCCAGCAGGCCGCCGATCTTCTTTTCCGCCGCGGCTACGGACAGGCCGCCCACCGCCACCGCGCCGATCAGGGGGAAGGTAATTTCACCGGCCTCGCTGACGCGCGTTTCCAGTCCCAGGTCGGGACTGCCGTAGACGGACAATTTCAGCACGTCGCCGGGCCCCAGCAAGACATCAGCGGCGGACGCGAAGCCAGCACTGCAAGCCAGGACAGCGGCCATGATCCAGAGAGCGAGTCGTTTCATGTTAGTACCCAATTCTATTGATATGCTTCAGTTGAAAATGGTCGTGCCCACGCTTTACTTCAGTCCGGCAACGCCGCGGTCATTGGCTTCGTTTGAGGTCGTCGGCGCCGAGGCAGGCACGGCTGGCGCTACCACCACTGGCGCGACCGGCGTCACAGCAGCGGCCGGCGCTGGCGCGGAAGCGGCTGCCGAAGCGGCGGCGCTGGCATCCTTGCCCGTGGCGCCCTTGTTCAGGTACTCGATTTTGGCTGCCGCACGCAGCGCGCCAGTTCCGCATCGGCCGCTTCCTTGCTCTTCTTGTTGTACAAGAACTGTTCAATCTGCGGCGCCGCCACTTCCAGGGTGACAGGGCTGTCCTTGACGTCTGCCAGCGAGATCAGCAAGGTGCGGTCGCCTTCGCGGATAATGAACAACTGGCCTTTCGGCATGCTCAGCAGCTTGCCCGTCAGTTCGGGCGCCAGGTCGGCGCTGGTGCGCGACAGCTGGGCACGGCCATACTTGACCTTGTGCGCGTCCAGCCATGCCGCCACGTCCTCGAGCGATTTGGCACTGTCCATTGCCGCCTTCAGGTCGTCATTCATGTCGGCCGTGGCAATGATCAGTTCGCGCATGTCGAATTGCTTGCGCTGCGAGAAAAATTGCGGGTTGCTGGTGAAGTATTTTTCCACTTCGGCCTTGGTCGGGCGGGCAATCGTGCCGACGCGCTTTTGCATGTAGGCCTGGGCGATGATCAGCGATTTGGCCCGTTCGATGGCTTGCACCACCTTCGGCTCGCGGTCGAGCTTTTCTTTCGCCGCTTCGCTTTGCAGCAGCTGGCGGTCGATCAGCGATTCGAGCAACTGCTTGCTGGCAGCCTCTTGCTGGCTGGCCTGGACGTTAGCCCGCTGCAACTCTTCATTGAGCTGCAGCACCGTGATTTCTTCGCCATTCACGCTGGCCAGGGTCTGGCCGGCTTTCTTTTCCTTGCTCCCGCCGCATGCCGACATGCCAGCTGCAATGACGAGAAAGGCACCGGCCCACAGCACGCGCCTGGGCACGCCAAGTTGAGGGACCGTCAGTCTTGCCATATCGAAATGCTTCAAAATTACTCCTTGGGGATTGGGAAATTGCCAGACGGAGGCCATGCCATTCCGCCACCAGCACAGTGAAAGGCCACCAATCCGGCGGCGTTTCACTGCGTAAAATGACAACATCATTGCAATATTATAAATAAACTACCGCTGGATGCATAGTACTAACAGAAATATTTGCTTAAAATATCATTAAATATCCATAAATACAACTATTCCCAGAGGAAAATTGTTTCAAAAAAAACATATTACATGGAAAAAACGACTGTTGCCGCACGCTGGCCAACGCTGTTTTTCCCCGCTGTTTTCTCTGGAACTGCCAACTGCCGCGGCATGGCGCCGGCGGCCGGCTCTTGCCGTGTGACTATCGAAGCAATAGGCCGCAGGGCGGCAAGCAAGCATTTGAAACACCGCTCAAAACCTGCCGCGCGTGGCGCTTTGCGCCCGGCGATGCTCGCCGTGCACAAACACAGCAGCGCTTCCCCGGCACAACGCACATCCGCCCGCGCCGGCTTTGCCAGGCGTCGTTATTGTCATGTTGTCTGGATGACGGGCACACTGCCTGCGCGCTGCCTTGCGGCGATTCGCGGGGCGCGCCCGGCATGCCTCATTTTATCGCTTATCTCTGGCCGACAAGTAAAACATTCACCCGAGTGTTGCGAGTGTGGCGCCTAGTGTGCATTGTCGCGTTTCAGCACGACCTTGACTGTACGCAAGATGATCCACAAATCCAGCCAGAGCGACCAGTTGCGCAGGTAATCGAGGTCGAAATGGATGCGCGCCTCCATCTTGTCGAGGGTTTCCGTTTCGCCGCGCAAGCCATTCACCTGCGCCCATCCCGTGATGCCCGGCTTGACCTTGTGGCGCAGCATGTAACCCTTGATCAGCTTGCGGTACTGCTCATTGTGCGCCACGGCATGCGGGCGTGGTCCGACAATGCTCATGCGCCCTTGCAGCACGTTGATAAACTGCGGCAATTCATCGAGCGAACTGCGGCGCAGGAAGCCGCCGATGCGCGTGACGCGCTGGTCGTTCTTGGTGGCCTGCGTCACCACGGCGCCATCCTCGCTGACAGTCATCGAGCGGAATTTATAGACGATGATTTCCTCGCCATACAAGCCGTAGCGGCGCTGGCGGAAAATCACCGGCCCCTTGGAGGTGGCCTTGACGGCGATGGCGATGACCAGCATCACGGGCAGCAGCATGATCTGGATCAGCAAGCCCAGCACGATATCGCTGCCCCGCTTGACCATGCTGTTAAAGCCCGTAAATGGCGACTCGCGGATGGCGATCACGGGCATGCCGCCCACGCTGTCGAAGCGCGCCTGCATCAGGTCAAAGATGTAAATATCTGGCAAGAAATACACGGAAGCCGTCGTATCCTGCAATTCGTCGAGCATCTTGCGGATGCGCGGCTGCGCGGAAATGGGCTGGCTGATGAATATCATCTTGATATTGTGGGTGCGCACATAGGCGGCAATATCGGCCATGCGTCCCAGCATGGGTTCGCGCATTTTTTCCGGCCAGCGGTCATCGGTGCGGTCATCGAAGAAGCCGCACACCTGCATGAACAGGTTGGGATTGCGCTCCACCGTGGCGGCGAACTTCAGGCTGGCGTCATTGGCGCCGATGATCACCACCGAACGCACCTCGCTGCCGCGCCCAGGATCGGCGATCAGGCGGCGTGCCGCCAGGTGGCTGGCCAGCAGCACGAACGGCGTCAGCAGGAACCAGCCCAGCACCAGGTCGCGGTCAAAATGAAAAGCCAGGCCCGTCGCCGAGCCCAGGAAGACTAGGATCAGCACCGTCACCGTCCAGCCAACGAGCACGTCGCGCGCATACGCGAGCATGCGCCCGCTGCGCCAGGTACGGTAGGGGTCGACATACTGGAACACGGACGACGAGATGAAGAACGCCAGTATCATCAGCACCAGCGAATAGCCGGTAAAGGGCGTGCCGCCCAGCACCGACAGCAGGTACAGCGTGCCCATGATGATGAGCGGATCGAGGACACGCTGGAAAAAGGAAATCAGGGGAATATCATTAACCGTCATGGGACTCTTCAGAACTGCGCACTGGCATTGAATGAAACACCTTTGGCCCGGTAGCTGCCTGTATTGATAATGGGCGCACCCGTACGCGAATCGCGGAAGGCGCTCAGGCCCAGCTGGATGTTCGGCCGGATATTATAGGTGAGGCCCAGCGAGGCGGTGCGCGTCGTGTCGCTGACGTCGCCCGGCAAGTTGAGCCCGCTCACTTCCGAGAAGTCGCGCTTTTCGCGGCGCAGCAGCGCATCGACGCGGATTTTCGCGGTGGCATCCCAGGTGGCGC
The DNA here is from genome assembly GCF_002878455.1 of Janthinobacterium sp. AD80. GTDB lineage: Bacteria > Pseudomonadota > Gammaproteobacteria > Burkholderiales > Burkholderiaceae_D > Janthinobacterium. The sequence goes on from NZ_NRDQ01000085.1 coordinate 16,052, forward strand.
CCAGACTGGCGCCATTGTTCAGGCTGCTGGTAATCAGCGAACTTTCCACGGCGGCAAATTCATGCCAGACGCTGCCCGTGAAACGCACCTTGCCCAGCGGCGCCCAGTACACCGTCAAACGGCCATTCGCGCCGCTGGAATCGCGGCCCGCGAACAGCTGGTTCTTGCGCTTGACCCAGCCGCCCAGCAGCTGCACCTGGGTGATGCCGCTGAAGCGCCAGTAGATATTCGCCTTCACCTCGTCCTGCTCATAGCCCGTGTCCAGCCCCAGGCCGGCGATATTGTTGCGGTAGGGATAGCTGCCTTTCAGGTGGCGCAGCTGCAGGCCGATGCGGCTGTCCGTCGATGGCAGATAGTCGAGTCCCAGCTCGGTGGCATTTTCCGTGCGGTCGGCGTAGCGCAGGGCCACGGAATCATAGGTATAGCGCTCGCGCGTGAAACCGCCGCGCACGCGCCAGCTGGGATGGAAGCGCCAGCCGCCATTCGCATACTCGCGGTGCAGCACGCGCAGATTGCGGTCGGTGCTGCGCACGTCGCTGAACGGCGTCAGGGTTTGCGAATAACTGGCGCCCACGTGGCCTTCCAGGTGGTTGGCGATATGCCATTCCAGGTCGGCCAGGTAATCCTTGCCGCTGTAATCGAGTTCGTCGAAATGGTCGAAATACACGCGCGACCATTTCGCCTGCCCCGTCAGGATCTGCCGCCCGATGGGACGGTTGAACAGGAAACCGGCCTGCACCTGCCGCGACGTGTCCGAGCGCTGGCCCTGGAAGCCGGGTGCGTTATCATCGAGACGGAACAGGTTGTCGTCATACGAATACGAGGTGGCGATGAACGGTGAAATCGTGTCGTTGAAGGCGGCGAAGGCGGACTGGCTGGCCGCCGCCCCACCGAGCAACAGCAGCGCGGCGGGCAGGTGCCGCAGGCGCAGGCTGGCGCGGCGCGCGCGGGCAAGGGCTACGGCGGGGGTATTCTTACGCGAAAAATTCAACATGGGCATTGTCTTTGAGAGAGCAAACAGTTGATTGGCAATATTACCAGTAAGTCCAGTGTCCACCGGAAACAATCCAGATGCCCAGCACGCCATTCGTCACGCCATGCGCGAGGATGGGCGACCACAGGTTCTGGCTACGCATGTACAGCAGGCTATATGCGGCCCCTGCAACGATGCCGGCGAGCCACAGATTGTGCTCAAAGCCAAACAGCACCACGCTGATGACCAGCGCCTTGGCACTGGCCAGGCGCGGCTGGAAGGCGAGGAAATTGGGCGCATCGATCCAGCGCAGCAGGAAGGAGCGCCAGAACAGCTCTTCCATCACGGGCACCACCAGCGCCGCGCCGGCGATGCGCAGCAGCACCAGGCTCCATTCGATCTGGCCATCATTGCGCGGGTCGAAGCCGTCGGCGCTGCCGATCGTCATCCAGCCGGCGCTGAGGTTGATCCACAGCAAAAAAACAACAATCCCCGTGATCAGCGCCACGGCCAGGGTGCGCGCACCCATCGGCGTCCAGCGCAATTCCGTATAACTGCGGCGCCAATACAACAGCATGGCCAGCACGACGCCGATCTTGACGGCGTACAGCCAGCGCAGTTCCTGCGCGGCAAAGCCGGCGCGGCCCAGCATGTCGGCAATAAAAATGAAGGAGAGGTAGGCCAGGAATGGCGCTACCCGGGGCAAGGCGGCGCGGTCAAACATCGTGCGGCGCGCCCGGGACAGGCCGACGCGCCGGACGCACAGGCCCGGATCGCGTGTTTTTCATAACAAACATGCATCCCCCGATGTAAAAAATATAATTATATAATTATATCAAGCCGGACCGTTGCCGTGGCAAGTAATCCTAACTTAATTACAACAGGAGAGGGGGAAAACTATCAAGCGTTCGCGCGCGCCTCGATCTGTTCCCACTTTTCCAGCGCTTCCAGCAGCTCGCCTTCGATCTCGGCCACGCGGGCGTTCAGGCGCTTGCCTTCGGCCGGCGTCTTCTTGTAGAAGTCCGGATGCGACAGTTCGGCCGCCAGCACCGACTGCTCATCTTCCAGCTTGGCGATCAGTTTCGGCAACTCTTCCAGTTCGCGCTGTTCCTTGTAGCTGAGCTTTTTCTGCTTGGCAACCGGGGCGGCCGCTTCGACCTTGACGGCCGGCTTGCTGGCCGGCGCCGTGGCGATCGGCAAGGTGCGCACGCGCTCCCAGTCCGTGTAGCCGCCGACGAATTCGCGCCACTTGCCCTCGCCTTCGGCGACGATCACTTGCGTGACGACGTTGTCGAGGAAGGTACGGTCATGGCTGACGAGGAATACGGTGCCGGTGTATTCTTCCAGCAACTCTTCCAGCAGTTCCAGGGTATCGATATCCAAGTCATTGGTCGGCTCATCGAGCACCAGCACGTTGGCCGGCTTGGCGAACAGGCGCGCCAGCAGCAAACGGTTGCGCTCGCCACCGGACAGCGACTTGACGGGCGAACGTGCGCGTTCCGGCGCGAACAGGAAGTCGTTCAGGTAGGTCATCACGTGACGGCGCTGGCCGTTGATCTCGACCCAGTCGCTGCCCGGCGCGATGGTTTCCATCAGGTTCGCTTCTTCGTTCAGCTGCGTGCGCATCTGGTCGAAGTACGCCACCTGCAATTTCGTGCCCAGGCGGATGGTGCCCGTGTCCGACTGCTCTTCGCCGAGGATCATTTTCAGCAAGGTGGTCTTGCCGGCGCCGTTGGCGCCGATCAGGCCGACCTTGTCGCCGCGCAGGATGGTGGCGCTGAAGTCCTTGACGATGACCTTGTCGCCGTAGATCTTCGAGACGTTTTCCAGGTCCGCCACGATCTTGCCCGAGCGTTCGCCGGCCGACACATCGAGCTTGACCTGCCCCTGCTGCTCGCGGCGCGCATTGCGCGTCAGGCGCAGCGCTTCCAGGCGGCGCACGCGGCCTTCGTCGCGCACGCGGCGGGCCTTGACGCCCTTGCGTATCCACACTTCTTCCTGCGCCAGGAACTTGTCGAACTTGGCGTTTTCCACTTCCTCGATTTCCAGCTGCTCAGCCTTGCGCACCTGGTAGGCCGTGAAGTTGCCCGGATACGACAGCAGGCGGCCACGGTCCAGCTCGATGATGCGCGTGGCAACATTGTCGAGGAAGGAGCGGTCATGGGTAATGAACAGTACGCTACCCTTGAAGTCGCGCAACAAGCCTTCCAGCCACAGGATGGAGCTGAAGTCCAGATGGTTGGTCGGCTCATCGAGCAGCAGCACGTCCGGCGCCGAGACCAGCGCGCGCGCCAGCGCCACGCGCTTTTGCATACCGCCGGACAGGGTTTTCATGGCCATGTCGCCCGTCAGGTTCAAGCGGTCGAGTACGGTTTCAACCTTGTTCGGCAAGCTCCACGCATCGGCCGCGTCCAGTTTGACCTGGATGTCATGCATGCGTTCCATCAGTTCGTCGTCATTGCCCTGGCCAAACTGGCCCGTCAGCGCATCGTATTCCTTCAGCCATGCCTGCGATTCGCCCATGCCGGAGGCGACGGCATCGAACACGGACATTTCCGGGTCGAATTGCGGCTCCTGCTCCACGTAGGCGATCTTGATGCCTTGCTGCATGACCAGCAAGCCATCGTCGAGCTTGAACTTGCCCGAAATGACTTTCAGCAAGGAGGATTTACCCGTGCCATTGCGGCCGATCAAGCCGACCCGCTCCGAGGTTTCCAGTGAAAATTCCGCGTGATCGAGCAGCGCGACGTGACCGAACGCAAGTTGCGCCGATGAAAGAGAAATGACAGCCATAATGAGTAAAGGTGTTCGGGCGCCGTTCCCTGCACACCGCGTGGTGCGCCAAACAGCTGCCGATTGGATGAATGAAGCACGCATTGTACCGACAACTCGGCACCACCAGTACATTGCGGCCAGCATGAACTCAGGCCACCGGCGCGCGTTGCGTGGGAATGTGGTGTCGCCAGCAGGAATCGAACCTGCATTTAAGTCTTAGGAGGACCTTGTACTATCCATTGTACGATGGCGACACGCGCAGCGGCATTATACAGACAAGCGCACGCCATTGACAGCGTGGCAAGCGGCGAATCCCGTTCAGCCCGCATCGTTTGCCCTAGGGCAAGCCGTCAGGGTCGGCCCTGCCGCGACCGGACCCGGCTTTTTCGCCGCGCAGGGCAAGCTGCCCGCGCTGGAACGTTCAGGCCAGGCTGGCCGGACGCCTGCCGCGCCGCGCCACGACCAGCACGCCCAGCCCGGCCAGCAGCAGGCCATAGGTGGCAGGTTCCGGCACGGCGCTGATAGTGAAGATCTGGATGGCGCCATAGGTGATGTCGGGTGTCACGTAGACGCTGCCGTCAAGCAAGCTCAGGCGCTGCTGCGGCTGCATCGGGTCGGCGCTATAGCTGTACAGCCATGAATAACCGTTGTGCGTCAGGTCTTCCGGCACGTACAGGTCGTGGCCCAGGCCGAACGTGGGGCCCGTATTGGCCGCGTTATAGGTCTGGTAGGAACCCGTCGACTCGCTGTTTTCCTGGCTCAGCATCTGCCGGTGCAGGGCACCGCTGGTCAGATTGAAGAGGAAACCCGTGCGCTCGGCATCGCCTGGCGTCTGGTGGAAGTTTTCCGAGGAATTCCAGCTTTGCGGGTTGTAGCCACCGATCAGCCAGGTTTGTCCCTGGGCGTTCGTCGCTTCCATCACGGAAAAGGTGCGTCCCTTGCCGTCGGATGCCTTGTGGAAATCGGCCGACGTATCGCCCGCCGCCTTGCTGTAGATGTTCGTCAGCGCCAGGCGCCCTTCGCCCAGCCAGGATTCCAGCTGTCCCTGGTAGGCAGGAGACAGCAGCGATGGCCCGGAGGCGGCCTGTGCACTCAAGCAGAAACCCGCGCCAGCCACCGCCAGCAGGAAGACACTTGCCGTTCTGAATTTGTTTTGCATCTGCTACCTCGACTGTCAGTATTTGGAACCGGTGTATTTTCCGGTTGCTAAATATAACATAACAGATAATGTTTTTACATTCCTTATTTTGTCGCAAAAAGTGCAATATTGATAAAAAAGAATTCAATCCAGCAATACAGCAGTCACTTCGATCTCCACTCTTGCTCTGTCCTCGATCAGCCCGGCCACCTGCACCGCCGTCATGGACGGGTAGTGCTTGCCGATGATTTCCTTGTAAGCGAGGCCGATTTGTGGATACGCCGCCACATACTCTTTCTTGTCCAGCACGTACCAGGTCATGCGCACGATGTGCTCGGGCAAGGCGCCCGCCTCGGCCAGCACAGCAACGATGTTCAGCAGCGCCTGGCGCACCTGCCCCGCGAAGTCGTCCGTATGAAACTCGCCCTGCGCATCCCAGCCGATCATGCCGCTGACATAGACCGTGCGCCCGCTGGCGGCCACACCGTTCGCATAGCCGCGCGGCCGCGCCCATCCCGCTGGTTGCAGCACTTGCATCGTGTTCTCCTCGTTGTTCATGCGGTTCATGCGTGGCCCGCCTCGCGCAGCACTTCGCGCGCGATGATCAGCTGCTGCACCTCGCTGGCGCCTTCATAGATGCGCAAGGCGCGGATTTCCCGGTACAGGCGTTCGACCGGGTGGTCGCTGACGACGCCCATGCCGCCGAACAACTGCACGGCCGCGTCGATCACCTGCTGCGCCGTTTCCGTCGCCGTCAGCTTGGCCATGGCCGCTTCCTTCGTCACCTTGCGGCCCTGGTCGCGCTGCCAGGCGGCGCGGTAGGTGAGCAGCGCGCAAGCATCGATGCCGGTGGCCATCTGCGCCAGTTTGGCCTGCGTCAATTGAAAATCGGCCAGGGTCTGGCCAAACATCTGGCGCGCCGTGGCGTGGCGCAGCGCCTCGTCAAACGCGCGGCGCGCGAAGCCCAGGGCGGCGGCGGCCACCGAGGTGCGGAACACGTCCAGGGTCGCCATCGCCACCTTGAAGCCCTGCCCCGCCTCGCCCAGGCGCTGCGTGACAGGCACGCGGCAGTGATTGAAACGCAGGCGCGCCAGCGGATGCGGCGCGATGACGGCGATGCGCTCGGCGATCTCCAGGCCGGGATTGTCGGCGTCGACGATGAAGGCGCTAATGCCGCGCGCGCCCGGCGCCTCGCCCGTGCGCGCGAAGACCACGTAAAAGTCGGCGATGCCGCCGTTCGAGATCCACGTCTTTTCACCGTCGAGCACATACGCGTCGCCGTCCAGGCGCGCCGCGCACTGCATGGCCGCCACGTCGGAGCCGGCCTGCGGCTCGGACAGGGCGAAGGCGGCGATGCGCCTGCCGCTGGCCACGTCCGGCAGGTAGCGCGCCTTGTTCTCCGCGCTGCCGAACAGGCCGATGGCGCCCGAGCCCAGGCCCTGCATGGCGAAGGCGAAATCGGCCAGGCCGTCGTGGCGCGCCAGGGTTTCGCGGATCAGGCAAATGGCGCGCGTGTCGATCCGGCCATCGGCGCTGGCGGCATGCGCCAGCCAGCCGCCCTGCCCCAGCAGCGCCACCAGCGCGCGGCAAGCTGCATCGACATCGCTGCCGTGCGCGCCGTCCAGGTGCCGCGTCGCCCAGGCATCGAGTGCGGACTCAAGCTGCGCGTGCCGCGCGTCGAAAAACGGCCAGTCCAGATAGCTGGTATCACGCATGCTAGTTGCCCTCGAACTGTGGTGTGTCTTTCGCCACGAAGGCGTGGTAGGCGCGATGAAAATCATTGGTGGCCATGCAGATGGCCTGCGCCTGGGCTTCCGCCTCGATGGCTTCGTCGACGCCCATGTTCCACTCCTGCTGCAGCATTTTCTTGGTCATGCCGTGCGCGAACGTGGGGCCGCAGGCCAGGCCGGCGGCGAAGGTTGCCGCCGCTTCGGCCAGTTCTTCCGGCTCGACCAGGCGATTCAGAAAGCCCCAGCGCTCGGCTTCCGGTCCGCCCAGCGAACGGCCCGTGTACAGCAGTTCGGCGGCGCGGCCCTGGCCGATCACACGCGGCAGCAGGGCGCAGGCGCCCATGTCGCAGCCGGCCAGGCCCACGCGGGTAAACAAGAAGGCCGTCTTGCTGCGCGGCGTGCCGATGCGGATGTCGGAGGCCAGCGCCAGCATGGCGCCGGCCCCCGCGCAAATGCCGTCGATGGCGGCGATGATCGGCTGCGGGCAGGCGCGCATGGCTTTCACCACGTCGCCCGTCATGCGCGTAAAGGCCAGCAGGCCCGGCATGTCGAGCTGCGTCAGCGGTCCGATGATGTCGTGCACGTCGCCGCCCGAGCAGAAATTGCCGCCGCTGCCGGTGATGACGAGCGCCTTGACATCGTCCGCATGCGCCAGCGCGCGGAACAGGTCGCGCAATTCCGCATACGAATCAAAGGTCAGCGGATTCTTGCGCTCGGGTCGGTGCAAGGTCAATGTGGCGACGCCTGCGTCGACGGAAAACTGGAAATGCCGCGCCGCGTAATGACCCAAGCTGGCGCGGTTGCCAGGCAGGTCTTGCGGCTGGCCGGGGAGATGGCGCATGGTGCTTCCTTTATTTATCGATGGTGTCACGATCGTGTTCATTCAAGTGCTGTTTCATCTGCGACAGCAGCTCGATCAATTGCGTCTTGTCGTCCGGCGTCACGCCTTGCAGCAGTTCCGCGATCCAGCCCTCGTGCACCTTGGCCATCTCGTCGAACGCGCGCCGCCCGGCCGCGGTCAGCTTGACGCTGTACGAGCGGCGGTCCTTCGGGTCGACCACGCGCACCACCAGCTTTTCCTGCTCCAGCTGGTCGGTGATGCCCGTGATATTGCCGCCCGTGACCATCATGCGGCGGGACAGTTCGCCCATGCGCAAGCCGTCGGGAAAGCGCTCGAGCTGCGCCATCAGATCGAAGCGCGGCAAGGTGATGCCAAAGCTGGCGCGCAGGCGCGTGCGCACCTCGTTTTCAATTTTAACGGTGCACGAAAGCATGCGCAGCCACAGCTTGAGCGACTGGTGATGGTCTTGCGTGAGCCGGCTGGCCAGGTCCAGCACCGGTTCTTCCTGCGCATCCGCGCTGTCTTTATCCATGATTTTCCGTCGTTACCTGATTCAGTTAGCTACATGACTTCGCCGCCGGCGACGGCGATCGATTGTCCATTCATGGCGGCCGACGCGGGCAGGCAGAGCCACGCCACCGCATCGGCCACTTCCTGCGGCTGCACCAGCCGCTGCTGCGGATTGGCGGCGGCCAGTTCCGCGCGCGCCGCGTCTTCGCCGCGCCCCGTCTTGCGCACGATATTCTGCACGGCCTGCGCCACCATTTCCGTTTCCGTATAGCCGGGGCAGACGGCATTGACGGTGACGCCGCGCGGCGCCACTTCCAGCGCCAATGCGCGCGTCAGGCCGATCACGCCATGCTTGGCGGCGACATACGCGCTGACATAGCGGTAACCTTTCAAGCCGGCCGTCGAGGCCACGTTGACGATGCGCCCCCAGCCTGCTTCCAGCATGCCCGGCATGGCCGCCTGGCAGCAGTGAAACACCCCCGTCAGGTTCACGCCCAGCATCTGCTGCCAGATGGCCGCATCCGTCTTGCCAAACGGCGCCGCATGCGCCTGTCCCGCGTTATTGACGAGAATATCGATGCGGCCGAAATGCACGGCGGCCTGCGCGAAACCGGCCTGCACGGACGCTTCCACGGCCACGTCGAGCACGCAGATGGCGACCCTGCCCGCGTGGCCCGCCTCTTCCAGGGCGATGCGCGTGCGCGCCAAGCGCGCAGCATCGCGCCCGGCCAGGGTGACCCGGGCGCCAGCGCCCAGCAAGGTGCGCGCGCAGGCCAGGCCGATGCCGCTGCCGGCGCCCGTCACCAGCGCATGCCTGTCGATTAATTCTTGCGTCTTCATCTCATCCTTCCAGCAGCCGCGCGGCCACCTGTTGCGGGGTCAGCCCCGTGCTGGCGGCGGCCAGCTGGCGTTCGCGCTGCAGATTGCGCTCGAGCTGCTGCTGGCCCGGCCGGTATTGTTTGGGCCAGGCCGCGCCAGCGCCGGCATAGCCGATACGCGCCGCTTCCGTCAGGGTCCAGGCCGGGTTGGCCAGGTGCGGCCGGCCCACGGCGCACAGGTCGGCGCGCCCGGCGGCGATGATGCTGTTGGCGTGGTCGGCCTCGAAAATGGAACCGACAGCCATGCTGGCGATGCCCGCCTCGTTGCGCACGCGGTCGGCGAACGGCGCCTGGAACATGCGTCCGTACACGGGCTGTTCCAGCTTGCTGACCTGGCCCGAGGAGCAGTCGATCAGGTCCGCGCCGGCCTGCTTGAACAGGCGCGCGATGACGACGGCGTCGTCGGGCGTGATGCCGCCTTCGACCCAGTCATGCGCCGAAATGCGCACGCTCATGGGTTTATCCTGCGGCCAGGCCGCGCGCATGGCGCGCAACACGCGCAGCGGATAACGGCAGCGGTTTTCCAGGCTGCCGCCGAATTCGTCGGTGCGGCGGTTGGTCAGCGGCGAGATAAAACTCGACAGCAGATAGCCATGTGCGCAATGCAGTTCCAGCCAGTCGAAACCGGCGACGGCGGCGGCCAGGGTGGCGCGCACGAAGTCCTGCTCGATGCGCGCCAGGTCGCTGTCGGTCGCCGCGCGCGCGGTCTGCGACACGCCCGGCAAATACTGCTGCTCCGAGGCCGAGACCAGCGGCCAGTTGCCGTCCTTCAAAGGCAGGTCGATGCCGTCCCACATCGGGCGCGTCGAGCCTTTCGCCCCCGCGTGGCCCAGCTGCAGGGCGATCTTCGCGTCGCTGTTGGCGTGCACGAAATCGACGATGCGCCGCCACGCCTGCGTGTGCGCCTCGCTGTACATGCCGGGGCAGGCGGGCGTGATGCGCGCCTCGGCCGACACGCACGTCATTTCGGCAAACACCAGGCCCGCGCCGCCCATGGCGCGGGCGCCCAGGTGCATCAAATGGTAGTCGCCGGCCACGCCATCGACGGCGCTGTACTGCGCCATCGGCGAGACGGCGATGCGGTTCTTCAGCAGCACGCCGCGTAATTTGAACGGCGTGAACATGGGCGGCAAGGGACCGTCCGGCGCCGCCACGCCAGCCTGTTCGGCGGCGCGCCGCGCCAGCCAGTTCTCATAGTCGGCCACATAGGCGTGGTCGCGCAGGCGCAGGTTTTCATGCGAGATGCGCTGGCTGCGCGTGAGCATGGAATAGGCAAACTGCGGCGCTTCCATGGCGCTGTAGCGCTCGACGTTTTCAAACCATTCCATGGAATTGCGCGCCGCGCTCTGGATTTTCAGCACCTCGACGGCGCGCGCCTGCTGGTAGGCGGCCAGCGCCGCACCAACCGCCGCATGCTGGCCGAAGCAGCGCGCCAGTTCGATCGCGTCTTCCAGCGCCAGCTTGGTGCCCGAGCCGATCGAGTAGTGCGCCGTGTGCGCCGCGTCGCCCATCAGCACGACAGGCACGCCGTCGTGCACATGCACCCACTGGCGGCAGACGATGCGCGGGAAGGTGATCCACTGGGCCGAGCCGCGCAAGTGCGGCGAATTGCTCAGCAAACCCTGGCCATCGAGTTCCTCGGCGAACAGCGCCTCGCAAAAGGCGATGCCCTCTTCCTGGCTCATGGCGTCCAGCCCCGCCGCGCGCCACACGTGTTCGGGCGTTTCGACGATGAAGGTCGAAGTGTCGCCGTCATACTGGTAGATATGCGCCTGGAACCAGCCGAATGGCGTCTGGCGGAAGGCAAACGTAAACGCCTCGAATTTCTTGCGCGTGCCCAGCCAGACGAAGCGGCAATGGCGCTGCTCGACCTCGGGCTGGTAGCTGGCCGCATAGCGCGTGCGGATACGGCTGTTCAAGCCATCGCTGGCGATCACCAGGTCGGCGCCGTACTGGCGCGCGATGGCCTGGTCGTCCTGCACTTCCGTCTCGAAGACAAGTTCCACGCCAAGTTCCTCGCAGCGCGCCTGCAGGATGTTGAGCAGGCGCTTGCGGCCGATGCCGCAAAAACCATGGCCGCCAGAGCGTACGGTCTGGCCCTTGAAGCGGATCTCGATATCGTCCCAGTGGTTGAACGCCTGCAGGATGGCGCGCGCCGTTGGCTCGTCGGCATTCGCCAGGTTGCCCAGGGTCTGGTCGGAAAACACCACGCCCCAGCCAAATGTGTCGTAGGGGCGGTTGCGTTCGATGACGGTGATGCGGTGATCCGGGTGCTGCTTTTTCATGAGCAGGCTGAAATACAGGCCGGCGGGACCGCCGCCGATGCAGACTATATTCATGGGGTGTCCGTGCGGAGTTTGAAACGCTGCAGCTTGCCCGTCTCCGTGCGCGGCAGGGCCGGCAGGAAGCGGATGGCGCGCGGATATTTGTAGGGTGCGATCTGCTGACGCACGAAGTCCTGCAGTTCGGCCGCCAGCGCGTCGCTGGCCGTCTGGCCATCCTTGAGCACCACGTGCGCCTCGACGATCTGGCCGCGCTCCGCATCGGCGCGCCCGACCACGCCGCATTCGGCCACGGCCGGATGGCGCAGCAGCGCCTCTTCCACTTCCGGGCCGGCGATGTTGTAGCCGGCCGAGACGATCATGTCGTCGCTGCGCGAGCGGTAATAGAAATAGCCGTCGGCATCCATCTCGAAGGTGTCGCCCGTCAGATTCCAGCCATTGACGACGTAGTCGCCCTGGCGCGGGTCGGCCAGGTAGCGGCAGCCGGTGGGGCCTTTCACGGCCAGGCGGCCCGTCACGCCGGGCCGCTGCGGTTCGCCCGCGTCATCGACGATGCAGGCCTGGTAGCCGGGTATGGCCTTGCCGATGGCGCCGCGGCGGATGCCCTCGCCCGTGGCGGCAATGAAAATGTGCAGCATTTCGGTGGCGCCGATGCCGTCTGTCATGGCCAGGCCGGTGGCCGCCTGCCAGGCGTCGCGCGTGGCCAGCGGCAGCGCTTCGCCGGCCGACACGGACAGGCGCAGGCTGCGCAAATCGTGCTGCGCGGCCAGCGGCGCCATCTGGCGGTAAAAGGTCGGCGCCGTGAAGCAGATGCTGGCGGCGTAGGTATCGATGGCGCGCAGCAGGCTTTCCGGCGTGAGCTTTTCCAGCAGCACGGCGGACGCGCCGAAGCGCAAGGGGAACAGCAGCAAGCCGCCCAGGCCGAAGGTAAACGCCAGCGGCGGCGTGCCGATGAAGATATCGTCGGGGCGCACCTGCAGCATGGAACGGGGAAAACAGTCGCAGATGGCCAGCAGGTCGCGGTGCATGTGCATGGTGCCTTTGGGAACGCCCGTCGTGCCCGACGTAAAACTGATCAGGCAGACGTCGTCGGCCGCCGTGTCGTGCGCCGTGAATGGCGCGGCATGGGCCGCCATGCGCCGCTCCAGTTCCGCGCCGTCGCCGCCAAAACACAGCATGGGCGGCAGGCCAGGCACGGCATCGAGTTCGCCGCGCAAGCCCTGCGCGCACAGCACGGCGTTCACTTCGGCCTTGGCCAGGATGGTGGACAGTTCGCGCGCGCGCAGCAGCGGCATGGTGGGCACGGCGATGCAGCCGGCCTTCAGCACGGCCAGCAGGCAGGCGGCCATCATCGGCGTGTTCGCGCCGCGCAGCAGCACGCGATTGCCGGGGATCAGGCCCAGGTCGGCCCGCAGCACATGGGCGATGCGGTCCACCTGCTGCTGCAGCCGGGCGTAGCTCCAGCGCTGGCCGTCCGCGTGGATGGCGATGCGCGCGCCGCCACCGCCGGCGACGGCCGCATCGAGCAGCGCGGCGACGCAGTTCAGGCGCGGCGGATAGCGCAGCTGCGGCAAGTCAAAACACAGCTCTGGCCACAGCGCGCGTGGCGGCAGGTGGGCGCGCGCAAAGTCGTCCTGGGGCGTGGCGGTGGTAGGCGAAGGGTCGCTGCTCATGCTCATCCTGGCTGGTGGCGGGCGCATGGCAATGCCCCCGGAAGCAGATACTTTAAACCTAAAGTATTTTTCCGGCAAGCAGAAAACGCGGGGATGCGCTAGCCGGCGGCGCCATCCTGCTGGCGCAGCAAGTGCGCCTGCTGCGCGGCGCTGCGCGCCAGCAGCGCCAGGACCAGCGGCAGCTGCGCGCCATCGAGCACCGCCGCCTGCAGCAGGGCCGCCATCGCTTCGGCCGCCCCATGCAAGCCCAGGGTGCGGCAGCCCAGGTGCAGGCGTTCGAGCTGCTGGCGCGCCTGTACCGGTTCGCCGCTTGCCAGCAAGGCCTCCACCTGCGCGCCGGCGGCGCCGATCTGGCCCTGGAAGCCGGTCAGGTAGGCCAGCAGGCGTTCATGGTCGATGGCCAGGCGCTGCACCGTCGCCAGCGGCGCCTCGGCTGGCAGGACATCAGTGTCGAAACAGGCGTCGATATGCTGGCGCACCTGCTCCGGCTGGAAAGGCTTGACGATGTAGCCGGCGGCGCCCGCCTGCACGGCGTCGCGCACGGTGTCCTGGTCGTTGGCCGACGACACCAGCACCAGCGGCATGGCATCGAGCGCGCTGTCGGAGCGGATTTTTTGCAGCAGTTCCATGCCCGACAGGCGCGGCATGCGCAAGTCGCAGAAGCACAGCGCCGGACGCAGCCCGCCTTCGAGCTGTTCCCAGGCAGCCGCGCCATCCTCGGCTTCCACGATATCGTGTACGCCGCAGCTGTCGATCAGGTGCATCAATACCATGCGCGAAACGACATCATCGTCAACCACCAGTACTTTCATTCCAGTCTCCATTGCCGGCACTATCGGGTGTCTGCACGTATTCTACCCAGTTTCGCCGCGTTGCCCCCTGGCGAAATTGCATATTTTACATTTCCGTGCCCGAAACGGCGATTTGCGCCAGCAAGGCGCGCAGGCGCGGCAAGTGCAGGGCCACCTGTGTCCAGCGCCCACCATCCGCCGCCTCCTCCATTTCCGTGCACAGCAGGTGCAGTTCCGTCTCGTCCAGATAGGCGGCGCTGCCCTTCAAGCCATGCAGCAAACGCCCGGCGCCGTCCTGGTCCTGCGCCGCCAGCGCGGCATCGAGTTCCTGCAGCCTGCCTTCCAGGTCGGCCACGAAGGCGGCGCGGATACGCCGCTGCAGATCGCCGCCACGCCCGGCGTGGGCTGCTGCCGGCGCCGGCTCGGCCGGCGCGATGCCAAACAGGGCATCGAGTTCGGCCTGGCCGCGCGAGACCTTGCGCGGCACGCTGGACGGCATGCGCGGCAGCATGAAGCCGCGCTGCAGCTGGCGCTCGATGGCGCGCGCCAGCAAGCCATGCAGCGCCGCCTCGTCCACCGGCTTGCTGAGGAAATCATCCATGCCCACGCCCAGGTAGCGGCTGCGGTCTTCTTCGCTGGCATTCGCCGTCAGGGCCACGATCATCAGTTCCTGGTCGCGCACCGGCTGATCCGGCCAGCCGCCCACGCGGATCAATCGCGTCGCCGTGGCGCCGTCCATCTCCGGCATGCGTCCATCCATCAGGATCAGGTCATAACGCGTGTGCACGCAGGCCGCCACGGCCAGCATGCCATTGGCCACCACGTCGACCCGATGGCCCAGGTCCTCCAGCATGACGCGGATGATGATCTGGTTGGTCGGGAAGTCTTCCGCGCACAGCACGCGCAGCTGGTGGCTGTGCGGCGCCAGCGCCACCTGCGGCACCAGCGGCGGCGCCACGCCGTCGGCCAGCGGCAGGGTAAAGGTGAAGATGCTGCCCTGCCCCGGCGTGCTGGCCACCTCGATCTCGCCATGCATCAGCTCGACCAGCTGGCGGCAGATGGCCAGGCCCAGGCCCGTGCCGCCGTAGCGCCGCGTGGTGCTGGCGTCGGCCTGCTCGAATTTCTGGAACAGGCGCGCCATCGCATCGGCGTCGATGCCGATGCCGCTGTCGCTGACGGTAAAGCGGATCAGGTTGACCTGGCGCCCGCCACCGCCGGCGGCCAGGCCGGCCCGTTCCACGCTGACGCTGACGCTGCCGCGCTGGGTGAACTTGAAGGCATTGCCGACCAGGTTGACCAGCACCTGGCGCAGGCGCGTCGGGTCGCCCACGACGAAAGGCGGCAAGTCGGGCGCGAAGTCGATGGCAAAGTCGATGCTGCGCGCGGCCGCCTGCTCCTCGAACAGGCTGACCACGTTTTCCATCGTCACGCCGAGCGCGAAGTCGATGTTTTCAATACTCAGCTTGCCCGCCTCGATCTTGGAAAAATCCAGCAAGTCGTTGATGATCACCAGCAGCGACTGGGCATTGGCCTGGCCGCGCAGGATCTGCTCGCGCGTGGCATCGTGCAGCTGTTCGTCGCGCAGGGCAAAGCCCAGCATGCCGATCACGCCGGCCAGCGGCGTGCGCATTTCGTGGCTCATGTTGGCAAGGAATTCCGATTTCTGCCGCGTCGCATCCTCGGCCTTGCGCTTGGCCTGGCGCAGGCTTTCCTCGTTTTTCTTCAGGCTGCTGTTGGCGCGCGCCAGTTCATCGGACTGCGCCAGCACCTCGATTTCCTTGATCTGCAGCTGGGCGTTCTTCTGCGACACCTCGGCCGTGCGTTCGCTGACCTGTTTTTCCAGCTTGGCCTGCTGCTGCCGCACGATGCGCATGCGCTGGCGGTAGATGCCATAGCCGGCGCCCAGCAGCAGCGCCGCCATCAGGGTGCGGAACCACCAGGTTTTCCAGAACGGCGGCAGGATGGTGATGGCCAGCGTGGTGCCGCTTTCATTCCACACGCCGTCCTTGTTGGCCGCCTTCACGCGGAACACATAGTTGCCGGGATCGAGATTGGTATAGGTGGCAAAGCGCCGCCCCGCATCCGTCATGACCCAGTCCTGGTCGAAGCCTTCGAGCCGGTAGGCGAAGACGTTGCGCTGCGGCGCGGCGAAGTGCAGCGCCGCGAATTCCAGCGAAAACACGCTTTCGCGGCTGGTCAGGGTCAGGTTGCGCGTGTGGTCGATGGCCGTCTTGAGCACTTGCGCGAACTCGCCGCGGCCGATGGCCACCGGCTTGTTGAAGATCTGCAGTTCCGTCACGGCCACCAGCGGCGGCACGCGGTTGTCGTGGATATCCTGCGGCACGAACGCCGTCATGCCGTTGAAGCCGCCGAAATACATGGTGCCGTCGGCCGCGCGCAGGGCCGCGCCATCGAAGTAGGAGCCTTCCACCGTGCCGTCGGCGCTGTCGTAGTTGCGGAACAAGCCGCTGCGCATGTCCAGGCGCGTGATGCCGCTGTTGGTGCTCAGCCACAGCTGTTCGTTGTCGTCGCCCAGGATGCTGGCAACGGCGTCGTCGGCCATGCCGTCCTTGCGCAGGTAGCGGCGGAAGCGGATCTCGCCCTTCGCATCGACATCCATGCGGTTCAAGCCATTCGCCGTGCCCACCCACAGGACGCCGCGCTGGTCTTCATGCAGGAAATGCACCTCGTCGTGGCTGAGGCTATGGGGGTTTTGCGGATCGTGGCGGTAATGGCGGAATTGGCCGCTGGCGCGGTCGAGCAAATCCAGCCCATGGAAGGAACCGATCCACAGCTGGCCCTTGCGGTCTTCCAGCACGGGCCGCACCATGTTGTCGGACAGGCTGTTCGGGTCGGCCGGGTCGTGGCGGAACGTGGTGAAGCGCTTGCTCACCGGGTCGTAGCGGTGCACGCCGCCGCGCGTCGAGACCCACAGCATGCCGCTGCGGTCGCTCACGATGTTGCGGATGGTGTCGCTGTTCGGATCGCCGGCGGCGAAATGCATGGTAAAGAAGCGCCCCAGCGCCGGATCGAAGCGGTGCAGTCCCGTGGAGCCGCCCACCCACAGCACGCCGTCCGGCGCCTTGTACAGGGTGGTGACCTGCTCGTCGCGCGACATGCCGGGCGCGCTGCGCAAATCGAACAGCCGCGAGCTGCCGTCGCGCGTGTCATACAGTTTCAGGCCGCCCTTGGTGGCCAGCCACAGCTTGCCGTTGCCCGCATCGGCCACGGCGCGCACTTTCTTGTCGGCCAGCGCGCCCACGTCGCCGGGCGCGCGCACCATGCGCGAAAAGCCGCCGCTGCCCAGGTCGACCCGGCTCACGCCGTTGTACCAGGAGCCGACCCAGAAGGTGCCGGCGCGGTCGCGGTACAGCGACGACAGCTGGTTGTCGGCGACGCTGTACTTGTCGCCCGTCTGGTGGCGGTACTGGCGGAAGGTGTCCGTCTCGGGCACCCAGCGGAACAGGCCGTCCGCATTGCTGCCCAGCCAGACCGTGGCGTCGACATCCTGGTACAGGCTGGCCACGCGGATGGCGGCAAAGCCCTGCTGCTCGCTGAGGCGCAGGCGCGACTGCGGCGGCTTGCCGGCCTCGCCCAGGCGCCAGCGCTCGGCGCCGGCCATGGTGCCGATCCACAGGTTTTGCTGGCGGTCGACCAGCAGCGACTGGATGACGTTGTACTTCGAGCCGGGCACCGCGTCGACGGCATAGTGCTCGAAACGCTCGCTGCCAGGCGCCAGCATGTCCAGCCCCGTCACGGTGCCGATCCACAGGCGTTTTTGCGCGTCCAGCGCCAGCGCCTTGATCTCGTTGTCGCCCAGGCTGTGCGGATTGCCCTCTTCATGGTGCCAGGTGCGGAAGAGGCCCGTGGCGGGATCGAAATGCTGCAAGCCGTCCGAGGTGGCGATCCAGAAACCGCGCGCGCCATCGTCAAGGATGGCATGAATATGCCGGTTGCCATTGCCGCGCTTGCTCTTTTCGGCTGGCGCATAGTGAATGAAAGTCTGGGTGGCGGCGTCGAAACGGTCGAGGCCATTGTCGGTGCCGATCCACAGCCGGCCCTGGCTATCGACGTGCAGTTCGCCGACCCAGTTGTCGGCCAGGCTGGTCTTGTCGCCTTCGATATTCTTGTAGACGACCATGCGGTAGCCGTCGTAGCGGCTCAGGCCGGACTGGCTGCCGAACCACATATAGCCTTGCCGGTCCTGGGCGATGGCCAGCACGGATTCCTGCGCCAGTCCGTGCTCGACGCTGAGCTGGTCGAAACGCAGGGTGGGCGCAGGCGCCGCCCATGCCCAGCCACTGAATAGCAGACTGAATAACAACACCACATCGCAAGCACGTCGGAATACCAGCACAATCGTCCTGTCAAAAAAACGCGAAATTTCCGGGCAAAGCGTCCGGGGGCCGTCTCAAGAACCAAAAAACGCCAGTACATCGTCCTTGCGGGCCTGCGTATCGCGCTGTCCAAGACGGATCAGCTCGTTAGTATACGTCGATTCAAACAATAAATACGATGCCAGCGCCGCGCCGCGCGCTTCGGCCGCGCCGATACCCGACAACATGGTGCGGATGGGACGGGGCAAACTGCCGATATGCCGGCTGGCGATGGCGTCGAGCCGCTCGGACGGCGCGATGACCAGCAGCTCCACCGGACGCAGGGCCGTCTTGCCCAGCAATTCGGGCGGCAGCATCGACAGGGTCAGGTTAATGCGGTTCAGGCGTTCGATATCGACGGCCAGTCCGTCGAGGAAGATCGACGACAGCGCATGGCCGGCGATCTGCGCCAGGCTCGGGTAGCGTGCCGATTCGGCCGCGCCCGGCGCCGGTTCCGTCATGCGGCCGGCGCCCACCACCAGCACCTTGTTCGCGCCCAGGTGGATGGCCGGTGAAATCGGCGCCAGCTGGCGCATCGAGCCGTCGCCGCAGTATTCGCGCTGGCCGCCCACGTACAGGGGCACGGCTGGGAAAATGAAGGGAATGGCCGCCGATGCCAGCAAGTGCTCGACGCCGATCTGGTCCGGCAAGGCCAGGCGTTGCGTGCGCACCCACGGCGCGATGTCCTCGGCCGTCTGGTAAAACGTCATGTGGCGGCTGCCCGAATACGAGGATGCCGTGACAGCCAGCGCATGCAGCAGGCCGTCGGCCAGCGCCGCGTCCAGGCGCGGCAGGTCGAGCATGCGGTGCAGCAGGCTGACCAGCGGGGTATTGTCGAGCAGGGAGTTGGGCGGCGACGCGTGCCACTGGCGCAGCAGCCAGCCGAACGACAGCAGGGACAGCCAGCGCGCGCCCGAGCGCAGCACGCCCAGCGAATCGGCGCGGTAGACTTGCTCGACTTCGATGTGCTGCCATACGTCGAGCAGTTTTTGCACGCCTTCGCCGAAGTTGTCGGCACGGCAGGCCAGCGCCGTGGCGTTGATGGCGCCGGCCGAAGTACCGCAGATGATGTCGAAGGGATTGCGCGCCGGCGCCCAGCCCGCTTCCCACAGAATCGCCGAAATCGCCTGCAGCACACCCACCTGGTAGGCGGCCCGGGCGCCCCCTCCCGTGAGTATCAAGCCTGTTTTATTTTGCATTCCCATGCCGGCAGATTAGCAGGGTCAAGTAACCCTTGGGAAATTTTTACTAATTTATAGCGAACCGAAGCGCATGTGATACAAGGCGCCCGCCGCGACGCACTGCAAGCACTGCTAGCGGTGAGCAACGCCGTAGCGCGCCGCTTATGGAAGCTAGAAATAATAAAAATTTATTAAGGATTACTTACATGCTTTGTGGAAAAGTTTGAAAGGTAGACGCCAGTTCCTGCAGGTCTATTGTTGGCAGCACGGCGCCGGACAAAACCGTAGCGAGCGGAAGGGAGAGGTGGCCAGGAAGCGCAACCGTACTCCAGTACGGTGAGCATCGCAGGCCGCCTATACCGACGCGCAGCAGGTTTGGTCCGGTGTCCCCCTAATCACCCCTGACCATGCCCTCACGCCGTGGATCCGCGCCCCCGAACCAGAAATCCTGGCCATGCGCGTTCAGGCGCATGATGCCCTGCAAGCCCGAGTTCTGCTCGATGACGCGCACTTCATGGCCCATGGCTTGCAGCGCCTCGACCTGGGCGGCCGGCGCGCGGCCCTTTTCCAGTTCCGTCGGACCATTGCGGCTGCCGAAGTTCGGCAGGCTGATGGCCTGCTGCACGTTCAAGCCCCAGTCCATGGTGCCGACCAGCACCTTGGCGACATAATTGATGATGGACGAGCCGCCTGGCGATCCCGTCGCCAGCACCAGCTTGTGCGTGCCCTTTTCAAATACCAGGGTGGGCGACATGGCGCTGCGCGGACGCTTGCCCGCCTCGACCCGGTTGGCGATCGGGCCATCGGCATCGCGCGAATCGAACGAGAAATCCGTCAGCTGGTTATTCAGCAGGAAGCCGTCGACCATCTGGCGCGAACCGAACGCGTCTTCCACGCTGGTGGTCATCGACAGGCCGCCACCAAAGGCGTCCACCGCTACCAGGTGCGACGTCGACGGGCGCTGCAGCGCGTTGTCCATGCCCCACGCCAC
This sequence comes from Janthinobacterium sp. AD80, assembly GCF_002878455.1. Lineage (GTDB taxonomy): Bacteria > Pseudomonadota > Gammaproteobacteria > Burkholderiales > Burkholderiaceae_D > Janthinobacterium. The sequence goes on from NZ_NRDQ01000085.1 coordinate 36,191, forward strand.
CTGCATGCCGGGCGGCGTGCCGGGCAAGGCGCGGCCCATGGATTTGTCGCCGATCAGGGAAGCGCGCTGCGCCAGATAGGTTTTATCGAGCAGGGAGGCGACGCCATTGCCGGGCAGCGGCACGAAGTCCGTGTCGGCCACGTAGCGGTTGCGGTCCGCATAGGCCAGGCGCCCCGCTTCCGAGAACAGGTGAATCGCCTGCGCATCGAGCACGCCGTCGACGGGCGCGTACGGGCCGATATCCTTCACTTCCAGGATGCCCAGCATCTGCGCGATGGCGATGCCGCCCGACGATGGCGGCGGCATGCCACACACGGTCCAGGCCTTGTAGTCGCTGCACACGGGTACGCGCACCTTGGCCTTGTAGCCGGCGATATCCTGCGCCGTCAGCTTGCCCGGATTGCTCGGATGCGCAGCCACCTTGGCGGCGATGTCGCGCGCGATGCGGCCGTTGTAAAAGGCATCGGCGCCGCCACGGGCGATTTCGCGCAGGGTGCGCGCCAGCTGCGGGTTTTTCAGCACGTGGCCGACGGGCCAGGCCTTGCCGTCTTTGTCATAGAAATACGCGGCGGCGACAGGGTCGCGCTTCAGGGCCTGGTCCCAGTTCAGCAGGCCATTGAGGCGCTGGCTGACGGGAAAGCCGCCGTGCGCCAGCTTGATGGCGGGGCCGAACAAAGTCGCCCACGGCAGCTTGCCGTGTTCCTTGTGCGCCAGTTCAAGCATGCGCAGCACGCCCGGCGCGCCCACGGAGCGCCCGCCCACCACGCCCGTGGCGCGCGAGACGGGGCTGCCGTCGGCATTCTGGAACAGGTGTTCGTCGGCGGCGGCCGGCGCCGTTTCGCGTCCGTCGAACGCCTGTACGCCCTTGGCGGTGGAGTACAGCAAGAAGGCGCCGCCGCCGATGCCCGACGATTGCGGCTCGACCAGGGTCAGCACCAGCTGCGTGGCGATGGCCGCGTCGATGGCGCTGCCGCCCTTTTTCAGCATCTGGTAGCCGGCATCGGCGGCCAGCGGATTGGCGGCGGCAACCATGAATTTGTGCGCCGCCCAGCCCGTTTTTTCCGCATACGCGGTGGCGATTTCCGGCGCCTTTTGCGGCACTTCGGCAAAGGCGAAGGTGGCGGGAATGGCAGCCAGGGCTCCCAGCAAGGTCAGGCTCAGCGCCAGCGGCTTCAATGTGATCATGGATTCTCCGATAAAAAAAGGGCGCACAGCCGAGCAAGGCCGTACGCCCCATACGGGGGTATCCTACATCAAATGCCCGAAACGGCGCTGCCGCCATAAGCGTGCCTGGCAATGTACAGGGCCAGGCGCGTGGCCGAAGACAGTGCGAATGGCACGAGATCTGGCAAGTCCGGGCTCCTGCCTTTTTCCCCCGCAGCAAAAGTGCCGGGGTCTGCTTTCGGATCAAGCCGGCTTATTTCGCGCGCTTACTTTGGCTGCATGCGGATGGCGCCGTCCAGGCGGATGGTCTCGCCATTGAGCATGACGTTTTCGACGATGGCTTTCACCAGTTGCGCGTATTCGCCGGGCTTGCCCAGGCGCGACGGGAACGGCACCATCTTGCCCAGCGCATCCTGTACTTCAGCCGGCATGCCCAGCAGCATCGGGGTTTCGAAAATACCGGGCGCCACGGTCATCACGCGGATGCCGTTGCGCGACAGGTCGCGCGCCATCGGCAGGGTCAGGCCCACCACGGCCGCCTTCGACGAGGCATACGCGGCCTGGCCGATCTGGCCGTCATACGCGGCCACGGAGGCCGTGTTGACGATGATGCCGCGCTCGCCTTCGGCCGTTGCGTCCTGCTTGGCCATGGCGTCGGCCGCCAGGCGGCACATGTTAAAAGTGCCCACCAGGTTGATGTTGACGACTTTCTGGAACAGCGCCAGCGGATGCGGGCCATCCTTGCCCACGGTTTTCACGGCAGGCGCCACGCCGGCGCAGTTCACCAGGCCGCGCAGGGTGCCCAGTTTCGTCGCTGCAGCGACCACGGCCAGGCCATCTTCCTCGGACGTCACGTCGCACTGGACGAACACGCCATTGAGCTCGGCTGCCAGCGCCTGGCCCGCCCCGGTCTGCACGTCGGCCAGCACGACCTTGCCGCCCGCCGCCGTCAGCATGCGCGCCGTGGCCGCGCCCAGGCCCGATGCGCCGCCCGTGATGATGAATACATTGTCCTGAATCTGCATGAAGTCTCCTGAATGGTGATGGCCGTGTGCCCGGCGCGGAATGAATGTCGCATGATGCCACAGTTGCGCTTACGTTTACGTAAACGTAAGCCTTGGGTCAATTGTAGCCACTTTTGCCGGGCAGATCAAAAGCTGGGGCGCGGACCGCTCAGGCCGGGCGCGACAGGACAAAGGCGCCGGCCGTGATCAGCACGATGCCGGCGATCTTGGACAGGCTCAGGCCTTCTTGTAGGGCGAGGCAGCCGAGCAGCGCCACCAGCAGCATGGTGATGGCCGTCATCACGGGGTAAGCCAGGCTCATCTGCAATTTTTCCAGCGCCACCGCATAGCAGACAAAGCCCAGCGCATACGCGCCGCCGGCGCCGCCCAGCCACAGCAGGCGCACCAGGCTCAGGCCGCTACCATACTGGCTGGACATTTTGATCAGGAATGTGGCGGCGGCGCTGGCGACGGCGGCCAGCGCGCACCACAGATAGCCTGCGTGCACTGAATTCATACGCTGTCTCGATTCGGGTAAGGGAGCGCCAGTCTACAGGCTGGCGCCGACGGCCAGCAGCATGCTGGCGGCAATGATGCATAAACTGACGGCATCTTTGCTGACATACAACACCGGATCTTCATTGACTTCGCCGCGGAACGACAAGGTCCACAGGCGTCCCAGCCAGAACACCAGCAGCGGCACGATGCCCAGCAAGAAATACGGACGCGTGTACAGCACCAGCACGTTTTCGGAATTGAAGTACAGCATGAACACCAGCAGCGAAATGAAACCGCTGTTGACGCCCATGATGCCGATCGGCGCCTTGTCCGCCGTCGTGTAGTTGCGCCCGTTGGTCTTTTCCTTGCCCTGCCGTTCAAGATTGAACAGTTCGCTGTAGCGCTTGAGCAAGGCGAGGCTGAGGAAAATGAAGAAGGAAAACGCCAGCAGCCAGAACGACGGCTCGATATGCGTGGCCGCGCTGCCGCCCAGGATGCGCAAGGTGTACAGCATGGCCAGGGTGACGATGTCGACCATCAGCATGCGCTTGAGCTGGATCGAATAGGCCAGCGTGGTGATGAAATACACGACCACAACCAGCAGCAGCAAGGGGTCGAACACGGCGCACAGGGCCAGCGCGGCGAGGGCCAGCAGCGGACTGGCCAGCATGGCGACGGGCAGCGGCAGCTTGCCCGAGGCGATCGGCCGGTGGCACTTGACGGGATGGCGGCGGTCGTCGGCGGCGTCGAGCGCGTCGTTGAGCAGGTAGGCGCTCGATGCGCACAGGGAAAAAGCGGCAAACGCCACCAGTGCCTGCACGAATGCGTCCAGGTTCAGCGCGTGGCCGGCCAGCATGGGCACGAAGACCAGCAGGTTTTTCAGCCACTGACGGGGCCGCATCGCCTTGAGCAGGGGCGCCCACCAGCCCGTGCGCGGGGTGCCGGCCGACTGCGTAATGAGGCCGCCGGCCAGGCGGAAAGGCTTGCGCGTGACGGAAAACGCGTCATTGCTGGCATTCCAGACGGCGATATCGACGCTGGCGTTGCCGATGTAGTCAAAGCCCTTGTTGCCAAACGCATCTTTCAGCTGCGCCGCCTTGTTGTGCGACGTCAGGTTGATGCCGCCTTCCGTCGCCAGCACTTTGCCGAACAAGCCCAGGTGGCCGGCGACGAGGTCGGCGAAACGGCGCTGCGAGCCCGTCGCCAGCACGATCAGCCGGCCCTGCGCCCGCTGCAGCATCAGTTCGGCCAGCAAGATCTTATCGTATGGCAAGGCGGCTGGATCGAGCTCGACCATGGAGGCGATTTTTTCCTTGAAGCCCGCCTTGCCGCGCAACAGCCAGAATGGCAGGCGCCACAGCTGCAAAAAGCGCACCTTGATGAAGATCAATATCGATTCCCACAGCAGATCCGAATGGATCAGGGTGCCGTCGAGGTCCACCACCAGCGGCACGGCCGCCGGCTCGCGCATCATGTATTCAGCCATGCTTACCTTTCGGGCGACATTTTCAGGAAACGGTGGGAAATCCAGACGCTATCCTCGTTGGCCGGCACGGGGGCGGCCAGCGCGCCCATGCGGGCACTCAGGGAGCACAGCATCAGTGCCATGGCCACTGGAATGAAGGCATCGAACTGGCGCGCCTCGTTGAACTGCCCCACCAGCGCCGTCATGGCGACCAGGCATGGCAGGATCAGGGCGCAGCGGCGCAGGGAGGACGGCGCGTGGCGCCAGCCGGTCGCGGCCAGCGCATACCACAGCAGCAATGGCGCCAGGCTGTACACCAGGCCGCGCGTATCGTGCAGCAGCAAATTCAAATTGAAGGCCAGCTTGCCGCCCTCCCACGCCTGGTGGGCGGGCAGCAGCGAAAACATCAGCATGCGCACCGTGGCGTACAAGGCCATTTGCAGCAGCAGGAAGGCGGCCAGCGAGCGCAAGCTCATGCGGCCGAGAAACACCACGGCGCTGGCGACGATCAGGAACAGGGTGATTTCATGGTTGAACGTGCCTGCCACCAGCATCGCCAGGTAGGGCACCAGCTCGCGGCGCATCAGGTGATACAGGCAGAAGGAATACACGAAGATGATGCCGATATCGTAGAAGGTGTAGTAGTTGAGGGTGGGCGCCCACATGCACAGCACGATGAACTGCCCGATGAAGGCCAGGTCGCGGCGGATGAACAGGGTGGCAAAGCGGCGAACCGACCACAGCATCAGCACCACGGCCAGCACCTGCGACCACAGGAAACTCTGGATGGCGCCCAGCTGCGGCATCGCGTATTGCAGCACTTGCGCCGGAAAAATGAACATCACACGGTGCTGGAACGGCGGCGTACCCTGGTAAGCCATGATCTTGTCGATCACGTACCAGCTGCGCTGCACACCGAAATGCATGAGGATGTAGCCGAACACGGCCGCGTACAGGACGAACATCGCATGGTCGAGCCAGTCGCTGCGCTCGGCCACCGGGCGCCGCAAGCGGTACAGCACCAGCGCGGCCGTCAGGGTAAAACTGGCCCACAGGATCAGGCACAGGCTGAGGAGCGCCTGCAGCTTGGCGATATAAAAGCCCAGCGGATGCCGGTCCGCATGCGCCAGCAGCTGGTTCAGCGGCGACCACGAACGGCCCTGGTAGGCCTGCGTCACCAGCGCATCACCGGCCAGGAAACCCCAGGCAAACAAGGCAAGAGCACAGCAGGACAACAGTGCTAGCAGCAGACGAAGACGGGCAAGGTTCATTTCAGGTATCGGGAAGGGACTTGGAGTGAGAATTATAAAATAGACATTTTTATTGTCTCATGATCTATATAAATAAACAATTAAATAAACGATGGCCAAGCGCGGCACCCTCCTGTTGCCGGCGCGGCCGGGCGCGCGCCGTCACGCAAGCCTGGCTGCACGCCGGCTTGCGCCCTACCTTGACGAAGAAACGCCGGCTGGCGTTAGACGTGGATCAGAAACATTGGATAAAGGCGCCGTTGCGGTGGCAGATGCGGCCATTGGCGTCCAGGGTGGCATTGCCGGCGCCGTTGTAGCGCGCGCCTGCCGCGTCGCGGCAACCACCCAGGTCGCAGGAACCGACCGGCCGCGGCGGGCCGGGCATGGGAACGGCGGGGCTGGCTGGCAGGGGCGGCAT
>NZ_NRDQ01000086.1 GCF_002878455.1 Janthinobacterium sp. AD80
TCGGGGGCGGCGGTTTTTTTCTTGAAGAAACTAAACATGGATATGTGGTGGCGGGTGCTGACCTTAGGCCCGGCGGCGCCGGACACTGTTGATGGGGCTATTCTACCAGAGCGCGCCCGGCCCTTCATGCTTTACTGTTCGATTGGCAACATTGCGCGGGTATCCACGAAGATCGCCGCAGTTCTGCCGCGTTCAGTGCGTTTGCAGGGCATCGGCCTGATGCCGGCGGCGCCAGTCGGCGATGCTTTCTTCGACTTGCCGCAAGTCCAGCACGTGCAGGAAGGACGGCGGGCGCCGGTAAAGGACGGGGCTGCGTCCGCCGGCCCACAGTTCCATACTCGGCGGCAAGCTCGCGTGCAGCTGCTGCAGGCTGTCGCGCGCCTGCCGTTCCTTGCTGGCGCTGGAAAACGACAGCGCCACGATATCGGCCCGCTGCGCGCGGGCAGCCGCGACGATGTCCGTCAGGGGCGTCTCCACGCCCAAGGACAGGCACTGGGCGCCGGCCGCCGTGCACAGCGCTTCGGCCATCAGCAGGCCCAGGCCATGGCGTTCCTGCGGCAGGGTGCTGAGGACGATGCGCGGCGTGCGGATGCTGGGACTGCTTGCCTGCGGCAGGGAAAAAATGGCATGGCGCATCACCGTCTGCAGGGTTTCGCTATATAAATGTTCTTCATACACGGCCAGGTCACCGCAGGCCCAGGCCTCGCCCACCATGCCCGTCAGGGGCGCGATGACGTCGATGGTGAAGGCTTTCAGGCCCAGCACCGTCAAGGCCTGGCGCAGGGCATCGCCCAGTTCCGCCATGCGGTGGCCGCGGCACAGCGCCAGGTAGTGCTCCAGCTGTGGTGCCGCCTGTCCCGGCGTGCTGGCGCCCGCGCCTGCCAGCTGCTGCAACTGGGCAGTGCTGTGCTGCATGATTTTTCCGGGACGAAAGCCCAAGTCCAGCAAGCGCTTGACCATGCGCAATTTTTGCACCTGCTCGGCTGGATAGCTGCGCTCGCCAAAGGCATCGCGCTGCGGCTGGGGAAAGGCGTAGCGGCGCTCCCAGACACGCAAGGTTTCCTTGGCCAGCCCGGTGTCGCGCTCGACATCGCTGATGCTGAAGGCGGGAGTAGGTTGCAGGTCAGTATCCATACCAGAGGGGCTTTGCTCGCTTGCAAAAGAACGTGGCATGCATTTTACGCCTTCCGCTGCCCCGTACCAAATAGCTGAATCCGATTGAAAATTGCTGGCGTATAAGTTTGTGAACTGCCGAGAGCGCTCATTGACATAAATCAATATTTCATCGATTATCCATGAGGCTTTTTTGTCCAGGACAAACTTAATACGGGTATATTCATGAAAATTGCCGTCGTCGGAGCAGGAATTGCAGGATTGTCGTGTGCCTATCGCCTGGCGCAAGCTGGCCAGGATGTCACCTTGTACGAGGCCGGCGACTATTTTGGCGGCCACAGCCATACGGTGGATGTGACGCTCGATGGTGCCACGCATGGCGTCGATACGGGCTTTCTCGTGTTTAACCACGCCACCTACCCGAACCTGGTGCAGCTGTTCGACGAGCTGGGCGTCGAAGCGGCAGACAGCGACATGTCGTTTTCCGTGAAGATGCCGCTGGGTACCGCATCCGATGCGCGCGTGCTGGAATGGGCGGGCGCCAATTTCGATACCGTGTTTACCCAGCGCAGCAATCTGCTGCGCCCCGCCTTCCTGCGCATGCTGCGCGATATCCTGCGCTTCAACCGCCAGGCCAGTGCCCTGGCCACGGGCGGCGTGCCGGCACCGGCCCTGTCGCTGGGCGAGTTTCTTGACCTGCACGGCTATGGCGAGGAATTCCGCCACTGGTATTTGCTGCCGATGGCCGCCTGCATCTGGTCGTGCCCGGCGCGCCAGATGCTGGCCTTTCCCTTGGCCACCTTCATCCGCTTCTGCCACAACCATGGCTTGCTGCAAGTGAGCGACCGGCCGCAGTGGCGCACGGTGCGCGGCGGCTCGCGCGAGTATGTGAAAAAATTACTGGCAGGCATCCCGCAGCAGCGCCTGGCGTGTCCCGTGCTGGCCGTGCGCCGCCAGCCGCACGGCGGCGCACGCATGGTCGAGCTGCACACGGCGGCCGGCGTCGAGCATGTCGACCATGTCGTGCTGGCCTGCCACAGCGACCAGTCGCTGGCCCTGCTGGGCGATATCCGCGACGATGAACGCAAGGTGCTCGAAGCCGTGCGCTACCAGCCGAACCGGGCTGTGCTGCACACGGACGCTTCCTGCCTGCCGCAGCGGCGCCGCGCCTGGTCGGCCTGGAATTACCAGGGCCGGCCGGCCGCGCAGGGCGATGCACCGCAAGTGTGCGTGCATTATTTGCTGAACCAGCTGCAGCCCTTGCCGTTCACCACCCCCGTCATCGTCTCGCTCAATCCGCTCGACGAGCCGGACCCGGCCAAGGTCATCGACGAGTTTTCCTATGCCCATCCCGTGTTCGATGGCGCCGCCATCGCCGCCCAAGAGCGCCTGGCCGGTTTCCAGGGCACGCAGCACACGTGGTTCGCCGGCGCCTGGACCGGGTATGGCTTCCATGAAGACGGCTTGAAGTCGGGCCTGTCCGTGGCCGAAGCGCTGAATGGCATGGCGGCGGCGGAGCTCGGCCATGCCGCGTGATCCCGGCCAGCCAGCCCAGGCGCGGCCCCAGCTGTGCCTGGGGCTGGTGCGCCATGCGCGCCTGCGTCCGCGCGCGCATGCCTTCAGCTATGGCATGTTTTATCTGCGATTGCCCCTGCGCAGCATGGGCACGCAGGATTTCGCCGCGCGGCTGATTTCGCGCAACCGCGCCAATGTGCTGTCCTTCCGTGACAGCGACCATGGCGATGGCGCGACGCCGCTGCAGGAGTGGATCGATGGCCTGCTGCGCCAGCATGGCGTGACGGACGCGGGCGGCGAAATCTGGCTGCAAACCATGCCGCGCATGTTCGGCTATGTCTTCAATCCTGTCAGCTTCTGGTTTTGCCACCGTCCCGATGGTGCGTTGCGCGCCGTGCTGTGCGATGTGCGCAATACCTTTGGCGAACGCCATTTGTACCTGCTCGACCACGGCGATGCGATCGCCTACGGCAGCGAGTTGCGCGCGAAGAAGATTTTCCACGTCTCGCCTTTTTGCAAGGTGGAAGGGCAGTACCGCTTCCGTTTCCTGCGCAATAGCGAAAAGGCTGGCGAGCGCCACCTGGCCAGGGTCGATTACGACGACCTGGACGGCCCGCTGTTGCAGACCAGCCTGGCCGGCACGGCGCAGCCGCTGCGCGATGGCGCCATCGCTTGGGCCCTGCTGCGCTACCCCTTGATGACGTTTGGCGTGATGGCGCGCATCCACTGGCAAGCCTTGCGCCTGTGGCTGCGCCGCGTGCCGTTTTTCAGCAAACCCCTACCCCCACAAGAAAAGGTGTCACGATGAGCTCCGACTCCCTGCCGACCGGCCTGCATGCGCGCAGCAGCACGACCGCCGACCATGCGCATCTGGACCTGCCCGCGAGCGCGCGCATGATTCTGCGCCTGCTGGAAAAATTGCAATATGGCGCCTTGCGCCTGCGCACGCCGGACGGCAGCGTCTTGCTGTACGGCGACGGCAGCCACCCCGTTACGCTGGACTTGCACAACTGGCGCCTGTGCACGGCCGTGCTGCGCTCGGGCGACATCGGTTTTGCTGAAACGTTCATCGCCGGTGACTGGCGCACGGACAATCTGCCGGGCCTGATCGAGCTGATGATACGCAACCGCGCGCAGATCGAGTCCTTGATCTACGGTAACTGGTGGGGCAATGTGATTTACAAAGTCCGCCATTTGCTCAACCGTAATTCGCGCAAGGGCAGCAAGAAGAATATCCACGCCCATTACGACATCGGCAACGCCTTTTATCAGCTGTGGCTGGACCCGTCGATGACGTATTCGAGCGCCCTGTTCAGCGACGGCGCCAGTCTGGAACAGGCGCAAGTGGCCAAGTACCGGCGCATCGCCGGTCAGCTGCAGCTGCAGCTGCAGCCAGGCGCCAGGGTGCTGGAAATCGGCTGCGGCTGGGGCGGCTTTGCGGAAACGGCGGCGCGCGAGCATGGCGCCCATGTGACGGGCCTGACCTTGTCTACCGAACAGCTGGCGTATGCACGCCAGCGTCTGCACGACGCGGGGCTGGCGCAACAGGCTGACTTGCAGCTGTGCGATTACCGCGACAGCGCCGGCCAGTACGACGCCATCGCCTCGATCGAGATGTTCGAAGCCGTGGGGCAAAGCTACTGGCCCGGCTATTTCGCCTGCGTGGCGCGCAACCTGAAGCAGGGCGGCCGCGCCTGCATCCAGACCATCGTCATCGCCGACGAGCTTTTCGAGCGCTACAGCAAGAGCACTGACTTTATTCAGCAGTACATTTTTCCGGGCGGCATGCTGCCGTCGCCGGCGGTGTTTCGCCGCGCCGCCGAAGCGCAGGGCTTGCGCGTGGAAGACGCCTTCAGCTTTGGCCTCGATTACGCGGAAACCCTGCGCCAGTGGCGCGCCAGCTTCCTGGCGCAGCGCGTGGCGCTGGAAAAACAGGGCTTCGATGGCCGTTTCCTGCTGACCTGGGAGTTTTACCTGGCGTATTGCGAGGCCGCTTTCCTGGCCCACAACACGGATGTCATGCAATTTACCCTCATCAAGGAGTGACCATGCGCCGACTGCTTGCCGCCGTTGTGCTGTCCTTCAGCGTATTTGCTGCCGTTGCCGCGCCTCCGGCCTTTGTGACCGGGGATGTGCCCGAAGCCCGCCTGGCGGGAGAAGGCGATTACACCTGGTTTGGCATGCGCATTTATCAGGCGCAGCTGTGGGTGGGCCCGCTGGGCTACCAGGGGGCGGCGTCCGAAACGGCGCCGTTCGTGCTGGAACTGCGCTATGCGCGTTCGCTCGACGGCAAGAAGATCGCCGAAGCCAGCTACGAACAGATGCAGAAAATCGGCGTGGGCACACCGGAGCAGCGCCTGGCCTGGCTATCGACCATGCAGCGCATCTTTCCTGACGTCAGGGAAGGCCAGCGCATCGCGGGCGCCTACCGGGCCGGCATCGCGCCCGGCGTGCGCTTCTATCTCGATGGCAAGGTGCTGGCCGATGTGAGCGATGGCGACTTCGCGCGCGCCTTTTTCGCCATCTGGCTCGCGCCCGCCACGACGGCGCCGAAGCTGCGCAGCGCGCTGCTGCAGAATGCGGCGCCGCTGCCATGAATGCCGGGGCTGGCGCGTTGACCTTGCCGGCCTTGTTCCGCTATGGCCTGTTCGGCTTGCCGCTGGCCATGCTGGCGCTGCCCATCTATATATATGTCGCGCCGTTTTATGCGCAGCGCAGCAGCCTGGACCTGGCGCAGATCGGCGCCGTGCTGCTGGCGGCCAGGATCGCCGCCGCCTTTATCGATCCGGCCCTGGGCGCCTGGATGGCGCGTGGCGGGCGCGCGTATGCCGTGTATGTCGCCATCTCGCTGCCCTTGCTGCTGCTGGGCTTTGGCGCCCTGTTCCATCCGCCCGCCATGCAGGAAGCGGCCACCCTGGCATGGTTCCTGGCAACCTTGCTGCTCGTCTACACCGCCTACGGCCTGGCCAGCATTGCCCACCAGAGCTGGGGCGCCGCGCTCACGCAGGCGCGGGCGCAG
>NZ_NRDQ01000087.1 GCF_002878455.1 Janthinobacterium sp. AD80
GTCGGGGCGTGGCCGGTGCCAGCACGGGCGCCGGCACCGATACCGGCGCAGGTGCCGACAGGGCTTGCGCCTCGGCCTTTAATTGCGGCAATTCCGGCGCTTCGCGGTCGATCGCTTCCAGCCGGACGATGGCATTGTTCGCCGCCGTCGCATCCTTGCCGTCGAGCGCCTGGCGCACCCCCACTTGCACGGACGCGGCCGCCGCCTGCTGGCGCGCCAGCTGCTTGCGCAGCGATTCCACGCTGGCCGCGCCCGCGCAATCGGCGTCGAGCGCGCCGATGCCCTTGGCGGCGCTTTGCAATTGATGGCCATCCAGATTGCGTTCAATGGCGCGCACGCTGCGCACGCAGCCGCTGGAGGCGGCGCCCGCCTTGCCGATGGCTGCCTGCAAATCGTCGGCCTTGGCGCTGGACTTGCCAGTACACACGTTTTTCGCCGTCGCCAGCTTTTGCCGCGCGCCATCCAGGCTGCCATTGGCCACCAGTTTCAAGCCGCTGTCGATGGCATCGTTGCAGGCCGATTCACTCTTGCCGCCCGGCTTGCCGTTCATGTAGACAATCACCGCTGCCAGCAAGCCGATGCCCGCCAGCCACTTCAGCCACGGGCGCGACGGCGCCGGCGGCACGGCAGGTGGCGCTGCCGGCGTTGCCTTGGGAGGCGCCTTGGGCGCCGCTTGCGGATGTGCCGGTTTGGCGTCCTTCGGGCGCTCCACTTTCGGCGCCTGCACGGGCACCGGCGGCGGCTTGGGCGCTGGGACAGGCACGGGGGCAGGCTTGGGTACCGGCACGGGCACTGGCGCCGGCTTCGGCTTGCTTTCCGGCACAGCCGGTGGCAACGGCGGCGGCACGGCCGGCGCTACCGCTGGCGTGACAGAGGGCTGCACGCGCGCCGCCTGCGCCTGCCCGCAGTACGGGCAGTGGCGGACAGCGAAGAACAGGCCGGCCTTACATGTGATGCAATTTTCCAAAACTCATCTTTCCCTAAACTCAAGCCAGCGGCGGCGGCATCAGCGGTGGCGGCGCACTGTGGAACAAAGGCGCCAGTTCGGCGAACTGGGCCAGGTCGACCCAGGCCGGCAAGCCGGCACGCCAGACCTTGGTGGTGCCCGGTACAACCTGTCCCGCCTGCACGTATTGCACGATCTGCTGGGCAGTAAATGGTCCTTGCTGCTGGCCATTAATGCCGAGGAAATACTGGTGCTCGACCAGGGGCGGCGGCATGCCGCCCAGCGGTGGCGGCATGCCGAAGGCCGGCGCCACGGACGCGCCAGCGGCTGGCGCCGCACCTGCCGGGCGCAGCAATTGCTCCAGGCGTCCCGCTTCCAGCATTTCCCCCTTGATCGCATACTTCAGGCGCGGCTGGCCATCCGCTTCCGGCTCACGCACTTCCCAGTCATAGGCGTCGCTGTCGGAGTCGCCGATGACGTTCGCCCAGTCCTTCAGGCGGCCCAGCAGGGTTTGCACCGTGCGCTCGAGTTCATCGCTGGCCATGCCCTTGCGGCGCGCCGACTCGCGCAGGCGCGCGCCCACTTCCGCGGCAATGGCGCTGCCAAAGCCGATGTACGGCAACTGCGAGCCGTCGGCCTGCGCCACCAGCTTGGGCGCATACACGCCCCGCTCGTAGTATTTTGCCAGCGCCGCCATGGCGGCCGTCTGCACGGCATCAAGCGCAGCGAGTTTTTCCTCGATGCGCAGGGCGATATTTTTCTCGTACGAGGCGGGCATGCCGTTCTGGCGGATGGCCCGTTCGTTGCCGATGCGCCGCAAATCACCGGGCTCGACGGCAAACTGGTACTGGCCCGGCGGCACGACCCGGCCCGTATGGCGCGTCAGTATGCCCAGCATGATGGCTTGCAGGAACTCGCCGAAGTCTTCCGCCAGGCGCTTCATTTCATCCGTGTTCGGCGCGATCGGGTGCGTGAATTGCGTCGGATCGATATGCGTGTGGGTCGGCGCCTTGTCGTTGTCGCCTTCCTTGCGGTAGCTGGTGCGCCAGCCTTCCAGGCCCCGCAGCACCGTCATCGGCACGCCGGCCAGTTCGCAATAGCAGACGGCGCGGCCGCGGATGCCCGTCTCGACGATTTCCAGCTGGCTCACCGTGATGCCCACCTGGGTCGGCACGCACGATTCGAGCTCGGCGCCAAACTTCGCCTTGAAGCCGGCCGCGTTGGCCACGCCGATCACGCACTTGAACTGGTCCGACACGACCGTGAAATCGCCCGCCATGTTGGCATCGATCCACGGCATGGAGCAGGCCAGCAGTTTGCGGAAGCGGTCCAGGCGTTCGGACACATCCATCTGCTCCAGCGCCTCGAACAGCGGGTCGGGCGTGCTTGTCGTCCCTTCCACCAGGCTCGTCGTGGCGATCATGTTTTCCGCCATGCGCGTGACTTTGGCCAGGATCAAGGCGCGCTGCGCCGGTTCGCCCAGCATGGGGAACAGCGCTTTCGAGCCGCCCATGTCCTTGAACGCTTCATCGGCCCACTGGCGCAAGGTGGCCGCCGATGGCAGCGCAATGTCTTTTTCCGTGACGGGAATGACGATCAGGGTCGCGTGTTCCTTGTCCAGGTCCTTGCGCAGGATGGTATTGGCCGTTTTCAATTCGGCCAGCATGGCCAGCACGCCTTCGCGGCCCGATTGCAGTTCGCCCACCAGGCCATTCCACTGGGCACGCCCCTGCGCATCGACGCCGATCCGGTTGCCCAGCCAGCGCGACAGTTCGCCCAGCAAAATAACGGACTCGTCCGCAGCCTTGGCGCGCAGATGGAATTTCAAGGCATTCGCCATTTCCGTGCGCAAATGGTCCATCACCACGCCGGCCTGCTTTTCGCCATTGCTGAGGAAACCGAAGGTGCCGCGCGTCTGCTCCAGGTTGTTCAACAGGCGCTCGTATTCGCGCGAGCGCACGGCTTCCTTGATTTCGCGGTAGCGCTCGGCATTGTTGCCGATCTGCGCCGTCAAGCCGCTGCCCGGCGCCTCGATGCGGTCCTTGATCTGTTCCACCAGCGACAGCACGTATTCCAGGCCGCCGAATTCCTTGTTGTCCAGGTAACCATACAGCTGGTCGCGCACGACTTTCTTGACGTCGTCCAGCAGTTCGCGGCGGCGCTTGCTGATGCGGTCTTCCGTCGTGTCGGCCGTGGAATCCTGGTCGCGCACGGCATCGCGTTCCAGATGCTTCATGGCATCGCGCACCTGCGCCGGCCATTCGCTGCGATCAAAGCCCGTGCGGATGTCGTTGACTCTCGTGTTGACCCGGTTTTCCACGCCGGCCAGCAAGTGGCCGTGGCGGTCTTCCAGCAATTCGTCGACCACGCGGAAATCGATGAAGTCGCCGCTGGAGCGCTTCAGCTCGATACTCTTGTCGGAAAACTCGGGGAATTCGCTGAACGGCGTGCCCTTCAGGAACATATTGGCGGCGAGGAAATTATCGCGCTGCGTATCCGTGGCCCGGTTGGCGCCCGCATCCGTGCCACCCACGCCAAAGAACGCTTGCAGCATGGCGCCGGCCCAGCGGTGGGCCCACTCGTCGCGCGCCGCTTCCTGGCGCGTATCGAGCACGGCCATGCCGAACGAGGAAAAGCGCTTCGAGAAATACAGCCGCATGTCGCCGAAGCGGTCTTGCGGCACGGGCGCGTTGTACAGGGAATTCTTGTGCTGCGCCTGGTTGACGGCGATCGAGCGCTTGGCGCGGGCGAAGTCGGCCGAGGCGAAATCCTCGAACAGCGAATCGGCCACCATGTGGTAGACGTCGCTGACATCCTTGGTGTGCTGCTGCGCCAGGTTGCCCGAGTCGATCAGGTAGACCTCGCTGTACGGCTCGCGCGTCAGTTCCGGGCGGTCGTATGCATCCCAGCGGCCCACATAGCCCTTGTTGCCCATCATCGCCGATTCCAGCTCCATCAGCGCCGCATAGCCGTTGGCCTCGACCCGGTCCTTGTTGGCCTTGGTGTAGCCGGTCGGCAGGAACAGCATCAGCTCGACATCGGCCGTGCCCACTTCGCTGCGCGCCAGCCAGCGCGCCAGCAAGCCCATGTCGAGGAAGGAGCCGGACCCCGTGCCGCCCGCCACCGAACCGACGATGACGATGCGGAAACGGTTGGTTTCCATGCGCAAGCCTAGTTCGGCCAGCTGGCGCTCGTGCGACAGGCCCGCCTTCAGGGCTTTCAACTTCAAACGGATCTTGTCGCGGATCTTCGCGTACTTGTCGAAGAAATACAGGCGCGAGACGGCGCGGATCTGGCCGGCGCCGCTGCTCATGTCGAAACGCAGTTCGCGGATGCGCTGCGGCGTCAATGGCAGCCATTCCTTGATGTGCGGATATTTTTCCAGGGAATCTTCGTCACGGCTGTATTTATCCATGTCGAACGATTCAACCACCTTGTCGTCATCCGTGAACTTCACCTGGTCGAACTGCAAGTCCTTCGCCTGCGACTCGCCGCTCTCGATCACGGCGCCATTGTCGAGGTCGAAATGAATGAATTGCGCGATGGGAAAGTCGCTCAGCCCCTCGATGCGCGTGCGGTTGCCCGCCCCGCCCCACAGGGTGTTGAGGACGCGCCGGCGCACGCGCATCAGCACCTGCATGCCCGTGCCGCCGATGCCGATGAACAGCGTCGGGCGCAGTTCGATGATCTTGTCCTGCTTGCGCTCGCTGGCGCCGCCGGTGATGGTTTGGTTCAGGTTCTCTGCCATGGTGATTCCTTCGATGATGCGTGCAACGGCGTGTGCTTAGCGGCGGCTGGAAGTAAAGGTCAACAGTAACGCAACCAGGCCCACCAGCACCAGCGGTCCCATGAACAGCGGCGCGAGGAATTTATGCGCGTTCACGGCCGCCAGCACCACGCCCGTTGCCAGGCTGGCCAGGAAGATGAACAACCACCAGCCCGAGGCATTGGCCTTGTTGGGCGGCACGCGCTTGCCCACCAGGCCGTTCGCATAGGCATTCTTGGCAAAGAAAAAGGCGATGAACAGCAGCAACAGCACCACCCCGCCGACCAGGGTGTCGCGCGACGAGGTATCGGTGGTGGCGGCAGCGTCAAACGCGGGCGCAGGCTCGGTGATGCCGGTGGCGCCGGCGGTTGCCGGCGCATCGGCGGCTGGCGGCGTGGCGGCCGGGGCCGATGCCGGGGACGTTACCGGGGCCGGCAAAGTAAAACCTGCATTGTCTTTTGGAGTGTCTTGCGCCATGGTCTGCCTCAGGTAGATGGAAATCGATAAATGTAAAAATGCGGGATGCGGCTTAAACCAGGCTCAAGGTATGGCCTTCGGCCACGCGCACGACGGCGGGCTTGCCCAGGCCCCGTTTCAGCTCGCCGATATCACGGCCATTGTCATCGCGGATCTGCACGCTTTTGAAGGGTTTCAGCAGCACTTGCCGCGCCACGCCGTCGGCCATGACCTTGTAGCGCGTGGCGCGCGTGCCGAGCAGGCCCAGAGCCAGCAAGCCCAGCACGAATGCCAGGATACCGCCGAGCATTACCAGCACGGGCAGCAGCGGATACTGTATGCGCACCAGCAAGGGGATCGTCGCCTGCGAGGCGCGCACGCTGTCGGGCGGCGTAAACATGTCCGAAATCGGGTCGCCGGGAAACAGTTCCTGCAAATCCTTGCCAAAGCTGGACGCCAGCGCCAGCCGCTGTTCCGACAGGCCCACCTGCGCCCGCATGGGCAGCATCACCTGCTTGCCCATGGCGGCGATGGCCTGCGCCGACCAGGGCGAGGGAATCTGCGCCATCGGCAAGGCAAACTGTACCTGCACGGACTGGCTGGCGCCCGGCTGCAGCTGGCGGATCTGATCTGGCACAACCTGCAGCGGCGTGTTCTGTCCGGCCAGGGTGGCGTGCACCCTGGCGCTGTCGATCACGTACGGGAAAAACATGTTTTGCAGGGATGCCTGCAGCTGCACTTGCGGCACCAGGTTCGCCGCATCGACGTCGAGCACGATGGTGCGTCCGTCGCGGCCCAGGCTGGCATGGACGTTGGCACTGTTCTTGACGGACTGGGGCACGATGCGCACGGCATCCTGGTCCACCGGTTTCAAGCGCGCAGGCGGACGCGTCAGCACTTGCGACAGCTTTCCTTCGCCCAGGATGCGGTTCAGCGCGTCGGATGCCGGCTGGCCATACGCCAGCGCGTACACCATCAAGCCCTTGGCGCTGTACAGCTTGCCCTGCACGGGCATGCGCAACGGAAACACCAGGGTCTTGGTGATCGACGGCTCCAGGTGCAGCAGGCGGTAAAAGTCGCGGTTGCGCTCGGCCGTCTGGCTGTCGTTGTTCGGGCTGTTCTTGTTATTGGTAAAGATCCACACGATGCCGGAGGCAGACTGGAACGGTCCCGTGATGGTTTTGGTGACGGCTTCCTGGAAGTCCGTGTCGGCCAGCGCGCCGCCCGCGCCCTTGCGCGCCAGGCCAAGGCTGGCCAGCTGGCCCGCCACGCCGGCGCCGCCCTGCCCTTGGCCCAGCAGCGCGGGCGACACGTTGGTGCCGCTGCTCTGGCTGAAGGCCAGGGTGTAGACCTTGTCGGACGGCTGCGTGGCCGCCTGCGCCACGGCGCCCACCAGGGCCTTCAGCTGCGATTGCTCATCCGTATAAAACGGCTCCATCCAGCCCGAGTTTTGCACCAGGAACGCTTGCTGGATGCCGGCCGCCTGCACGGCGCCGGCACTGAGCAAGGCGGCACAGGCCGCGATCAGCAGGCGCGCCTTCATGCCTGCAGATTCCAGCCATCGATGCGCGACAGCAAGGGGTGATACGCCCACAGCTTGTTTTCGCTGACAAACAGGCGCACGTTCCACGGTTCGCTGACGGCAAAGGTGTGGAACACGGTTTCGCGGAACTCATCGTCCTGCACCAGCTGGGCGGCCAGGCGCTCGTTCGAGCGCAGCACGCTGGACAGGCCGGCGCTGGTGGCGAACTTGACGCCGAAGACACTGTTGCCGCTGCCCGATTCCAGCAGCGGCATGACGGCCTGGTTCTTGCCGCCGTCGTCGCCGTGTTCCGGCTCTTCCCACGGCGCCGTTTTCAGCTTGGTGGCGAAGCGGTAATTGAAGCTGCCCGAACACAGGCGCGGCGCCAGCGCATCGGCCTGTTCGGACTGCGCGCCCAGTTTCACGTACACATAGGTACCACGGCTGTGCTCGAAGCACAGCTGCCACAGGCCGCCGTCGCGCGACAGGTACGGACTGCCGAACTCGAAATGCGGCACCAGGCCTTCGGGCCACGGCGTAAACGAGGCGGCCACATGGCCGTCCGGCTGCAATTGCAGGCGCAGCTGGCCGTGCGCGCACGGCCACACGGCCATGCGGTTGTAGGCGACGGGGGCGCCGACCTTGCCAAGTTGCACCGCGCCATCGAGCAGCACGTCGCTGCCCGGCGTTTGCGCGGCATCCAGGTTGGCGAAGCGGATACGGCCATCGTCGTCGCGCAGCGGCGCCCACAGGCGGTTCTGGAACCACACGGGCGCGGCCACGCACGGCGCGCCGCCCACGTGCTCGACCACATAGGTGAGCGACGGCACGTCGGGACGGATGCAGGCCAGGCCATGGCTGGTCGGCAAGACCAGCACGCTGTTAAAGTCCGGCACCAGTTCGGCGCGCCAGGCGCCATGTTCCAGGTCCGACTCGGCCAGCAAGCCGCCGCTTTCCGGTTCCAGCGCCAGCCAGCGTTTGGTCGCCGGCAGCCAGGCGTGCAAGGCTGCCTTGCGCGGATCCAGCGCCAGCAGCGCGGGCGCGCATGTGCCGAACTGGGCGGAGAAGAATTCGTACTTGCCTGGCGGCGGCATGGGCATCGAGGCGTCGGCCTGCGCATGCTCTTCGCGCGCGCGCTGGTCCGCCAGTTTCAAGGGCACGCTGGCCTGGCGCAAGCCGGCCGCGCCCGGCAAGGGGATGTCGCTGACGGCATGCGCGCCAAACGGCGGCACCCAGGGCGGCGCCACGGCCGTGTCGGGCGGCACTTGCAGGGCCGCGCCGGTAGCGGGATCGAAAGCGAATTCAGGCGGAAACTGGCGCACGGGCGCGCCTTCCGCGGCGGGCAGGCGGCGGGCGTGCATCAGCTTGCCGATATCGGCCTGGCCCAGCAAAGGCGAGACGTTCTGGCCATCCGCGCTGCGCTGCAAGGTCCAGTCACCGGCATCGTCCACCTGCCACACGCCGGACGGCAGCGGCCAATCCCCAGAAGTTTTATGGTCCATTTATTTTTCGATGACTAGCAATAAGCACCATCGCGTGGTGCTACAACAGAGAAAGACGGTGCGACGTGCTGGGGCGGTCGAAACGAAGTCGCAGCCCTGGCAGTTCTCATAGTAACGTCTTTTTATCTGTATGGAAACATTGACGAAGCTTCCTTCTACTGCGCCCGCACCTTGCTCAGCAGCTTGGTGGTTGAGCGGTCATGCGCAAAATCGATGGCCACGGCCTGGCCGCCATATGCCAGCACGGCCTGGCCTTCCGGTATCGCCGCCATGTCGTAGTCGCCGCCCTTGGCGTAGATTTCCGGGCGGATTTCCTGCACCACTTCCAGCGCGCTGTCTTCCGAAAACGGCACGACCAGGCTCACCGCTTCCAGCGCGGCCAGCACGGCCATGCGGTCTTCACAGCTGTTCAGGGGCCGGTCGTCGCCCTTGCCCAGGCGTTTCACCGAGGCATCGGTATTGACGGCAACGATCAACGAGGCACCCAGTGCGCGCGCCTGTGCCAGATACGTCACGTGGCCGCGGTGCAGGATATCGAACACGCCGTTCGTCACCACCACGGGCTTGGGCAGCGCCTGCGCGCGGGTGCGCAAATCGTCGCGGCTGCATAGTTTGTCTTCAAAATCAGGCATGGTCATCCGTTTGAGTAGGTTTGAGTGTGTAAATAGTTGTGCCATTCAGGCGTGGCTATCGCCATGGATGCCGCCCGCGTCCTTGCGCCAGGCATCGATCAGGGCCAGGATGGCCGGGTCCAGGCTGTCCTCGGCGATGCTGTCCTGACGCGCATGAATCATCCGCGCATACACGCCGGCCAGGCGGCTGACGGGCGGCGACAGCGCATATTCGTTGCCGCGCGCCGGTTGCCGGGCACGCCAGTAATTGATCGCCGCTTCCAGTGCCTGTATGCGTAATTCCATCGCCATCTCCCTCCACAGCCGCATCCCGCATTATAGGGGGCGATCCGCTACAATACGCCATCGGCGCCACAGTTTGACGTGCGTGCCACCTTTCATTCATTGCAAGTAAGTACTTCCTGTGTTTCAATCACCTTATGACACTGACTGAACTGAAATATATCGTTGCAGTCGCGCGAGCGAAACACTTCGGCCACGCCGCCGAAGCCTGCTTCGTTGCCCAGCCCACCCTGTCAGTGGCCATCAAGAAACTCGAAGACGAACTGGGCGTGGTCCTGTTCGAGCGGGGCGGCGCGGAAATCTCCGTCACGCCCCTGGGTGCGCAAATCATTGCGCAAGCCGAGCGCGTGCTGGAACAGACGGCCGCCATCAAGGAACTCGCCAAGCAGAACAAGGACCCGCTGGCCGGCCCCCTGCGCCTGGGCGTGATCTACACGATCGGCCCCTACCTGCTGCCGCCGCTGGTCAAGGCCATGATAGACCAGGTACCGCAAATGCCCTTGATCTTGCAGGAGAATTTCACGGTTCGCCTGCTCGAACTGCTGCGCCAGGGCGAACTGGACGTGGCCATCATGGCCCTGCCCCTGCCTGAACACGGCATGGCCATGCAGGACCTGTATGACGAACCGTTTGTTGTCGCCATGCCGCGCCACCACCCCTGGACGGCGCGCGAGAAAATCGCCGCGCAGGACTTGAAGTCGGAAACCATGCTGCTCTTGGGCAATGGCCACTGTTTCCGTGACCAGGTATTGGAAGTGTGCCCGGAAATGGCGCGCTTTTCCTCGCCCGGCAACGGCATGCAGCGCACGTTTGAAGGCTCCTCGCTGGAAACCATCCGCCACATGGTGGCCAGCGGCATCGGCCTGACGGTCTTGCCGCGCGCCTCCGTGGTCAATATGCACGCCACCGACGGCATGCTGGAATACCGGCCCTTCGCCGACCCTGTGCCGTCGCGCCGGGTGGTAATGCTGTGGCGTAAGAGCTTTACGCGCAAGGCAGCCATCGACGCCCTGTGCGCGGCCATCGCCAGCTGCAACCTGCCCGGCATTACTGCCTTGTGCGAAGACGGCGATTAAGTCGCCAGCCGCAAAATAGTACATTTACGTACGATTTGCGATAATCGACCTTTCTCTTCAACAAGATCGAGTCTTCCATGAACAAGCTGGCGCTGTATTTTCGCCTGATACGGCTGGACAAGCCTATCGGTACCGTATTGCTGCTGTGGCCTACCCTGTGCGCGCTGTGGCTGGCGCAGCAGGGCGTGCCGGACTGGCGGCTGCTGCTCATCTTCATCCTCGGCACTTTCCTCATGCGTTCGGCAGGCTGCGCCATCAACGACTACGCCGACCAGGACATCGACAAATTCGTCAAGCGCACGGCCGAACGCCCCATCACCAGCGGGCGCATCAGCGGCAAGGAAGCGCTGGCCGTGGCCGGCGTGCTGACCGTGCTGGCCTTTTGCCTGATCCTGCCCCTGAACACGCTCACCAAGCAGCTGTCCGTGGCCGCCGTCATCATCGCCGCCACCTACCCGTATTTCAAGCGTTTCTTTGCGATTCCGCAAGCCTACCTGGGCATCGCTTTCGGCTTCGGCATTCCCATGGGCTTTGCCGCCATCACGGGCGCCGTGCCTGTCGTCGCCTGGCTGCTGTTGCTGGGCAATGTCTTCTGGGCCGTGGCCTACGACACGGAATACGCGATGGTCGACCGCGACGACGACCTGAAGATCGGCATCAAGACATCGGCCATCACCTTTGGCCGCTACGACGTGGCCATCATCATGCTGTGCTATGCGGTTTTCCTGCTGCTGTGGTTAGTGTGCGGCTGGCATCTGGGCTTGCGTTACTGGTTCGTCGCCGGCCTGGTGGTGGCTGCCGGCTGTGCCGTTTACCACTACACATTGATCCGCGCACGCGAGCGTATGCCGTGTTTTGCGGCATTCCGGCATAATAACTGGCTAGGAGCGGCGGTGTTTGCGGGAGTGGTGCTGGACTTTGCTTTCCGTTAATTTGCTCGCGACAAGAGGCCTTGCGTCCCGGCAACCGTTGAGACGGCGCAAGGCAGCCTGGCCGCTGCTGCCTACACTGGTATTTCAATGTGCAGTTTCACTTCCATGAGGTAATACATGAGCTCGATACATACCGGCAAATCCAGCAGCGACAACATCCTCGCCGACGCCGACAAGGCCCGCGACAAACTGGTTGGCGACTTGAAAAACGTCATCAATGAAGCCGAAGGCTGGCTCGATGGCGCCAAGGACCAGACGGGCGAGAATGTCAAAGCCGTCAAGGACAAGTTCATCGCCACCCTGGAAACGGCCAAGAAGGACTTGATCAAGCTGGAAGAAGACTTGCTCGAACGGACGAAAAAAGCGGCCAAGGCCACCGACGAGTACGTGCAAGACAATCCATGGAAAGCCGTGGGCGCCGGCGCCGTCGTGGGCGTGCTGTTCGGCCTGCTGCTGTCCTCGTCGCGCCGCTAGGCACGCACTCGCACGGCGGCCCAGTCCGCCGGGCGTGACCGACGGCCTGGCCGTCCCCTGACGCGAAAGGCAGCATATGGCTATCGTGCATCAAGTCGCCCAGGTCGCAGCGACCCTCGCCGCCATCGTCCAGACCCGTCTGGCCCTGGCGGCCGTGGAAATGGAAGAAGAGTCGCTGCGCTTCCTGTCCTATCTGGCCCTGGCCATGCTGGCACTGTTGTGCCTGTTCGTCGGCCTGGTATTGATCGTCTTCCTCGTCATCGTGCTGTTCTGGGACACGCACCGCATCGCCGCCATCGCCATCACGGCCGCCGTCTTCATCGTCGCCGCGCTGGGCACGCTATTGGGCGTGCGGGCCAGTTTCCGCAGCAAGCCGAAACTGCTGTCCTTTACCATGAGCGAACTGAACAAAGACCTGGACGAGCTGCAACTGCTGGCACGCCGGGGATCGGAGCAGCCATGACCACGCATCCCACCAAACTGTCACATGCCCACAATGCCGCCAGCCTGGCGCAGCGGCGCGACGCCCTGCTGGCCGAGTGCGCGCTGCAGCGCCTGGCCCTGGGCATACAGACGCGCCAGTTGCTGGAGCCGCTCACGGGCGGCAATCTGCGCCACACCCTGGCCACGCGCTTTAAAATCCCCCTCATGATAGGCGGCGCCGTGCTGGGCCTGCTGCTGGTGCGCCCGCGCCGCTTCCTGCCCCTGCTACGGGCCAGCGGTGCGCTGCTCAAGCACGCCACCACCGCCATGCCGGTCGTGCTGGCACTGGCGCAGCGCTTCAGCAAGAAAGACGCGCCGCCGTAAAATATTTTTTCCGCACTGCATCCAATTCGCGGACTCGCGTGTAGTACAGGTATCAGCCAGCCGGCTGAGCCAACTACCAGGAGTTTGCCATGCTTGCCACCATCGCCCCACGCCATACCGCCCCATCGCTCACCGTGCTGTGCGCCGCCCTGCTGGTGGCCGCCTGCTCGCCCATGAGCGCGCGCTATTCGCAGGAACAATTACCCGCCGCCGTGAAAGTGCCGGACGGGCATCAGGTCGCCATGCAAACCGTGGGCGTGGGCAAGATTGCCTATGAATGCAAGGCCAAGAAAGACATGACGGGCCATGAATGGGTCTTCGTTGGGCCAGATGCGGCCCTGAATGACCGCAGCGGCATGAAAGTGGGCACGTATTTCGGTCCACCGGCCACCTGGGCCAATCTGGATGGCTCGAAAGTGACGGCGACGCAAGTGGCCGTGGCACCGGCCGGCGCGGGCAATATCCCGTATCAACTGGTCAAGGCCAACCCGGCCACGGGCAGCGGCGCCATGCAGGGCGTCAGCTATATCCAGCGCGTGGCCACCAGCGGCGGCGTAGCGCCCAGCAGCCCTTGCGGCATGGAAAGCATTGGCGCCAAGCAATGGGTGCCCTACCAGGCCGATTACATCTTTTGGAAAGCCGCATAAAAACACCTATCAAAACCTGCTGCGCGTCGGGATAGGCGACCTGCGATACTACCGGCTCGGCGCCCCCGAACTTGGTACGGTTGCGCTTCCTAGCCAGCTATCCCTTCCGCTCGCTACGGTTTTGTTAAGTGTTGTAAAACCTGGAGGCGACGGTTGGCAAACAGTTTTCTAGCCTATACTCTCATTGAAAACTTGCTAACCGTTCACTTTTGACGATTGCGCCAACCTTGCCAAGCCACGCCGCCCCTTACGATTACGATGCCGCCCTGCGCGCCTGCGCCAGGGGCGAGCAGCAAGCATTGCATGGCCTGTACCAGCAGGAAAGCCGCTATCTGCTGGGCGTGGCCCTGCGCATCGTGCGCCAGCGGGCGCTGGCCGAAGACGTGCTGCATGACGCTTTTCTCAGCATCTGGCGCCGCGCCGGCAGTTTCGACGCCACGCGCGGCAGCGGCAAGGGCTGGATCTATGTGGTGGTGCGGCACCAGGCGCTGAACGTGGCGCGTGCGCGCGCGCATGAACTGTCAGCCGACGAGGATACCGTGGAAACCCTGCTGCACGAACGCCAAGCACATGATGTCGGCGATGCCTACGCCGAGCAAGCCGACATGGGCAAGCTGCACGATTGCCTCGGCCACCTGGACGAACCAAAGCGCAACAGCATCCTGTACGCCTATGTGGACGGCTGCTCGCACAGCGAAATCGCGCAGCGTCTGCAAGCGCCGCTGGGCACCGTGAAAGCCTGGGTCAAGCGCGGCCTGGCCGCCTTGCGGGAGTGCATGGGATGAGCACGCACGACGAAGACGAACTGCAAAGGCTGGCCAGCGAATACGTGCTGGGCACTTTGGAACTGGCCGAGCGGACTGAAGTGGAACAGCGCCTGCCGCGCGACGCCGCCTTGCGCGATGCCGTGGCCGCCTGGGAACAGCGGCTGCTGCCATTGACCAGTTTGGCACAGCCGCAACAGCCATCGCCCCAGCTGTGGCCGCGTATCAGCGCCAGCCTGTTCACGCCGAAAAGCGTGCAACAGGCGGGTGGCTGGCAAGCGTGGTGGAACAGCCTGGCCTTCTGGCGCCTGCTGGCCGGCGGCGGCTTGGCGGCCACGGCCGCGCTGGCCGTGCTGGTCAGCGTGCAGCTGCAGGCGCCCAGCGGACCCGGCTACCTGGTGGTGCTGGTGGCGCCGCAAGACAAGTCGCCGGGCTGGATCGTGCAGGCCGGCAGCCGCGGCGGCAAGGGCCGCGACCTGAATCTGATCCCGCTGGGCCCGACGGCCGTGCCGCAGCAAAAGGCCCTGCAATTCTGGACCAAGGGCAAGGATTGGGGTGCGCCTGTCTCGCTGGGCCTGGTGCAGCCGGGACAAAGCCGCAAATTAACGCTGGATAAATTGCCGCCGCTGCAGCCCGATCAACTGTTCGAGATCACCCTGGAACCGGAAACCGGCTCGCCGACAGGCCGGCCGACGGGACCGATCCTGTACATCGGCCGCGCCGTCAAAGTCATCTGACTATTTGCCCGCTTATTTACTCACTTATTTACTCAATTCATCGCCCATCTCGCGCCCCCGCTGCGCCGCCGCCTTGATGCCCTTGACGATGGCCGCCTTCACGCCGCTCTCTTCCATGCTGGTGAGGGCCGCGTAGGTGGTGCCGCCCTTCGACGTGACGCGCTCGCGCAGCAGAGACACGGGTTCGCTGGAGTTGGCCGCCAGCTGCGCCGCGCCTGTAAAGGTGGCAATGGCCAGCTGCGTGCCCTGCTCCGGCGTGAGACCCAGTTCGGCAGCCGCCTGCTGCATCGCTTCGATAAAATAAAACACATAGGCGGGACCGCTGCCGGAGACGGCCGTGACGGGGTCGATCTTGGCTTCGTCATCGAGCCAGACGGTCTGGCCGACGGCGCGCAGGATGGCGTCCGCCGTCTTTTTCTGTTCGTCGCTGACGCCGCTGCTGGCCACCATGCCGGTGATGCCCATGCCGATCAGCGCCGGCGTATTCGGCATGCAGCGCACGATGGCAGGGTAATCGCCAAGCCAGCGCGACAGGTCCAGCGCGCGGATGCCGGCGGCGATCGACAGGATCAGCGGCGCACGGGCCACGTCGATGAAAGGCAGCAGCTGCGCCGCCACCTCGCGCATGCTTTGCGGTTTCACGGCCAGCACGATCACGTCCACCCCGCGCAGCGCGTCGCTGGCGGACGTGGCCGTGGTGACGCCGAACTGCGCCTGCAGTTTTTCCAGCGCCGGCGCATGCGGGTCGATCACGTGGATGTTGCCGCCCAGGGTCAGCTTGCCCGCCAGGCCGGCGATCAGGGCCGAGGCCATATTGCCGCCGCCTACAAATGCGATGTTCAGTTCAGTCGTCATGGCTATGCTTTCATTGAAACAGTTAAGAGTAATGGCGGGAACCGAAGATGGCGCTGCCCACGCGCACGATGGTGGCCCCTTCCAGCACGGCGGCACGCAAATCGGCCGACATGCCCATCGAGAGCGTATCGAGCGCCAGCCCGTCGGCGTTCAGCTGTTCATACAGCGCGCGCAATTGCGCGAACGCAGCGCGCTGCAGCGTGATATCCGTTTCCGGCTCGGGGATGGCCATCAGGCCGCGCAGGCGCAAACGCGGCAGCTGCGCCACGGCATGCGCCAGCGCGGGCAAGTCGGCGGGCGCCACGCCGCTCTTGCTGGCCTCGCCGCTGATGTTGACTTGCAGACAGATATTCAAGTCCGGCAAGCCGGCCGGGCGCTGTTCGGACAGGCGCGCGGCGATCTTTTCGCGCTCGACCGTATGCACCCAGTCAAAATGTTCGGCGATGGGCCGCGTCTTGTTGCTCTGGATGGGACCGATGAAATGCCAGGCCAGCGCGCCCTGCGGCAAGGCCAGCTTGACGGCGGCGATCTTGTCGAGCGCTTCCTGCAGATAGTTTTCGCCAAACGCCGTCTGGCCCGCGCGCGCGGCCGCCAGCACGGCATCCGCGCCAAAGGTTTTCGAGACGGCCAGCAGGGTCACGGCATCCGGCGCGCGCCGCGCTTCCAGCGCCGCCTGCGCAATCGCGTCGCGCACGGCTTGCAAGTTCTGTTCGATTGTGGACATAATCATTTTCTAGTGGATAAGGGCTACAGCACCGTCAACGCCATTCGGTAGCCCATCAATGCAGGCACAGGGATTATAAATGGACATTTCCGAACTACTCGCTTTCTCCGTCAGCAACAAGGCTTCCGACTTGCACCTGTCTTCCGGCCTGCCGCCGATGATACGGGTGAACGGCGACGTGCGCCGCCTGAACGTGGCGCCGCTCGAGCACAAGGAAGTGCACAGCATGATCTACGACATCATGAACGACAGCCAGCGCAAGGCTTATGAAGAAGCGCTGGAATGCGATTTCTCGTTCGAGATCCCCGGCCTGGCCCGCTTCCGCGTGAATGCCTACAACCAGGAAAGGGGCGCCTCGGCCGTGCTGCGCACGATTCCATCCAAGGTGCTGACCCTGGAAGAACTCAACGCCCCGCGCATCTTCGGCGAACTGGCCATGCGTCCGCGCGGCCTCGTGCTGGTGACGGGGCCGACGGGTTCGGGCAAGTCGACCACCCTGGCGGCGATGGTCAACCACGTCAACGAGCGCCTGAACCACCATATTCTGACCATCGAAGACCCGATCGAATTCGTGCATGAACCGAAAAAATGCCTGATCAACCAGCGCGAGGTAGGCTCGCACACGCATTCCTTCAGCAATGCGCTGCGCTCGGCCCTGCGCGAAGACCCGGACGTGATTTTAGTGGGCGAATTGCGCGACCTGGAAACCATCCGCCTGGCGCTGACGGCGGCCGAAACGGGCCACCTGGTGTTCGGCACCCTGCACACCTCATCGGCGGCAAAATCGATCGACCGCATCATCGACGTCTTCCCGGCCGAGGAAAAGGAAATGGTGCGCGCCATGCTGTCCGAATCCTTGCAAGCCGTGATCTCGCAAAACTTGCTGAAAACCAAGGATGGCACGGGCCGTGTGGCCGCGCATGAAATCATGCTGGCCACGCCGGCCGTGCGCAACCTGATCCGCGAAGCGAAAGTGGCGCAGATGTATTCGGCCATCCAGACGGGTGCCAACGTGGGCATGCAGACCCTGGACCAGTGCCTCTCGGACCTGGTGCGGCGCGGCACGATCACGGCGGAAACGGCCCGCTCGGCCGCCAAGTCGCCTGACAATTTCCCCGGATAAGCACATGCAGACGACGCACGAACACTATGGCGCCATGCACGCGCTGCTGGCGCAGATGCGCGCACAGGGCGGCTCGGACCTGTTTATCACGGCAGGCTTTCCAGCGGCCATCAAGCTCGATGGCAAGCTGACGCCGCTGGGCGGCGGCGCGCTCGACGCGCAGCAGGCGGCCGGCTATGTGCGCGCCGTCATGAACGAACGCCAGGCGGCCGATTTTTCGGCCAGCCGCGAAGCCAATTTCGCCATCAGCCCGGACGGCCTGGGGCGTTTCCGCGTGTCCGCCTTCGTGCAGATGGGCCAGGCAGGCATGGTCTTGCGCACGATCAATACCAGCATCCCCCGCCTGGACGCGCTGGGTTTACCCGCCGTCCTGCAAGACGTGGTGATGAGCAAGCGCGGCCTGGTCATCATGGTGGGCGCCACGGGCTGCGGCAAGTCGACCACCCTGGCGGCCATGGTGGGCCACCGCAACGCGCACAGCCATGGCCACATCATCACCATCGAAGACCCGGTGGAATTCATCCACCCGCACGGCAACTGCATCGTCACCCAGCGCGAAGTGGGCGTCGATACGGAAGACTGGGGCACGGCCCTGAAAAACACCCTGCGCCAGGCGCCGGACGTGATCCAGATCGGCGAGATCCGCGACCGCGACACCATGGACCACGCCATCGCGTTTGCCGAGACAGGCCATCTGTGCCTGGCCACCCTGCACGCGAATAATGCCAACCAGGCGCTCGACCGCATCATCAATTTCTTCCCCGAAGAACGGCGCCAGCAGTTGCTGATGGACCTGTCGCTCAATTTGAAGGGCATGATTTCACAGCGGCTGATCCCTGCCAAGCAAGGCGGCGGACGCAAGGCGGCGCTGGAAATCCTGCTGAACTCGCCACTGATGAGCGAGCTGATCTTCAAAGGACAGGTGCACGAGATCAAGGAATTGATGAAAAAATCGCGCGAACTGGGCATGCAGACCTTCGACCAGGCCCTGTTCGATTTGCACGAAGCGGGCCTGGTCAGCTATGAAGACGCGCTGCGCAATGCCGATTCCGTCAACGATCTGCGCCTGAGCATCAAGCTCAACGGCAAGACGGCGCCGGAAGCGGCCGCGCCAGCGGGCGCCGTCAAGCTGGGGCTGCTCTGACATGGCCGGCATCCACGATTTCCAGGCCGAAGCACTGGACGGCACGCCCGTCGACCTGGCCCGCTACCAGGGCAAGGTGGTCCTGATCGTCAACACGGCCAGCGCCTGCGGCTTCACGCCGCAATACCAGGGGCTCGAAACGCTGTACCGCCAGTTCCGGGAGCAGGGCCTGGTGGTGCTGGGTTTTCCCTGCAATCAATTCCGCCACCAGGAACCAGGGTCGAATGCGGAAATAGGCGCTTTTTGCGAAAACAATTTCGGCGTCACCTTTCCCCTGTTCGCCAAGATCGACGTGAATGGCCGCCATGCCGAGCCTTTATTCGTCCATTTAAAACAGGCGGCGCCGGGTTTTCTGGGCACGCAAGCGATCAAATGGAATTTCACGAAGTTTTTGGTGCGCAAGGATGGCAGCGTTTTTCGCCGCTATGCGACGGCCAGCAAGCCGGCAAGCCTGGCGGCAGACATCGCGCAATTACTACAAGAATAAGCCTGGAAATACTTTGATTATCGACAACAATCATGCGAAATCAATAAAAGCGTATTTATTTCATGACTGATATCAATATTGTGTTTCAAATAGCAATTTTTCGGTGATAATGTTTGCATAATTATTCGCAGATATCGATCACAAAACGATGCCAGTCTTAGGGAAAATCTTTTCTACATGGATGCGGATGGGTTGTTATTCCCGTCTATTCATTCCTATTTTTTTCCTGATACTTGGCGTTTCCGCCGTCCGCTATCACACCCTGCTCGATGCGGAAACCAGCCTGGCCACCGCGCGCTACCGGAGTGACGCGCGCCAGCTCGACCTGTACCTGGCCAACACCGTGCTGCCCATGGCCGTGCGCACCGACATGGGCAGCATGCGCGACAGTGTGCGGCAGGCGCTGCGCGGCGCCCTGCCCCTGAACCGCAGCCTGGCGGCCGTCCGCTGGAACAGCGCCTCCGAGCATATCGAAGTGCTAGCCGACAGCCAGCGGGCCGACGAGCTGGCGGCCACGGTACCGGCGTGGTTTGTGCGGCTGGCCGGCATCTCGGCCATCAGCAGCCGCCTGACGGTGGCGCTGCCCGACGGCGGCGATGGCGTGCTCGACCTGCATTACACGCCGCATCTGCCACTGACCCAGGTCTGGCACAACCTGCGCCACCAGGCCGTGCTGAGCACCATCAATGTGCTGCTCATCTACGTGCTGCTGGGCCTGATACTGGCCTCGCACCGCAAGCTGCTGGCGCGGCTGGTGCAGGCCACCGACCGCTTCCGCGGCGGCGACTTCAGCGTACGCATGGCTGCCGGCGCCACGCCCGAGGCGCAAGCCGTGGCGCGCTCGGTCAACAGCATGGCCGGCGATGTCGAAGAACTGCTGACCTCGCTCAAGACCAGCCAGCGCCAGCTGGGCGAACAGCTGAATGAAACCGTACATATGCAGCAGGCGCTGCAAAAGCTGTCCTGGCAAAACTATAACGACGTGCTGACTGGCCTGCCCAACCGCGCCGCGCTGGCCGCCCGCTTCGAGCAGGAACTGTTTCTCGCCCGCGAACGCCAGCGCCTGCTGGCCGTGTGCCTGTTCGACCTCGACCACTTCCAGACCATCAACGACCGCTGCGGTGCCGAGGCCGGCGATGAAATTCTCAAGCAGGTGGCGGGCCGCCTGCATGCGTTCACGGGCCAGGCGCACTATGTGGCGCGCCTGGGTGGCGATGAGTTCGTCCTGCTGCTGTGCGGCCAGGCCAGCATCGCCAGCATCGAACAGAACGTCACGCAGCTGATGAGCGAGCTGAGCCGTCCCTACCAGTGCGACCAGCAGGCGCTGCACATGACGGCCAGCGCCGGCATCGCCGTGTATGCGGGCAAGGACTTGAATACGGAAAGCCTGCTGCGCCACGCCGACCACGCCGTCTACCAGGCGAAATTAACGGGGCGCAACCAGTACCACTTCTTCGACACCAACCTCGACGAGGAAGTGCGCACCCACCACAACCAGCGCACGGAAGTGCGCCAGGCCCTGATCAATGGCGAGCTGCGGCTGTACTACCAGCCCAAGGTCAACATGCGCGCCGGCACGGTGGTGGGCATGGAAGCGCTGCTGCGCTGGCAGCATCCGCGCCGCGGCGTGCTGGCGCCGGCGCAGTTCCTGCCGCTGGTCGAACAGACCGACCTGATCATCGATATCGGCGAATGGGTGCTGCGCCAGGCCCTGTGGCAGATGCAGCGCTGGGCGGCAAGCGGCAAGCACTGGGTGGTCAGCGTGAATATCGCGGCACGCCATTTCCAGCAACCGGATTTCGTCTCGCGCCTGAAAACCATCCTCGGCGAATTTCCCGGCGTGCGCGCCAGCATGCTGGAACTGGAAATCCTCGAATCGTCGGCCCTGCACGACATCGAACACGTGCGCCGCATCATCCGCGCCTGCCAGGCGCTGGGCATCACCTTCGCCCTCGACGATTTCGGCACCGGTTATTCCTCGATGTCCTATCTGAAACGGCTGCCGGCGAATATCGTCAAGATCGACCAGAGCTTCGTGCGCAACATGCTCAACGACCCCGACGACCTGCACCTGGTGCGTGCCGTCATCGGCCTGGCCCGTTCATTTTCCCTGACGGTGATCGCCGAAGGCGTCGAAAGCATCGAGCATGGCGCGCGCCTGATCCAGCTGGGCT
This sequence comes from Janthinobacterium sp. AD80, assembly GCF_002878455.1. Lineage (GTDB taxonomy): Bacteria > Pseudomonadota > Gammaproteobacteria > Burkholderiales > Burkholderiaceae_D > Janthinobacterium. The sequence goes on from NZ_NRDQ01000087.1 coordinate 21,051, forward strand.
GCGACCTGGCGCAAGGCTACGGCATCGCCCGCCCCATGCCGGCCGACGCCGTACTGGAATGGGCGAACCATTTTATCCCTGCGCCGCAGTGGCGTATCGCCCAGTTCAGCGAAAGCCCCGTGTAAACACCTGGCCAAACCTGCCTTCCCCTCGCTACGGTTTTGTCAGGTGTTCATTCGTACTGGAATGAATCAAAGCTGAATCGATCAACTCGATCCAGTGCCGCACGGGCGTTTCCGTGCCCGACTGCAGATGCGTGAGGCAGCCGATGTTGGCCGAGACGATGACGTCCGGCGCGCACGCTTCCAGGTTCGCCACCTTGTTGTCACGCAGCTGCTGTGACAGTTCCGGCTGCAAAATCGAATACGTGCCGGCCGAACCGCAGCACAAATGGCTGTCCGCGCACAGGCGCACGTCGACGCCGACGGCGCGCAGCACCTGCTCCACCTTGCCGCGGATCTGCTGGCCATGCTGCAGCGTGCACGGCGGGTGGTATGCCACCCGGTGCGCGATCTTGCCTTGCAGCCGCGCTGCCAGTTCCGCTTCGAATGCCGGCATGATCTCGGACAGGTCGCGCGTCAGTTCCGCGATGCGCCGTGCCTTCTGCGCATAGTTGGCATCGTGCGCCAGCAGGTGCCCGTATTCCTTGACGGTGGCGCCGCAGCCCGACGCCGTCATGACGATGGCTTCCGCACTTTCCACATACGGCCACCAGGCGTCGATATTGCGGCGCATGTCGTCCAGCGCCGCCTCCTGGTCGTTCAGATGATGGCGCAGCGCGCCGCAGCAGCCGGCCTTGGGCGCGACGATCAGCTGCACGCCCAGCGCATCGAGCACGCGCGCCGTGGCCGCGTTGATGTTGGGCGACATGGCCGGCTGCACGCAGCCGTCGAGCAGCAGCATCGTGCGCGCATGCTGGCGCGTTGGCCATGCGCCGGCCTTTTCTCCCGGGCGCAGCTTGTCCTGCAAGCTTTTCGAGAGCAACGGGCGCAGCGCCTGGCCCGCCTTGTACACGGGCGTAAACAGCCAGCGGCGCGGCAAGGCTTCCTTCAGGGCGAAGCGCAGCGCGCGCTCGCGCAAGGGCCGCTGCACGCGCTGCTCGACGACGCTGCGGCCGATATCGACCAGGCGCCCGTACCGCACCCCGGATGGACAGGTCGATTCGCAGTTGCGGCAGGTCAGGCAGCGGTCCAGGTGCGTCTGCGTCTTGGCCGTGACGGGTGCGCCTTCCAGCACCTGCTTGATCAGGTAAATGCGGCCGCGCGGGCCATCGAGTTCGTCGCCCAGCAGCTGGTACGTGGGGCAGGTGGCCGTGCAAAAACCGCAGTGCACGCAGGCGCGCAGGATGGCTTCCGCTTCGTCGCCTGCCGGCGTGTTCTTGATGAAATCGGCGAGATTGGTTTGCATGCGCTCAATCCATTCTGTGCGGGTTGAAGATGCCGGCCGGGTCGAAAGCCTGCCGCAGGCGCTGGTGGATGACGGCGATGGCCGGCGCCAGCGGGTGGAACACGCCTGCGGACTTGTCGCCGCCACGGAACAGGGTGGCGT
>NZ_NRDQ01000088.1 GCF_002878455.1 Janthinobacterium sp. AD80
CGAGTGGCACGATGCCGGCTGCCACGGCCGCCGCCGCGCCGCCGCTGGAGCCGCCCGCGCTCAGCGCCGGATTCCATGGATTGCGCGTGGCGCCGTACAAGACGGGCTCGGTGGTGGTGGCAAACGCCATTTCCGGCGTGCCGCTGCGGCCAAACGTGGCCAGTCCGGCTTTGCGGAACAGCGTCATCAAATGGGAGTCGGACGCGCTCACGTGGCCGGCTGCCAGGCGGCTGCCATATTCGCTGCGCTGGCCCGCCATCGTGACGGCCACGTCCTTGATCAAAAACGGCACGCCGGCGAATGGCGCAGTGGCATCGACGGCGGACAGGTCAGCCGGCCAATGCTCGGCCACGGCATTGATCTGCGGATTAACAGCGTGCAAGGCGCGCAAGGCGGCGTCCTGCAATTCCGCCGCGCTGACGGCGCCATCGCGTACCAGCTGCGCCAGTCCAATGCCATCAAAGCTAACATATTCAGATACTTGCATGAGATTGCTCCTGTAGAAGGTGAAGATTAAAAATCACAGGAACTACTGTAGGGCTTGCGCTATCATTGTGGAAATGAATAAAGTAAATACTAGGTATAGCCATGATTAATTTGCGTAAGCTGGATTTGAACCTGCTGCTGACCCTGAATGCGCTGCTCATTGAGCGCAACGTGACCCGGGCAGCCGAGCGGCTGCACCTGAGCCAGCCTTCCGTCAGCGTACAGCTGGGCAAGCTGCGCACGGCCTTCGACGACCCGCTGCTGTTGCCCGGCCCACGCGGCATGCTGCCCACGGCACGCGCGCTGGCCCTGTTTGCACCTCTGCAAGCCGTGCTGGCGCAGCTGGAGCAAGTCTTGCAGCCGGAACAGGCGTTCGAGCCGGCAACGGCCGAGGTGCGCTGGAACCTGGCGGCGGCCGATGCCACCGAATATGCGATCCTGCTGCCCCTGCTGCCGGCCTTGCGCGCCCAGGCGCCGCTGTCGCGCATGGCCGTGTTCGAAGCCGTGCCGGAGCGCATGGCGCAGGCGCTGGAGACGGGCCAGGTCGACCTGGGCTTCCTGGCGCAGGAAGAAGCGCCGTCGACACTGCGCCACCGCACCTTGTTTACGGAACACTATGTCCTGGCGGGCCGCCACGACCACCCGCTGCTACAGGCGCAGCCAAGTCTCGAGCAGTTTTGCGCGCTGGAATTCATCGTCGTCTCGCCGAATGGCGGCGGCTTCCGCACGGCCGTCGATACGGCCCTGCAGCAGTTGGGCCAGAAGCGCAAGGTGGTGCTGTCCGTGCCGCATTTCCTCATCGTCCCGCCCTTGCTGGCGGCCTCCGACATGGTCGCCCTGCTACCGTCGCGCCTGCTGAAAAACGCCTTGGGCTCCCTGCGCATCTGGGAGCCGCCCATCACCTTGCCCGACTATGAAATGGCCATGGTCTGGCACGAGCGCATGCACCTGGACCCGGCGCATCGCTGGCTGCGCGAGCGCATCATGGCCAGCCTGTGAATTTATTGACGTGCCTGGATGGCGCGGCAGGCAAGCGGGCCTGCTTGTCGCGCAGACAATGCGTTCACGCTTATTTCTACGCCTGTGTATGCCAGCAAACGGAAGTTTGTGGCGCAGGCGGCAATGATGGAGCACCCTCACCCATCACAAGGAAAAGCCATGTCCGCCATTCCACGCCCGCCCGTACCGTACGACAGCCGCTATGAATTCGAGGAGGAAGGCGAGCAGGAAACCTGCGCGCAGCTGCTGCAGACCCTGCGCGGCATTTCCAGCACCACCTATGCAGACTCTGGCCACGCCACGCGCAGCGTGCATGCCAAGAGCCACGGCTTGCTGCACGGCCGCCTGCAAGTGCTGGACAACTTGGCGCCCGAGCTGGCGCAAGGCCTGTTCGCCACGCCAGCCGGCTATGACGTGGTGATGCGCATCTCGACCATTCCCGGCGACATCCTCGACGACAATGTCTCCGTACCGCGCGGCATGGCCGTCAAGCTCCTCGGCGTGCCGGGCACGCAGCTGTCCAGCCTGGACGCGGACGCTGCTGTAGCGCCGGCCAGCACGCAGGATTTCGTGCTGGTCAACGGGCCCGCCTTCCTGGCGCCGGGCGCGAAGAAATTCCTCGGCAGCCTGAAGTTGCTGGCCAGTACCACGGACAAGGCGCCACGCCTGAAACAGGCGCTCTCGACCGTCTTGCAGGGTGCGGAAAAGGCGCTCGAAGCCGTGGGCGGCGAAAGCGGCACCCTGAAAAGCCTGGGTGGCCATCCGGAAACCCATGTGCTGGGCGAAACCTACTACAGCCAGGCGCCCATTTTATATGGCGCCTACATGGCCAAAGTGGCGCTGGTGCCCGTCTCGCCGGAACTGGCGGGCCTGGCCGGTGCGCCGGTCGACCTCGATGGCAAGCCCAACGGCTTGCGCGACGCCGTCGTCGCCTTCTTTGCTAGCCACGCGGCGACCTGGGAAGTGCGCATCCAGCTGTGCCGCGACATCGACAGCATGCCCTTTGAGGACGCGTCCGTTGCCTGGCCGGAAGAAGACAGCCCGTATTTGCCCGTGGCGCGCATCACGGCCCCGCCGCAGGCGGGCTGGAGCGAGGCCCTGTCGCGCGCCGTTGATGACGGCATGGCCTTCAGTCCCTGGCACGGCGTGCTGGCGCACCGTCCGCTGGGTTCCATCATGCGCGTGCGCAAGGCTGCATATGCAATGTCGGCCCGCTTCCGCTTTGAGCGCACGGGCAACGTCGTGCGCGAACCGGACAGCCTTGACGACTTCCCGCTTCACTAAGCACGCGGGGCAAGCCGCATCAGGTGCGCGGCTTGAGCATGCCTTCTACGATGCCGAGCACGGTCTGGCGCGGCAGCAGGCGCGGCAGCCAGGCCAGCAGGCGGTTTTGCCGTCCCGCCACATGGCTGCTGCGGCCCCGATCGAGCGCGCGCAAGGCTTCGTCGACCACCGCCTGCGGCGCCATGCGCTTGCCCACGGCCGCTTCCGGCGCGGCCACTACGTCAAAAAAAGCCGTCTCCGTCGCGCCTGGACACAGTGCCAGCACGCGCACGCCGCGCTGGCGGTTCTCCGCCCACAACGCTTCCGAAAACGCCAGCACGAACGCCTTGCTGGCGCCGTAAACCGCCATGTAAGGGTCGGGCTGCAAGGCGGCGGTGGACGCCACATTGATGATGGCGCCCCGTCCTTGCGCCAGCATGTGCGGCAAGGCGCAGTGCGTCAGCTCCATGAGGGCGGTGCAATTGACGGCTACCTCGGCGGACTGGCGCCTCAGCAAGGTGTTATCAAATCTGCCATGCGTGGCGAAGCCGGCATTATTGATCAGGACATCGGGTGGCATGCCCAGCGCGCAGGCCTGCGCATGCGCGGCTTCGGCCGCGCCAGGCTGGCCCAGGTCGGCAACGAGGGCATGGGCGCGGATGCCGTGGCGCTGGGCAAGTTCCTTGGCCAGCTTGTCCAGCACGGCGCCGGAGCGGGCCAGCAGCAGTAAATGGGCGCCGCGCGCGGCCAGGGTTTCCGCAAAGACGCGGCCGATGCCGGACGAGGCGCCGGTGATGAGCACGGTCTGCCCGGAGTAGTTGAATGGAAGCATGTCAACAGTGTCGTAGTGAAAGGAATTTCACTGTAAACTGTGGTCTTTAGTCCATGGTCAAGCATGGAACGCAAAAAAGTGCGCATGCTGTGTTGCATAGCTTTGCGCTGCGCAGTTTTCGCATTGCATCAATTGCAAGAAAGGTAATGACGATGCGTATCGGAGAAATCACCCGTCTGACGGGCGTGTCGAAAGACACGGTGCGCTTTTATGAGCGCCAGGGGCTGCTCGATGCCGCCCCGCAACCGGGCATGACGAATAACTACAAGCAATACTCGGCGCAGGCGCTGCGGCGCATCGAGCTGATCGGCCATGCCAAGGCGCTGGGTTTTACCTTGAGGGAAATCGCCGAAGTCATTGCCGTGTGGCAGGAAAACGCCCTCGATGGGGAAACCAAGCGCATCATGCTGGAAACGAAAATCGCCCAGATCGACGACAAGGCCCGTTCCATGGCCGTGCTGCGCGCCGGTCTTGTCGATGCGCTGGCCAAGGTGGAGACGGGCTGCGCCGACGGCATGCAGCTTGCCAGTAATTTACCAGGATAATCAATGACTTATTACACGCAATACCGGCACCTGGCGCTCGACGGTGCCAAGCCCGCGCCCACTGCGCAGCAGATTGCCGACATCGAAACCCTGCTGGAAGCGCCCTTGCCGTCCGCCTTCCTGGCTTTTTTGCAAGTGGCTAACGGCGCTTATTTCGATTACACCTGCGACGTGCCCGACGGCGAGGGTGGCGTGGAAAAAATGGGTTTCAACACCTTTTTCAGCGCGGAGGACGGTGATTTTTGCGATGAAACCCTGGTTGGGGAAATCCGCGCCGCGCGCCAGCACATGGCCATGCCCGTGCAAATCCTGCCCTTTGCCCGTGATGGCGGCAATTCCATGGTCTTTCTTGACCTGACGCCGGAAGGCGGTGGCAGAGTCGTGAGTTTTGTGCAGGAGTTGCCGGGATGGACAGCCCGTCGCGCCCATGGCTTCATCGCCCTGGCGCCATCGTTCGATGCCTGGCTGGACAGCCTGTACATCGACCGCGACACGGTGCTTGACGAACTCGAACACAGCGTCTCGCAGCCATCCCACCTGGAAGCGATGGCGGAATGGCTGGATATCGGCATGCCCGCCTGGCGCCGCGATGCCGGCATCACAGCCTTGTTTGCGCTGAAACAGGTGGAACTGTACGCTAACGAACAGGACTAGTCCTACGGGAATGATCGCGCCTGTCCTATGGGTGTGCGCAGGCTGGAGGCTTAACATTATCTTCAGCTTGCAGAAAAAACCACTCTTGACATGAAAGGACTTCCCATGCGTATTTCTACCACCAGTAGCCGCGGCCCTTCCCTGAAGCACGTGGCCATCGGCGCCGCCGTAGCACTGTTGAGCGGCATCGCCATCAACAGCATCGCCGCTGCCGCGCCGGGCGCCTACGACAAGCAGTTTCTCAGCAAGGCGGCTGACGCGGGCAGCACGGAAATCGCCGCCAGCAAAGTGGCGCAAAGCAAGAGCAGCAATGCGCAAGTGAAGACCTTCGCCGATGCCATGGTGACCGACCACACGAAAGTGGCCGACGAGCTCAAGCAATTAGCCAGCAGCAAGCAGATCGAAGTCAGCGATCAGCCCGGCGCCAAGCACAAGGCGCAGATCGACAAGTTGAGCCGCCTGGAAGGCGCGCAGTTCGACAAGGAATATGCGGCCAGCATCGGTGTCGCGGCGCACAAGGATGCCGTAAAGCTGTTCACCGATGCCAGCCAGAAAGCCAGCGATCCAGACATCAAGGCATTTGCCGCCAAGACCTTGCCAGCGTTGCAACATCACCTGGAAATGGCCAACGCCCTGCACACGGCGCTGGCAAAATAGAGCGGCAATGCGCTGAATAGGCAGCGAGATACTTGCCGTACGTGCTGTACGGCAAGTACGGCACGCTTGGAATACAATGCGGCAACTCTGTTTTTGGCGACGCCATGACCTCATGCAGCTACTCAAGAAAACTGGCCTGATTACGGCCGCCTTCCTGTTCATCGTCTTGCTGGCCGCCTGGCTGTTCATCAAGGTGGCGGCCGCGCGCAATGCCACCGTGTATGCGCAGCAATGGAACGACAAGGGCACCTGCGTGATCAAGACTTTCGTGCCCCACTACGGCAATGGCGTGCCGCACAACATCGTGCGCGCGCTCAGCACGTCGACCTTTTTCCGCGTGTACCACAAGGATGGCACCTTGCTGGAAAGCACGGAATGGGTGCTGGACATGCATGAAGACGGCTTGCTCGACCATGCCCGCTGGGGCCAGAACCAGAGCCGCGCGATCTACCCGACCGACCTCGGCTACGAGGGCTGGACCCTGCCCCAATGCGCCTGAACGGGGATGCATGATGCCGAAAATCAGACAGACAGGCCTGCGCGGCCCCTGGAGCGACGCCCGCTACGTCCCCACGCTGTACCATTTCCTCGGTCCCTTCGACGTGTATGACCGTGAAGAAACCCTGGGCGTGGAGCTGGGCACCTGGGACATGAACGATGCGGCCCAGCGCGCGGCGCTGATACGCCGCGACATCACCTCGCAATACAAGGAACTCGGCTACCGGCACCGCTACATGCTGGTGCAGGTGCTGAAAAAAGCGCTGCAAGACCCGGCTTACGATTTTGCCGCCATCCTCGAACATGATCCGGAAACCACCTATGCGCTGCCCGCCAAGTGGGACGGGATGGACGATCCGCGCGCCTTTTTTGCGGACATTTACCGGCTGGTACAGCAGGACTGGCGCGACGATCTGGCCAGGGCCGCGGCGGAAAACCCGGCCGACTGGTAGCGCTGGGCCCGTCCGGAGCCGGGCTGCCGCTGTGCGATATTGCCGGTACCTATCCCGGTCATTCAACTGCCGGAATGGGGGATGTCATGTTACTGCCGTTGCGGCAAGTAAGCCTCGGCGCAAGCCCGCATGCGCTTGCCAGCGGCCGCCAGTGACGGGGCCGCATCTGCCTGCAAGATCCTGCCCTGGCTGTTCTGGCCGTCGTAACTGCCGAGCATGGCCGCATACAGGGTGGCCTGATCCTGTATGCGCCAGCTGTCACTGCGTGAATTGCCGGGCGCGGCAGGCATGCTGGCGCTGAAATAACTGTACAGGCCGCCGACCTGTTTCTGCTGCAGCCATTCCATTAATTGCACGATGCGGTACTGTTCCAGCAGGCTTAGTTCGCTGACATTTTCGCTCGACAAGGTGTAATACAGTTCCAGGCGGGCCATCCAGTTGCCTTTTTTACCGGCCGCCACCAATGCATCCCAGGCTGGACCGGAACGTGCGCCGCGCACGGCGCGCGGCGCAGCCATCCACGCATTGACGGCTGCCTGCTCAGGCACGGGGCCGTAATAATCGGGCGCGCGGCAGACAAACTGGCGCGCGTCGGGTCCGCCCTCCTTGAGCGCGCCGGCAATCTGCGCGGCGACCTTGTCGCCTATACGCAGCAGGCGCGCGCCATAGCTGTCTATAGTCCAGTTCGAAGGCAAGCGGCCCAGCCAGGCCAACGCATCGTCGTTGGCCCTCGCTTGCACCGCATAGGCAGCGATGTTGGCTTGCATTTTGACTTCTTTCTGTTCCTCCGCCAGCTTGATCACCTCCTGCTCTTCCTCATACCGGCTAGTCGTGTTGCTCAGCTGCACGCAGCCCACGAAGGTCTCCGGCGCGTCCTGCCAGCATCGGGCAGCCACCTTCAGTTGCCAACGCGTGCTGACGGTTTTCAGGACATAATTCTCTTCGCCGGTTTCCCCTTTGAGATAGGCGCGGCCGTCGGCCTTTGTCACGCCTTTTGCCAGCTGCTTGCCGCCAACAGTGCTCCAAGTGTACGGGTCATCGTCTTGCGGCACGCCGGGCGCCGCATACAGGATCAGGTAGTGGCCAGCGGTGGCAGGCGCATCGGCAGCATGACTCAGCGGCGACAGCAGGGATAAAGTGAGTAAAGTTTTTCTGGGCAACAGTTTCAACATGCAACAATCGCTTCGGGAAGGTCGGTATGGCAGGCGCAGTCATGCCCGCTGGCCGCCTCGGACAGATTTTGCAGGATGGCGCAGTCTTGCGACGGCTGCGGCCGGTCGCACTGGTGGCGCAAGGTCACCAGTTGCTGTTGCAGGGTTTGCAAGTTCGCCATTTGCTCGGCGATGCGCAGGATATGATGGTCGAGCAATTCATTGACGCTCTGGCAGCCTTCCGCCGGGTTGTTCTTAAATTCCAGCAAGGCGCGGATATCCGTCAGGCCGATCTGCAAGGAACGGCAATGGCGGATGAATTGCAGCCGTTCCTGGTGCTCTTCCCGGTATTCGCGATAGCCGGCGCTGTTGCGGCCTGGCTCTTGCAGCAAGCCCGCTTTTTCATAGTAACGCACGGTTTCCACGTCACAATCTGTCCGTTTGGCCAGTTCTCCGATACGCATGGCATCCCCTTTTCATTTCAACACGCAAATTCCGCTTGACCCTGTAGCGGCTACAGGGTTTCTAATGGAAGCATACACGAATCCTGAAGGATGAAGCGATGCCGCACGATAGCCACGATCACGATCACAAGCATGACCACCAGCACGATCATAAGCACGATCACAAGCACGACCATGCCCAGCCGCACGCGCATGAACCAGCGCCGGCCGCCGCAGCGCAGGCGGCAAGTTGCTGCTCCAGCAAGCACGCATGCTCGTCCACGCCAGCCGCCAGCACGGCGGCTGCCCTGCCCAGCGCCCCCATCGATGGCGCGAGCACGGCCAAATACCGCATCGCCAACATGGATTGCCCCACGGAAGAACGTCTGATCCGCAACAAGCTGGGCGGCATGGACGGCGTCGTGGGCCTGGACTTCAACCTGATGAACCGCGTGCTGGACGTGCACCACACCCTGCCCTCGCTGGCCTCGGTGGAAGCGGCACTGCACGGCATCGGCATGCAGGCGATCCCCATGGAAGCGGATGCGGTGGTTGCGCGCGACCCGAACGAAGGCAGTCTCAGCGGCCTGCAAAAGGGCCTGCTGGTGGTGTCCGGCCTGGCGGCGGCAGGCGCCGAAGCGCTGGCGTGGACTACGCATGCAGACAGCTCGCCCCTGGTTATCGCCCTGGCCCTGCTGTCGATCGCCACGGGCGGCTGGCCGACCCTGAAAAAAGGCTGGATCGCCCTGAAAACCTTTACCCTGAACATCAATTTCCTAATGAGCCTGGCGGTTTTCGGCGCCATCGCCATCGGCCAGTGGCCGGAAGCGGCCATGGTCATCTTCCTCTTCGCCATCGCGGAATTGATCGAAGGCTTGTCCCTGAACCGCGCGCGCAATGCCGTGCAAAGCCTGATGCAGCTGGCGCCCGACGTGGCGAGCGTCGCCGATGCCGGCGGTGCCTGGCAGCAAGTCCCGGTCGCCACGGTGGCCATCGGCGCCCTCATGCGCGTGAAACCGGGCGAGCGCATCGCCCTTGACGGTGTCGTGCAAAACGGTGAATCGTCCGTCAACCAGGCGCCGATCACGGGCGAAAGCATGCCGGTCGACAAGGCCGCAGGCGACGTCGTGTATGCGGGCACCATCAATGAGCGCGGTGTGCTCGACGTCACCGTGACGGCCAACAGCGGCAACAGCACCCTGGCGAAAATCGTCAAGGTGATCGAGGAAACACAGGGAAAACAGGCGCCGACGCAGCGCTTCGTCGACAATTTCGCCCGCTATTACACGCCTGCCGTCGTCGTCTTCGCCATCCTCGTGGCCGTGCTGCCGCCCTTGCTGCTGGGCGCGCCGTTCATGGACTGGATATATAAAGCGCTGGTGATGCTGGTGATCGCCTGCCCTTGCGCGCTGGTCATTTCCACGCCCGTCACGGTGGTCAGTGGCCTGACGGCAGCCGCACGGCGCGGCATTCTGGTCAAAGGCGGGCAATTCCTGGAAACGGGCTACCGCATCAAGGCCATCGCCGTCGACAAGACGGGTACTCTGACCATGGGAAAACCGGCAGTCACCGACGTGGTGGCGCTGGACGGCAGCAGCCGCGACAAGGTGCTGCTGCTGGCCGCCAGCCTGGACGCCAATTCCGCCCACCCGCTGGCCGCCGCCATCGTCAAGGCCGGCCCGCCCGCCAGCAGCCATTTGCCTGTCAGCCAGTTTGCCGCCCTGCACGGCCGTGGCGTGCGCGGCAGCATCGATGGCCAGACGTATTACCTGGGCAATGCGCGGCTGATGACGGAGTTGAACGTGCTGACGCCGGAACTGCAAACGCTGCTGGCGCAACTGGAACAGCAAGCCTACACGGCCATGGTGCTGGCCACGCAAACGGCCGCGCTGGGCGTGATCGCCGTGGCCGACGTGCTGCGTCCGACGGCAGCGTCCGCCATCGCCCGCCTGAATGCGCTGGGCGTGACCACTGTCATGCTGACAGGCGATAATGTGCTGACGGCGCAGCGGATCGCGCTTGAGGTGGGTGTCAGCCTGGTCAAGGCCGAACTGCTGCCGGAAAATAAACTGGATGAAATCAAGGCCTTGCAGCAGCAGTTCGGCGTCGTCGCCATGCTCGGTGACGGCGTCAACGATGCGCCGGCCCTGGCGCAGGCGGACATCGGCTTTGCCATGGGCGCGGCCGGCAGCGATACGGCCATCGAGACGGCGGACGTGGCCCTGATGGATGATGAACTGGGTAAATTGCCGGAATTCATCAGCCTGAGCCAGCGCACGCGCGCCATCCTCGTGCAAAACATCAGCTTTGCCATCGGCATCAAGGCCGTGTTCTTCGGCCTGGCACTGGCCGGCATGGCGACCCTGTGGATGGCCGTGTTCGCCGACGTGGGCGCCAGCCTGCTGGTGGTGGCAAATGGGCTGCGCTTACTGCGCAAAGGCAAGACCAGCTAAACCTGTCCAGGAACAGTTCCATCTGGACAAGTCATGCAAAAAAAGCTACTTTGTGGGCTTCCACCACTGCCGCAAAGTAGCCGATGACCTTTCTGCTCCGCCTGACCCTGCTGGCCACGCTCTTGCTGGGCGCCGGCCTGCACGCCGAACCCATGCTCTTCACTCCGTGTGCCGACACGGCCCTGCCTGGCAGCCAGTGCTCGGGCTTGAACGTGCCCGGCAGCTACGACGCGCAGGGCCGCGCCGTCGGCGACGCGGACGCGGACGCGGGCGCCATGCACCTCTTCGTGCGCAAGATTCCCGCCGACCTGCCTGCCGGCCAAGCGCCAAAAGGCAGCTTGTGGCTGGTGGCCGGTGGCCCCGGCGAATCGGGCGCCTCGTTCTACAGCCTGCTGCCCACCCTGCGCCGCAGCTTTCCCGGTTTTGAATTCCTCATCCCCGACCATCGCGGCACGGGCAACTCCTCGCGCCTGTGCCGTGTGGAAGAATCTGCGCAAAGCCCCGGCGGCCGTGCCCTGGCTGGCGCCGAGTGGAGCAGTTGCTTTGCCGGCATTAACGCGATGCCCGCTTACGCGGCGCAGTTTTCCATCACCACGGCCGCGCGCGACCTGAAAGCCTTGATCGAAGGCGAGCGCACCGCGACGCGCCAGCTCAGGCAGCCGCCCGTGTATCTGTATGGCGTGTCGTATGGAACGCAACTGGTCTTGCGCACCTTGCAGCTGGGCCCGCTACCCGTGCAAGGCGTCATCCTCGACTCGCTGGTGCCGCCGCAAACGGATCCGCGCTGGGACTTGAGCCAGCGCTCGCAGGTGGTCAATGCCGTCGGCATGCAGGTGCTGGCCCAGTGCGATGCGGACCCGGCGTGCCACGCGGCACTGGGGGAACCAGCCGCCACGCTGTACCGGCGCGTGCTGGACAAGGTGCAAGCCGACCCTGCCCTGCTGGCCGGCATCCCTGGCAAGAACCTGAAAAACTTCCTGGGCGGCATGCTCGACGTGCCGGCCGCCCGCGCCCGCATACCCTATTTGCTGCGCGAGCTGGACCAGGGCGGCGCGGCGGAACTGGCCGCCGTGCGCGCCACCTTGACCGAGGCCGCCGCCAGCCTGGGCAGCTATCCGCAGTCGCCGCCGTCGATTCCCCTGGTGAGCATCATCAGCAATGCGGAAAACAACCTGCAGCCATCGCTGCGGCCAGGCTGGAGCGCCGCCGATATCGAGCGTGAAGAAGCGGGACTGCTATTTACCAGTCCGCTGCCGCGCATCCTGCTGGGCGGCGGCTTGCCGACGTATCCACGCGATGCCTATTTCGGCCAACTGCCGGCCCACCTGCCGCCCACGCTGGTGCTGCAGGGCACCCTGGATCCGAAGACGCCGTACGCGGGCGCGCAGGCGCAGGTGCAGGCCTTGATCCAGAGCAAGTCAGGCAAGGTGGCGCTGGCCAGCGTGCGGAACGCCCCGCATTTCATCCTGTGGACGGCGCCGGCCTGCTTCGAGCAGGCGAGCCAGCGCTTTATCGCCGGCAAGCGGGTGCGGGATTGCAGCTTATAACGTGTCAAAACCCCACAGCAAAGTCCAGGGCACACTCGCCGGGGAAATCAGCCCCGACGGGGCCTGTTCCGATTACGAAGGAAGCGACCCCGGCTTTTGCGTCCCGCTTGAAATGCTCACGCCGCCGGCGTCGTCACGACATCATCCTGCCAGGAGTTCCATGCACACATTCTGTTCGATACTCTCGTTGCTCTCCTGCCTGGGCGTGGCCCAGGCAGCTGCATCGGCCACGCCTGGCTCCCCGGCTCCTTCCATCTGTGCCACGCCTGAACAAGCGGTGCACGAGCAAGGCTACGTGCCCATCAACGGCATCGCGCAATGGATCACGGTCAAGGGGGCGGCGTGCCGCAATCCCGTGATCCTCTTCATCCATGGCGGCCCCGGCAACGCATTGAGTCCGTTTGCCGAGGCCATCTACGACGGCTGGGAACAGCACTACACGCTGGTGCAATGGGACCAGCGCGGTGCGGGCATGACGTATGCACAACAGCGGCCAGCGGAAGATGTCCGCTTGACGGTGGAACAGATGCGCGACGACGGCATCGCCGTTGCCAGCTATCTGCGCCAGCACCTGGGCCAGGATAAAGTCATCTTGATGGGCAGTTCCTGGGGGGCGATCCTGGGCGTGCACATGGCCAAGGCCAGGCCGGACCTGTTCCACGCGTATGTTGGCACGGCGCAGGTGGTCAATGCGCGGCAGAACGAAGCCGGCATGTATGCGCAAGTCATGCAACTTGCGCAAGCGGCCAGTGACACGGCCACCGTGGAAAAGCTGACGGCGCTGGGCCCGCCGCCGTGGCGCGACCCGCGCAATTTCGGCATCCTGCGCCGCTTCGACCGCAAATATGAAGGATTGGTAACAGATGCGCCACCGAAACACTGGTGGCAGCCGGCACCGTTCTATGCCACGCCGCAAGCGCTGGCCGATGCCGAGGCGGCCGATGATTACTCGTACATCCAGTTCATCGGTATGCAGGGCGATGGCATGTTTGCCAAGGTCGACTTGCCCGCGCTGGGCACGCGGTTCGACCTGCCCTTTTTCCTCATCATGGGCGAAGCCGACTTGCTCACCTCCCCCGCCATCGCGCATGCCTACTTCGACAGCCTCAGCGCGCCGAAGAAAAGTTTTACGCTGGTAAAACGCGCCGGCCACGATCCGAACCAGGCTGTGCTGGACGCCCAGTGGAAGGTCTTGCGCGAACAGGTAGCGCCGCTGCTGCCCTGAACCGCCTGCCGCTGACCCGCTGCCTGTGCGGCGGTGCCAGTGGTCAAGGCAATGTCTGGGCGCAAGCCTGCGTAAATCAGGCCAGCGTAGCGACGGCGCGGCGCGCCTTCAGCTGCAGATGGCGGATGGCGAATGCCGCCGCCATCAATATGCCGGACGCCGTGGCCAGCACGACAATAAACGCCTTGTCGAAGGCCGAGCGGGCCAGTTCCGACACTTGCAGGCCCAGCTCGGCCGGCAATTGCTCGGCGGCCAGCAATGCCGCGTCCAAAGTATCGTGCACGTTGGGCAAGACTCCCGCGCTTTCCGGGATTACCAGGGTGGCGCTGTAGACGGCCGACAAGATCGTGCCCAGCACCGTCACGCCGATCACGGCGCCCAGTTCATACGACACTTCCTCGATCGAGGCGGCCATGCCGGCTTGCTGCGGCGCCACGTTGAGCATCACGGCGCTGGACGCGGCCGTCATGACGGCGCCCAGGCCCAGGCCCAGGATCACCAGGCTGGCCACTTGCGCGGACACGGCGGCGTCATGCAGCAGCAAATAGGACGCCATGCCGACACCGGACAATAACAGCGAACCCCACAGGACCATGGCCTTGTCGGCGCGCGGCAGCATGAAACCCGTCAGCGGACCGGCAAACACGGACGCCAGCGGCAGCGGCAGCAGCAGCAAACCCGCTTCCAGCGGCGACAGTTCGCGCACCAGCTGCATGTGCTGGCTCAGCGCCAGTTCCATGCCGATCAGCGCGGCGGAGGCCACCATGGCGGCGGCCACGGCGCTGGAAAACGGCAGTTCGCGGAACAGGGCGAAGTCGATCAGCGGCTTGGCTTGCCGCTTCTGGCGGCGCACGAAGGTGAGCATGAAGACGGCGCCCACGGCAAAGGCCAGCGCGGCAAGCGCATACGACGGCTGTGGTTTGCCCAGTTCCTTGATCGCATACACGCCACCGAGCAGGCCCATCATGATTTGCAGCGAACCGGCCAGATCCCATGGCTTGTCGCGGTTGCCGGCCCGTTTCGGCAGGATGACGGCGGCCAGCACCAGGGTCAGCAGTACGATGGGCACGTTGATCAGGAACACGGAACCCCACCAGTAATGTTCCATCAAGAAACCACCGAGCACGGGACCGAAGGCGGCACCGCCCGAGGCGATGGCCGCCCACACGCCGATGGCGAACGAACGCTCGCGGTTATCGGTAAAGGTCAGGCGAATGATGGACAAGGTGGCCGGCATCATCAGCGCGGCGCCGATGGCCAGCAGCACGCGGGCAAAGATCAGCCATTCGGGCGCGGGCGAAAACGCGGCACACAGCGAGGCGATGCCGAACACGGCCAGGCCGGCGAGGAAAACGGGTTTATGGCCGAGGCGGTCACCGAGGGTGCCGAGGCCGGGCAGCAAGCCGGAGACGACCAGCGCATACACGTTGATGATCCACAGTTTTTGCGAGGAAGATGCCTGCAAGTCGCGCGTCAGCGCGGGCAAGGCGGTGTAGAGCACGGTCATGTCGACCACGATCAGGAACAGGGCGCTGGAGACGATGGCCAGCGTCAGCCATTTTTTCATTGAATGCATGGGTAACTCATTGATTTCTATTTAACTTTTAACAACTGTCTGTTTGGATAAAGCGAGTGCTGCGCAAATATTTACGTTCCAGGCTGCCACGGGCCTGGGCTGGTCGGGGGCGGCGGGCGTCAGCCACGATCACCATCCTTGTCATCCACGGCGGCGGCATCGACTACGTCAAGTTCACGCAGCATGACGACGGACACTTGCTTGAAGCCACGGCCCTGGAAGAATTTCTGCGCCGTCAGGTTGTGCGCGCCGCATTCGAGGAACAGGCGGGCGATGCCATGGCTGCGCAATTCGCTTGCCACCCACTCCACCAACAGGCTGCCGATGCCGCTGCCGCGCACGGCGGGCAGCAAGACCAGGTCGTCCAGCGCGGCGAACGATTTCGAGGCGCGCTGGCGCGTGTCGATCGACACGAGGGCCATGCCGACGATGTCGTCACCGGCGCTGGCGACGGCCAGCAGGGTCGAATCGCCATGCTCCCAGTCATGCGACAGGGCGGCGCGGATTTCGCCACGTATCACTTCAGGCAAGTCCGCGCGCCAGTTGCCCGGCGCATCGGCGCGCTCGCCTTGCAGTTCCGAATGGGAAATATAGTCGGCGCTGACGTTATCAAGGTAGAGCTTGCACAGCGCGTCTTCGGCGGTGGCGTCGTGGCACCAGCTGAAGCGGATGGCGGGGGTATGGGCTTGGGCGTTTTTCATGGCGGATCTCGTGTTATTGAATTAGTAAAGGCATTTTATGTCGCCCCTGAATGGCATTCAAGTTAAAATCCATCTGTAAAACAGATAGGTGGATGCCATGCAATGGACTTTGGAACAAATGCGCTACTTTGAGGCGGCCGTCGCGGCCGGTTCTTTCTCGGGCGCGGCGCGCCGGTTGGGCCGCGCGCAATCGGTGGTCAGCACCTCGATCGGCTTGCTGGAAGCGGAATTTGGCGTGGAACTGTTCGACCGTTCCCGCCGCAGCGCCGTGCTGACGGAAGCGGGCAAGGTGATGCACCTGGAAGCGTGCGAACTGCTGCGCCAGGCCGAGCGCCTGCAGCTGCGCGCGCAGCTGCTGAGCGCCGCGCCGGAAGCCCAGCTGACCCTGGCCCTGGACGAAGCCCTGCCCTACCTGGCCATCGGCACCCTGGTAAAAGAACTGGCGGCGCGCTACCCGGCGCTGGAACTGGTAATGCTCAACGCCACGGCGTCGGAAGTGGCGCAATACGTGGAACAGCAGCAGGCGGACGTGGCGTTTCACTTCGACCGTGGCCCGATTTCCCCCGTGCTGGAACAGCAGCACATCGGCAGCGTGGCGCAAGGCGTGTTCGTCGCCAAAGGCCACCCGATGGCGCACGGGCAGGAAGTCACCCGCAACGAACTGACGCGCTACCGCCAGCTGATCATGGATTCCGAGCTGAACCGCGAACACGCGTTCAGCCCCGCCGTCTGGTTCTCCGACAGTTTTTACAGCATCGCGGAAATGGTCGCGGACGAGCTGGGCTGGGCCATTCTGCCCCTGAACATCGCCAACTACGACAACTACAAGGGCTATCTGCAGGAAGTGCCCTGCCCTGCCCTGGCCCTGTCGCGCCTGCCCGTGCGGCGCTTGTCGCTGCATGGGAAAAAGCTCAGCGAAACGAGTTTGTGGCTGACGAACAGGCTGGCGGAGTTGCTGCTCGATGGGCCGAGGGGGTGAATCGTCCGGCCGGTATCAGCAGGATGGCGCCCGATCGCAGTGCCGCTCTATAATCGGACTTTGGTTCTGGAAATCAAGACAATGCTCAGCAAGAATGAAGAAAAATGGCTGCTCACGATGGTGTCGACCGGCCCCATGTTGTCTCTCGATGCGCTGCACGCCTTCTTCGCTGAAGCGTTAGCGCGATGGAAACAATTCCACGGTTGCCTGCCGTCAAGCTGGTCGCCTGTGCTCGGCTGGACAAGAATCGCGGGAGAACTGGAAATGCCAGGGCGGGCGATGGCCATTCTTCTCGCCTGCCCGCCAGAGCGAAGGCCTCAGATTGCACGTGCTTATCTGGCCTGGAACCGGCATGTATCGACGCGCGAACATGCAAATCCGTATGAGCCATTGCTCTCATTCTTTCACCATGGCGGCACCTGGTCACGCGTTGAAAATGGCATTCTGGATATTTATGATGGCCAGGGTCAAAAGTATGGCATTGCTTTTGGGGAGTCATCACCAGTATTGAAGCAAAACCCACATGTGTAAGGATCCCCGTGCGACTGGATATCGAGAGCAAAGCACCGCTCCCGGACCCGAGCGAAAAACAGATCAGGCAGGCTATGTAGTCATGGCCCCCATTCTTATGCATCCCTGACCAATGAGTTAGGCAATTATGTGCAGCTTGCCGGTGGCGGCATATGCGGATGGCAGCAAACTGGCTTTCGGCGGCGACGACATCGCCCTGCGGTCAGATGAATGGTTCACCCACAGCGCCGTTACCGACCTTTTTATCGCTTTCCTGCATGGCCGGCCGTGGCCTGCCGGATAGCACTGGCGCGGCTTGCCCCTGCCTTGAGAGAGGACTTGCGCCGACAAACAATACCGTCACACCTTGCGCCCCTGCGTAAAGAGAGAAAGATTGACATGATTCACTCAACAGTCCTGAATAACTGGTTCGCCATGGCGCAAGACGATGCCGTGGAAATCGATCCCACCGACATCAATCACGAAGCGATCAGCAATATGTGGCGCTTTTCGCCCACGGAAGAGGAAACGCCGCAGATCACTGCCGAGGATCTGGCGGTATTTATCGGCCAGCTGATCGCGGCCCGCAGCATCGCGCTTCAAGGCGAGGAGATGCTGTTCTATTGCTGGCACGATGCGCAATGCCGCCAGTTGCGCTTCAGCCTGGTGTCGCGCGCGCATGGCCGGCTGCCGTTTCGCTGCGAACTGCGCGAAACGCAGGATCTGGCCCTGATCGCCGAGCGCGTGGTGAACGGCGACTGGCACAACGCGCACGTCATGCAGGCGCCCCCCGAGGAAGAGGATGAGCAGGAGCAAGTGCCGTTCATCCTGCCCGTGTTCGTGGTGCCCGTGCCATAAGTCGACGAAGATACAGGAATTCTAGGCCTGGAACCGCGCGGGGCGGCAGGCGCTCAACGCCGAAGCTGGTTCGCCACCGATGATTTCCGCGCTGGCCAATTGCCCGACAATCGCCGCCAGCACCACGCCCGGATGCATGGCGCACACGTACACGCCGTCCACTTGCGGCAGATAGCCGACGACCGGCACGCCATCTACCGGCATGGGCCGCAGGCCGACACAAGCCAGTTCCGGCGCCAGAAAATCCACGCCTTCAAGCTCGCCGTGGATGGCGCCAGCAGTGCGCTGCGCCATGGCGGCGGGCTGGTTGTCCGGCGCGTCGTCCATATAGTCTTCCGCCGCCAGCAGGGTGCCATCGTCGGCTTGCCGCACTTCCATCGCATGGCTGGAAATGATGCCGCGCACCAGTCCGGGCGGCGCCTGATAGCGCATGAAGATGGCGGGTGAAGCGGCGATGGGCAGGTGCACGCCCAGTTTCTGCGCCAGCGCCGCCGTGCCCGTGCCGGCTGCCAGCACGACGAGGTCGGCATCGATGGCGCCATTCGGCGTTTCCACGCCTGTCACTGTTGTGCCCCTTACGCTGAAAGCGAGCACCGGCGTGTGCGTGCGGATGGTCGCGCCATGGTGCCGCGCCGCATCCAGCAAGGCATGCGTTGCCGCCACCGCATCCAGGGCGCCCTGCTCCGGCTCGTACAAGGCCTGCTCCGGCGGATGGCGCAGCTGCGGCTCCAGTGCCGCAATCTTCGCCTTGTCCAGCAATACGCACGACGGTGACACGCGTCCATCCTGCGTGCCATACGACAAGGCGCCCGTCCAGCGCACCGCCAGTCCCGGCACTTGCGTTTCGAGCTGGCGATACGCCGCGATGGCGCCGGCGCGCAATGGCGCGATGGGGTCGGATCCGGCATGCGAGGTGTTAATCCAGGCGAACGAGGTGGCCGTCACGCCGGAAGCGATGCCGTGCGCCTCGATCACTGTGACGCGCGCTCCCTTGCTGGCCAGGTGGTAGGCCAGCGACGCGCCGACGATGCCGGCGCCGATGACGATAATGTGCTTTGATGCTGCATGATGCATTGCCGCTGACCTTTTATCTGATGGTTGCTGCCGCTGTCCGGGCCTGGATTATAGCGTCGGCCAGATTCATGGCGGCGAACCCGGCTACTTGAGTGCGCCCCTGCGCAGACCGGGGTGCACAGCCACGCCCGGCCCGGCTCCTGGCAACGCTTCCAGTCCCGTCACCCGCAAATTGCCAGCACGCCTTGATTTATTACGCATACGTAGTAGTATACTTCGCATGCGTACCAATATCCCTACCCCATCCGCCAGCAGCGAAGCCGCCGACATTGCCCCCTGCCCGCTGCGCGAGCGTTCGCCGCGGCTGTTCAATCTGCTCAGCCTGGCGCGCCAGAATCTGTTCCGCTCGGCCGACGCCGTGTTTACCAGTGAACTGGGCTACTCGGGCACGCAAGTGGTGGCCCTGTTTGCCCTGAAAGGCGAAGAAGGCTGCCAGCTGAAGGATATGGGGCGGCTGCTGCAGCTGAAAAACTCCGCCGTGACGGGCCTGGTGGCGCGCATGGAAGAAAACGGCCTCATTGTGCGTGGCCAGTCGGCGCGCGATGCGCGGGCCGGCACCTTGCACCTGTCGCCGGAAGGCGCCGACGTGCTGGCCGCCGCCCTGCCCCTGCTCGACAGCCTGAATGCCCAATTGAAAGCAGGCTTCAGCGAGGAGGAGCTGGCCATCGTCGCCCGCTTTCTGCTGCATGCTTCACGCCTTCGTTTTACGCAAGATCAAGTCAACCCGCAGGCAAAAGCCGGGGTCGCAGACTGAGGGACCCGGCGTCCCCTTCCGCCCCGGTCATTGCTGCAGGGTCAAGCATTGCCATTTCCCCCACCCCACTGGAGTTTCCCATGCACCCGAACGACATGACCGGCTTGCAACTGATGCAAGCATTCGCCCAAGGCCTGTTTCCCCGCCCCGGCATTTCCAAGACCATGCCCATGGATGCGCACACGGTAGAACACGGCCGCGTCATTTTCACGGCGACGGCGAACGAAAGCCACACCAATCCCATGGGTGGCGTGCATGGCGGTTTTGCCGCCACCGTGCTCGACACGGTCACTGGCTGCGCCACGCACACGGTCTTGCCGGCCGGTGTCAGCTATGGCACGACCGACCTGAACATCAAAATGTGCCGCCCCCTGCCCTTCAACGTAACGGTGTATGCGGAAGGCAAAGTCATCAATGCAGGACGCAACCTGGTCATTTCCGAAGGCACCATCCGCGACGAGGCCGGCAAAATCTATGCGCACGCGACGGCAACCTGCATGATCATCCGCCCGGCCGAGCGGGAACAAGCGGCCGCATGATACGCAGCGGCAGCATCGCGGACGCGGAGGGCCAGCCCGTGGGCTGCAAGCCGGCTGTGCCGCCGAGGGTGGTTCCTTGTCTGGCTGCCGGGCGGCGTGCTGCCCGCGCACTGGCAAGCTGGCATGGCGCAACGCTTGCCGGAACGGCAGGAAACCTGGGTGCGCGAACACGGCGTTGCGGCCATCCCCGTGAAATCGATGAACCGCTCGCCGGCCCTGCTGCGCTTGCTGATCCTCAATTGCTGCCGGGTCCGGCTGGCGGCGCACTTTGGCACCCCGCCCAAGGAGCGCATTCATTCCATCAAACCGCTGTCCGGGAACGCCTCGAGATATCAATTTCCTGTCTTTTGCCTTTTAAAAGAGCAATAATGCTACACACTTAGCCATTCTAGTCGACCGCTATTGGCCAGAAGCGGACGGTCAAGCCAGGGTTCTTGAGCATAAAAACAAGGATGATTAAATGCTGACTCAAAAAATGCTGACCGAGATGGCTGACCTATTGGATTCCGATGGCATTAACTATTCAGTATCTCTCAGCTTGTATTCGGGCCTGAAAGAAAGTGCGGGGGAGATCAGCAGTATCGTCACTAGGTTGATTGGCGATGATGCCGTGCTCGATGGAATCCGGGACGCGAGCATGTCTGAGGTAGTTGAAACTCTGCGTCAAAGCCTGGGCTATGTTGGCGATGATGGCGCAGGCCCCGGTCCGAGTACTCTCAGGACGGCTGATTTTTCGCGGCTGCTTGAAAGCATTTGCCATAGTGTCGTGCAGTTCAGTCAAACTGGGTCTGGAATCAAGTCATTTGAATTCGTGAGAGGGCATCCCCACTACCCGGTGTTCTGGGATTTCGCCTACCTTTTTCTTGGAAACGACAAAGACGTCTTATTGGTCGGTTCCAGTTCTGATTAGGTCCGCTTCGGGGCGATAACGGACGTACAACACAACGTCACAAGCATCAGGTTGGCCGTCCCGTTCGCTGCTGCAATGATGTCAGCAAGTTGTTGTCGGCCCTCTCACCTCACCTCACCTCAGCGGCTTGCTCTTTGCCTTCAACAAGCTGCCCGCCGCATTTTCTTCAAACCGTCCCGCCTCTTCTATATAGCCATGCACGGTGCCGTCGTGGCGCCAGCCGCCCTGGCGCTTGATGGCCTGGAAATCGGCGCCGGCGCGGTGCGCGCTGGTGGCCATGCCGCGGCGCAGGCTGTGGCTGGACAGGTCCGGCACGTAATCGAGGCCCGCCAGTCTGGCGCAGCTTGCCAGGATGGTGTTGATGCTGCTCGCATGCAGCGCTTTGGCGCTCACGTGACCCCATTGATTCACCGTGCGCAAGAGCGGCCCGGAGGCAATCTGCGCCGCCGCCAGCCACGCGCGCAAGGCGGTGGCCGGACAGCAGATGCCGTCGCCGAACGGAATCGCCTTGACGATGCCCTCGCCCAGCTGATCCGTTTTCGAGCGGGGCAAGGTAATCACCATGCCCTGCGGCTCCCAGGCCACGTCTTCCAGCCTTAATCCCGCCAGTTCGCTGCGCCGGAAACCGCCAAAAAAGCCCAGCTGCAGCAAGGCGCTGTCACGCAGGGCCTTGAGGCTGCCCACAGCGTGCAATTGCGCGACGATGACTTCCAGGTCTTCCAGCGGCAGGGCCTTGGCCTTCTTTTTCGGCTTGCCGTGCAGGCGGGCAATGCCGGCCAGGGTCTTGCGCACGGTGGGCGTCGACGCCGGGTCGGCAAATGCCTGGTACACATGCCATTGCGACAGCGCCGTCAGGCGCAGGGCCAGGGTGCGCGCGTTCAGGCTGTCCGCATATGCCAGCAGGTAGCGGATGACGCTGGACTCGTCAGCTGGCAGCGCCCCGCCCCACGCCTGGAAGTGGCGGATGGCGGAACGGTAGGTGCGGCGCGTGTTATCCGAGGTGGCGGCGGCCAGAAACGCCTGGTGGCGCGCGGCCAGCTGCGCATCGACCATGGCGCCGTGTAATGGGGTCGGGGTGGCGAGCGCGTTTTTCGGCACGGCGGCACGGCGTTTCGGGACGGGCAAATCGGGCATGGCGGCAGCGACATCACGCATTTGTACTGGGAGGTACGCAGAATACCACGCAAAACCGCTTCATAACACGCGATAAGCGATCTTATCGAGGCTTAATTTTTAAAAAAATACTTAAAATTTATATCGTAATATTATTCCATATTACGTATCATGTAATACGTTACTAAATTTCGCTCATAGGTGGTTTTATGGCCCGCACCGGCATTCTGTACTCTGATGTTATGAAAGCAGCCCAAATCGTCGCTGCCGATGGGCGCAATCCCACGGTGGACAGCGTGCGCGCAGCACTGGGCAGCACGGGCAGCAAGAGCACCATCGCGCCCCTGCTGAAACGCTGGAAGGAAGAATTCCAGGGCGCGGGCGCCGTGAAAACGGAAGCGGGCCTGCCGGCCGAACTGATGGAAGCGATGCGCGGCGTGTATGACAAGCAGCAGCGCGACGTGGCGCAGCAGCTGGAAGCGGGCATGCAGCAGAACCGCGCCGAACTCGATGCGGCCACGGAAAAGCTGAAAAAGACGGAAACCGAGCGCCTGAAACTGACGGAGGTGCGCGCCGCCCTCACCCAGGAGCTGCGCGCCACGCAGCATGCGCTGTCGCAACTGAAGGAAGAGCACCATTTCCGCGCCGTCACCCTGGCCACCCTGCACAGCGACAATGCGGGCCTGACGCAGCGCCTGGCCGACCGGGGCGAGGAAATCGCCGCCCTGAACCGCCAGCTGGCGCAAGTGCGCTCGCAGTTCGATCATTACCAGGAAGCCTCCGCCGCCCAGCGCAGCGAGGAGCGCGTCCAGGCGCAGCAACGGATCAGCCGGCTGGAACAGGATAACGCGCAACTGCAGCAGCGCCTGCAAGGCCAGCAGGCGACACTGGTGCAGCAAGACATGCGCCTGGCGCAGCTGCAGGCGGACCAGGCCCGCCTGTCCACGGAAGCGGCTGCCGACCGCGAGGCGCTGGCAAGCGTGCGCCCCGAGCGCGACCAGTTCGAGTTTCAATATCTGCAGGCGGCGGCTTCCGCCGACGCCCTGCTGGCCAAGCTCGATACGGCCTTGCAGGCGCTCAACGACGCCAAGGTGGCGCTGGCCGCGCAAGACCGGCAGCTCGACATGCTGGGAGAGAATATGCAAGCTTCCCGGCAGAAAGCCGACAGCCTGGCGCTGGAGCGCGACGGCCTGCTGCGCGAGAACGCCGGCATGGCAGCCAGGCTGGCGCTGCTCATCGAATCGAAGGAGCAACGCGATCTTTGAGCCGTGCTGACGGTAGGGGCAATGCATGACGGGCCGCGCACGGGCATCACCCTGCACCAGGGCCAGCCCCATCATTTTTCCCGCGCGGTGACGGATGACGCACGTCGGACGACGGCGAAGACCAGGCGGCGCATTTCAGCCTGACGCCAGTCGACGAGTCGCTGCTGCCCCTGGCAAGCGGGCAAGGGCTGATTTGCCAGCAGTGGCCGCTGGATTTTCATGCCGGCAAGGTCGCGCTGGACAGCCGTCCGCGTGGCACGCATGCGCGTCATGCCGTGCTGGACGCGGCCATTGCCACGGCGCGGGCGCAAACGGCCGGCCGCGCGCAAAGCTTCACTGTGGCATTGCCCCAGGCATGCTGTGCGCATGGGAAGCGCGCTGGTGGCGGTGTGTCGCCCCGCTGGCAGGCGCAAGCGTACAGAGAAGGACGTGGTCGCCACACCCGGTGCGCGCCTTGTCCGCTTCGCCATACCCGCTTATTTGATGGCAATGCCCGCACCCGACCTTTGTTTGGCGGCATAAATCCTGTGTGCGCCGCGCAAGGCCAGGCCCATGAGGGACGCGGTTCTCGGTCAAGCGCTTAGTGTCACCGTCTGCCTGCGCACGGCGGGCGACGCGGCGTCGCGGGCGAAACAGCCAGCGACGATGCATAGGGCGAGCTCTTCCTGGCAGCTCAGGTATTTTCCTGCAGTGTACATCGCTGAAGCTTGCAGCAACCCTGCATCAATCCCGCCGTGCTTAATCCTGCGGCGCCTGGCAGCGCACGCGTATCCACGCGCCAACGGCATCCACGCCGCAATCCGTGTCATCTTCCACCCACCCCGCGCGCGCATAAAAGCGCCGGGCGCCATCGTTGCGCAGTTGCGTCTTCAGGCTCAGGCGCGGGCCGTAGCGCGCCACCACGGCAGCGAGCAGTTGCGCGCCGATGCCCTTGCGGCTGTGGGCCGGGTGCACATACAGGTGATGCAGGAAATATTCGGGGGTGGCGCCCGTGTACACGGCGGCAAAGCCGGCAAGGACGCCGTCGCGCTCGGCAACGAAGATGTCTTCGCCCTGCGTGGCGGCCAGGAAAGCGGCGTGGTCGGCGACGCCGCTGAACGCGTCCCGTCCGGCCAGCGCCAGGATGGCCACGCAGGCGGCGCTATCTGCCGACAGGTATGGCCGCACGACGCAGACGGTCATGCGGGCGCCCTTGCCGAAGCGGCGCGCAAGGCGGATGCGCCAATGCCGGCAGCACAGGCATGCGCGGGGTTGAATAAGGTCATCAGCCTACAGCCGGCGGTTCAGCACGCTGTCGATGTCGTGCGTTTTGACTTCGGCGTGCGCCACGCCGCCCTGCAGCCAGCAGCCCGCATCGCCGCGCTGCAAGGAGGTCACCTCCAGCGCGCCAATCGCTGCCGGAACGGCGGCGGCGAGAAAGTCCGCGACGTCGCTCCATGCGCTGTAAAACAGTTTCAGATACCAGCCATCATCATGGGCGTAGGCAATAAAACGGTTGCGCAGCACGGCGATACGGGGCTGGTGTTGCGGTGTGCCGTGACGGGCGAAATAGCGCGCCTCGGCCAGCCTGGCATCGTCCGGCGGCGGCAAGGCGGCGGCGGCATCATCGGCATAATCGGCCCAGGCATGGCTGCCCCAGGCGGCGATATCCTCGCTCGCCAGCGTGGGCAATTGCTGCCGCGGCACGTGCAGCATGCCCGTTTGGGCCACCCTGGCGTCGCCCTTGAGCAGCAGCACGCCACCCGCGTCCAGCAAGGCAGGCAGGAAATCGCGGAACTCAATCCCGGACGCGACGATCATCTGTTCGGCCGGGTCGTGCCAGATGTAAAGATAGTGTCTCAAGTGGCGGGCCGTGCTGTGGCCGATGCCGACGCCGTTTGCGAGGCGGCGGTGCAGCCGGCTGGCGTGCCATCGCGGCAGACGTCAACGGTCGTAGATGTTTGTGTCGCGGCCGCCTGGCGTTCCTGCATGGCGGAGATAGCCGTCAACCGTGGCGCAGCCAGAGGAGCGATGAGCGGGTTGCCGGTGGCGCCCAGCGCTGCGGCGCTAGGGGCGGCTGTCGCAAGAAACAGGCTTGCCACATAGGCGCCGGATGCGGCGATCACGGCAAGACCCAGCCAGGTGGAGCGCATCATGAACCTGCCATCGCGGCAACCTTCCTTGCTGCGGCGGGAATAATAAGCCCATTCACTGCCTCCCGCCATTGTCATGCGCTCGCGGTGCCTGGCGTCAATGCGATGGCGCAGGTAGCCAAAAACCAGCACAAGTAACAGGGCAACTATTTTAAGCAATGGCATAGGGAGAGACGATGTATGAAGACGACAAGTGAATGAAAGGCGCACGGCGCCGCGCTACTTTACTTCATTTGGGAAAGATTGTCATTTGAATATGCGCACTGCATGGCCGTGGCCGGTCTGCCTTGTCTCCTTCATATGAAATTCACCCATCCCCGATAGCATGGGAACCTGGCAAGGCGCTCATTGTGCAGCGCCTGCCATCGACAGGTACCAACATGAACGACATTCTCCGGCAAAGCCATCCATTCCTGCTGCGGCCAGCCGCTGGCGGACACCGCCTGAAAGCGGCCCTGGGCGCCCTGTTCTTCCCCCGCCAGCGCACACGCTGGCAAGCTTTCCTCGACAGCATGCCGGGCCTGTGTGCGCTGGCGCAGCTGCACCCTTGCCTGCGCTTCAAGATTTACCGTCCCTACGCTTCGCGCCAGCTGGGCTGTGCGGCGCGCCGCGCGCTGATCGAGGGACATTACCGTTTCCTGTGGCAGGCCGGTGCCCGTCCGCTCGTGGAACGGGCGGCACAGCAGCCTGTGGTGCTAGCCAGTTTCGCCGGCAAGGATGCTGCAACGTACCGCTTGCAGCTGACGGCCATCCACGACAGCCACCGCGAGGGCGAGCTGTGCCTGCGCCTGACGCGCGATGGCCAGCCCCTGTACCTGGCCAGTTTCCTGTTTACCCCACGCGCCGACGGTGTCTCGCTGCAGCTGGGCGCGCTGCAAGGCTTGCGCTCGGAGGCCGGGGCGCTGGCCGTCAAGGCCGCCACGCGGGCGCTGCACGGCTGCCGGCCGAAAAACCTGATGGTGACGGCGCTGCGCGATTTCGGCGATTTCTTTGCCTGCAACAACGTATTTTTGGTCAGCAACGACAACCGCATCGCCCTGAATGCCCGCCGGCGCCGGCATATCGCCGCCGACTACGACCTGGCATGGCAGGAATTGCACGCCTTGCGCATGCGCGACGGCAATTATCACTTGCCCTGCGCGGCCTACCGCCTGCCCGACCTGGCCGGGGTGCCATCGAAAAAGCGCGCCGATGCGCGCCGACGCGGCGAATTGCTGCTGGCCATTGCGGAAGAGATGCGCATGCAGCTGGCGCGCTGGCTGGATGGGGCCGCGGCGATAGCAGGCCAATCACCTTGCCAAAACAGCCACCCGGCCTGTGAAGATGCTATGCTTTCCCTTGATTAACAACCAAGCTGACGGAACCGATCATGCTGCCACGCCTGCCCTCCTTGCTGCTGCCCATTCTGTCCCTCTCCACCGCCGGTGCCATGGCCGCGCCCGCGCTCGATGCGGCCATCCGTGAACGGGCTGAAACACTGGTGCGCGACGGCAAGCATGCCAGCCTGGTCATCGCCGTGATCGAGGGCAAGGACAGTGCCGTGTACGGCTTCGGCCGCGCGCGGCCTGGCGACAAGGGCGTGCCCGATGCCGACACCGTGTATGAAATCGGCTCCGTCACCAAGACCATGACGGGTTTGCTGCTGGCCGATGCCGTCGTGGCCGGCAAGGCCCGGCTGGAGCAGCCGGTCGCCGAGCTGCTGCCCGCCTACGCCATCCCATCCTTCGGCGGGCAGAACATCACGCTGGGCCAGCTGGCCACGCATTTTTCCGGCTTGCCGCGCCTGCCCGCCAACCTGGCGCCGGCGCAGCCGAACAATCCCTACGCCGACTATTCCACGGCGCTGCTGCGCGCCTTTCTGGCGGGCCATGCGCTGGCGCGCGCGCCCGGCGCGTCGTACGAATACTCGAATTTGGGCTACGGCTTGCTGGGCACGTCGTTGGCGGAGCAATCGCAACTGTCATACGAGGAGCTGCTGCAGGCGCGCATCTTCCGCCCGCTCGGCATGGCCAGCAGCTCGGCGCTGACAACGCCCGCCCTGCGCGCCCGCCTGGCGCCCGGCCACCTGGCCGATGGCAAGCCGGCGTCGAACTGGGATTTCCAGGCTATCGCCGGCGCCGGCGCCGTGCGCTCGAGCGCACGCGACATGGTTGCCTACATGCAGTCATACATGCGCGGCACCGGCCAGGCGCAGCAGCTGGCCGTGCAGCCGCGCAAGGTTCTGGCTGGCGAAGGCGACGGCGATGGCGTGCGGAAGGCAGGCCTGGCGTGGATACTCGACCAGGTCAAGGGCCAGCCATTTGCCTGGCACAACGGGCAGACGGGCGGCTACGCCAGCTTTGCCGGCTATACGCTCGACGGCAAGCGCGGCGTGGTGATACTCAGCAGTACCGCGCGCGAGGTCGATGGACTGGGCGTCGGCGTGCTGGTGCCCGGCAGCCTGCCGCCGCTGGCCAAGGCGGGCGCGGCGCCAAAGGAAATCGCTATCGCCGCGTCTGAGCTGGCGCAGTATGCGGGCCAGTACGCGCTGGCGCCCACCTTCATCCTCAGCGTGCGCCAGGGACCGGAAGGCTTGCTGGTGGGCGCCACGGGCCAGGGCGAAGCGCCCGTGTACGCCAGCGCGAAGGACACTTTCTTCTACAAGGTGGTCGAGGCGCAACTGGTGTTCCAGCGAGACGCCGAGGGCGCCATCAGCGGCGTCGTCCTGCACCAGAACGGCCAGGCCGTGCCGGGCAAGCGAAAACCTTAGCAAACAGATAAAAGTGGCATAAAACTCAGGGAGCCTTCATGTTGGCGCCGTATGCTCGCAAGGCGTGCCAGCCACCTTATCCAGGCGCTGGCGCGCATTTGGCCCACACTGGAAAGGTTCCCATGACACCTGCTTTCTCCCTCCTCCCCTTCTGCCTGCTCGGCTCCGCCGCCCTGGCCGCACCCGTGCTCGATGACGCCGTGCGCCAGCGCGCCGAAGAACTGACGCGCCTGGGCATGCATGCCGGCATCGTCATCGCCGTGATCGACGGCAAGGACAGCGCCGTCTTCGGTTTCGGCAGCGCCCAGCCTGGCAAAGCAGGCAAGCCGGGCACCGATACCGTCTACCAGATCGGCTCCATCACCAAGACCATGACGGGCTTGCTGCTGGCCGACGCCGTGGCGCAAGGCAAGGCCACCCTGGACACGCCGGTGGCGCAGCTCTTGCCCGGCTATGCCATCCCCGCCTTTGACGGGCGGCAGATCAGCGTGCTCGACCTGGCGACGCACACCTCCTCGCTGCCGCGCCTGCCCGATAATTTCGCGCCGGCCAATCCGGCCAACCCGTATGCGGACTACACGGAAGAGCGGCAGCGGCAGTTTCTCGCCGGCTACCGCTTGCCGCACGCGCCCGGCACGGCCTTTGACTATTCGAATATCGGCTACGCCGTGCTGGGAACGGCCCTGGCCCGCCAGGCGGGCGGCAGCTATGAAGCGCTGCTGCAGTCGCGCATCGCCGCGCCGCTGGGCATGCGCTCGACCTCGAACCAACCCACGCACGGCATGCTGGCGCGCCTGGCGCCGGGCCACCTGCTGTCGGGCGAACCGACGCCCGCCTGGGATTTGAATGTGGTGGCGCCGGCCGGCGGCGTGTATTCGAGCGCGCGCGACATGGTCGCCTACCTGCAGGCGTATATGTTCAAGCCCTTGCGCCCGTACGCGCTGGCCATCGTGCCGCAGCGGCCGCTGGCCCCCGGCAGCGAGACCAAGATCGGCCTGGCCTGGCTGCTGGAGCAGCGGCAAGGCCAGGGTTACGCCTGGCACAGCGGCCAGACGGGCGGCTACGCCAGCTATGCTGCGTTTACCACCGATGGCAAGCGCGGCGTGGTGGTGCTGACGAATACGGCGCGCGATGTCGATGCGCTGGGCGTGTCCGCGCTGTTTCCCGGCACGCCCTTGCCAGCGCTGAAAAAGCCGCCGGTGGCCATGGAAATGCCGCGCGCGGCGCTGGCCGAGTACGTGGGCGAATATCCCCTGGACAAGAATTTCACCTTGACGCTGACCCTGGGCAAGGATGGACTGGAAGCGGCGGGCACCGGTGTCGGCGCGGCGCGCGTGTTTGCCAGCGCGAAAGACCTGTTCTTCTTCCGCGCCATCGAAGCGGAACTGGCCTTTACGCGCGATGCCACGGGAAAGATCGATGGCGCCGTGCTCAGCCAAGGCGGCGAGAACGTGGTGTTGCGACGCCGGCGGCCAGAGTAGCCGTGGCGCTCAGCGGCCGGGGTCGCGCATGAATTGCTCGACCCTGGCCACGAACTGCGCCTTGCCGCGCGTGCGGAATTCGCCCAGGAATACCTCACTGCCCTTGACGGCCTTGCCGTGGCGGTCGTATTCGGCTTTCGCCATCTCCAGCACGAACTCGCCGTCCGGATCGTCTTCCGGCTCGAAATGAGAATTGAAGCAGTAGCCGCTGTCGCGGCAATAGCCCCACAGCAGCAGCGCGCTGCTGAACCATTGCATGCTGTCCGGCCCTGGCTCGACCTCGAACAGGGTGTTGACGGTGATGTGCCAGCCGCCAGGCACGCGCAGCGGCTGCAGCGGGTAGGGAAAGTTTGGAGGTGTGCGCATGGGGAAATCAGCGGTTGGAATGGGTGCTCAGGCGGCCGGCCTGACGCGGCGCGGCTGGTAAAACGCGAGAAATTCGTCCGCCGGCAGGGCTTTCGCGTACAGCCAGCCTTGGCCAAATTCGACCTTGCGTTCCAGCAAATAGTCGGCTTGCTGCTGCGTTTCGATGCCTTCGGCGACGATCAGCATGTTCAGGCTGCGGGCCATGGCGATGATGTGCGGCGTGACGCTGCTGGTGGCCGCGTCCGTGCCGATGGTGTCGACGAACGATTTGTCGATCTTCAGGGCGTCGAGCGGCAGGTTTTGCAAGCTCGACAGGCTGGAATAGCCGGTGCCGAAATCGTCGATGGCCACCGCGTGGCCGCGCGCCCTGGCCTTTTCGATGGTGGCGCGGGCCGCCTCGACGTTGATGAAACCCCGTTCCGTCGCTTCCAGCCAGATCTGCTGCGCTTCGATGTGCGTGCCGTCCAGCGCCCGCTCAAGCACGTCGAGCACCCTGCCCGTCTCGATATCGCTGGCGCACAGGTTGATGGCGATGTGCAATTGGCGGTCGGCCACCAGCGCGGCGCGCATGTCGGTGATGACGCAGTCGATGACCTGGTCCGTGATCGGCAGGATCAGCTCGCCTTCCTCGGCGACGGGAATGAACAGGTCGGGGCGGATCATGCTGCCGTCGGGACGGCGCCAGCGGATCAGCGCCTCGGCGCCCACGCAGGCGCCTGTGTCGAGGGCGATGATGGGCTGATAATGCACAAAGAATTCGCGCCGCTCGACGGCGATGCGCAATTCGCCCATCAGCGACAGGCGGCGGCGCGACAGCCAGACAACGATGCCGACGATAAAGGCGGCCATCAGGAGGCCCATGGGTAATAGTAATAGCTGTTCGCGGCGCAGCCTGGCGTTCAGCTTGCTGCGCGGTTCGATCATCACGGCCGTCAGGCCATCGCGGTACAGCATCGCGTGGATGCTGTCGTCCGGCGCCGCGCCATGCGCCGCCGGCAAGCCGGCCAGCAAGGCTTGTACCTGCTCCGGATCGGGATGGTGCAAGGTGTCAAGCACGCCGCGCTTGCCGATGGCCATGGCCATCTGGATATCGTTGTCGACGATGACGTCGGAAAAGCGCACGGGATCGATCAGCACCTTGTGCGCGCGGTACGTCAGCCCGACCATGCGCTTGCCGCCGCTGACGACGGGGCGCAGGTTGAAATCGAGGCCCATGCCATTGCCCAGGGTGAAATCGGCGGGCGTGACGGCGATGTGCGTTTCCTCGATGCCGGTGGACGTGCACTTGAGCAAGCCATTCTCGACATAGCCGATATCATCGATGCTGCGCGTGGTGATGGTGATGCGGCGCAACTGCTGGATATGCGCTTCCGAACATGGCGCCAGTTGCAGCGCGTCTGCGCTGCGCAAGGCGGCGCTGGCCGAGGCGATCGAGCGGTGCGCGCGTTCCAGCGCGTAGCCGGCCAGCAAGCGCAAACGTTCCTGCTCGCCCTGTTCGGCGCGCACGGACGACAGATAAAAGGCCAGGCTCAGGGGAGCGGCCACGCCGATGACGGCCACCAGCACGCTGGTAACAATAATGCGTTTTCTGCGCATGGCGCCCCTCCGATAAATCGCTGTTATATGAATGCTATGTATTGCTCGATGGCATCATATTACAAGTACAGCCGGCGCACGTGGATCTTGCTGAACAGTTACACTTTTTCGAGCGGCCTGGCCAGCACGAAGACCAGCGCCGCCGAGATGGCCGCGAGCGCGCCGGCCAGGTACAGCACGCTGGCAAAGCCGTCGACAAAGGCGTGGCGCGCCGCTTCCTGCGCCACCGCCTGCATGGTTGGCGGCAACTGGCCGAACGCTTCGCCCGCATTGCCGGCCACGATGCGGCCGATCATCTGGGGCGAGGCCGTCAAGCCGTGCAGCCAGGCCAGCTGCTCGAACGCGGCGGCCGTGCGCATGGCCAGCACGGCGCCCAGGCCGCCCACGGCCAGCACGATGCCGACGAAGCGCGTGGTGGTGCTGATGCCCGAGCCCATGCCCGTGCGTTCGCGGGGAATGCAGGCCAGGATGGCTTTTTGCGTCGTGCCGTTCAGCAATCCCGCTCCGGCCCCCGTGACGATCATGCCCGCCGCCACCCAGCCATACTGCAGGCTGGCGGCGGCCAGGGCGGTCGCCACATTGCCCACGGCAACAATCAACAAGCCCGTCACCAGGATGCCGCGGTCGTCCAGCCGGCGCATGGCGCGCGGTGCCAGGCGCGACAGCACCACCATGGCCACGGCAAACGGCAGCATGGCGCAGCCGGCCAGGACGGCGGAAAAGCCGAAGGCGTTCTGCAAGTACAGCGGCAGGAACGTCATCATCACCTGCGCGGCGATGGCATAGCCGAACATGCCCAGCACGGCGCCGACAAACACGCGGCGGCCAAACAGCGACAGATCGACCATGGGCGCGCGCTGCCGCCGTTCGACGACGATGAACACGGCCAGCAGCGCGGCGCCGGCCAGGAAGCGCAGACCAGTGGCGCGGCTGGACCAGCCCGCCACGCTGGCGTCGATCAGGCCCCAGATGATGCAGAACAGGCCGGCGGAAAACAGCGCCGCGCCCAGCGGGTCGACGCTGGCGTTGGACGCATCCTTCGACTCGTCCACGTGCTTGCGCACCAGCCACATCAACACAGCGACAACAGGCAGGTTCAAATAGAAAATCCAGCGCCAGTTGATGGCGCTCGTGATCAGGCCGCCCAGCAGCGGCGCCACCGTCATGGCCACGCCCATGGCCGCACCCCAGACGGACCACGCGTGCGCCCTCTCCTTTTCCGCATGGAAAGTATGGCCGATGACGGCCAGCGCCGAGGTCAGCAGCAAGGCCGCACCGAGGCCCTTGGTGGCGCGCGCCACGTTGAGCACGAACGGCGTCCACGCCAGGCCGCACAGCAGCGACGCCAGCGCGAACACGGCCAGGCCAAACAGCATGACCCTGCGCCGCCCCAGGCGGTCGGCGATGCTCCCGGCCGGCAGCAGGAACGAGGCGAACGCCAGCATGTAGGCGCTGACC
Source organism: Janthinobacterium sp. AD80 (assembly GCF_002878455.1). Lineage (GTDB taxonomy): Bacteria > Pseudomonadota > Gammaproteobacteria > Burkholderiales > Burkholderiaceae_D > Janthinobacterium. The sequence goes on from NZ_NRDQ01000088.1 coordinate 33,267, forward strand.
ACCCATTCCACGTCGACGAAGCTGGCGTTCAGGCTGCGGGCGATCGAGGGCAAGGAGACGGCCACGACGTTGGTATCGAGCATGATCAGGGCGCACACGCCCGAGCAAGTGTAGAGGGTCCAGTTGTTCGTTTTCATGCGCCAATTGTAAGCATGCCGGTATTATTTCTTGTTATAAGACAGGCGACTTATAATTTACCCATGGTGAATACAGACAAAGACATGGAATTGCGGCATTTCCGCTGCGTGCTGGCCGTCGCGCAGACCCTGCATTTCGCGCGGGCTGCTGCCGAGCTGGGCATTTCGCCGCCGGCGCTGACCAAGCAGGTGCAGGAAACGGAACACCTGCTGGGCACGCGGCTGTTTCAGCGCAGCAAGCGCGCCGTGGCCCTGACGGCGGCCGGCGAACTGTTCGTGGTGGAAGCGGCGCGCGCGCTGGCGCAGCTGGAACAGGCGCAGGAAGTGGCGCGGCGTGCCGGGCGCGGCGAGCTGGGACGGCTGGAAATCGGCTATGTTGCCTCGGCTGCGTATGCCGGCGTGCTGCAAGACCAGTTTGCCCGCTTTCGCGCCAGCCACCCGGGCATCCACATCAGCGCGCGCGAATATGCGATGGAAACCTTGCCGGAACTGCTGGACCAGGGGCGCCTGGACCTGGCGTTTGTGCGCCCGCCCCTGCGCTTGCCGGACGGACTGGACAGCGTGGTCCTGCTGCGCGATCGCTTCGTGCTGGCCGTGCAAGTTGCCAGCCCCCTGGCGCAAGACGCCATCATCGCGCCGGCCGCACTGGCGCAGCAGGCCTTCATCGTGCCGGAACAGGAACTGGGCACCCTGGAAGCGGGCCGCCGCGGCGGCTTCGCGGCGCAGGTGGTGTCGCGCCCGGGCAGCCTGCTGGCCGTGCTGACGGAAGTGTCGCTGGGCGTGGGCTGCGCCATCGTGCCGCATTCCGTGATGGCCAGCGTGCAATTGCCCGGCGTGTGCTTCCGCGAACTGGCGGGACCGCTGATCAACTCGGAAATCGCGGCCGCGTACCGCCGCCACGAACAGGCCCCCGCCGCGCGCGCTTTCATTGCCCAGCTGCGCGCGGCAGCACTTGCGGTGGCGTCCACGGCGGTGGCAACGGGAATGGTAAATTAAGCGCTTGCCTGCTCAGCCCTGCTTGAGCACGGCGACGGCATAGGTGCACGGGGTGGCTGTTTCGTTGCGGAAGACGCAGTCCGCAGGCGGGCCCAGCTCCAGGCAATCGCCCGCTTCCAGCACGTGGCGAATGTCGCCTTCCAGGAACACCAGGGTGCCGGCCAGCGCCCATATCAGCTGGCGCCGCGCTACGTAGGCGGCGGCCGGCATCGCGACCACGGCGCCGGGCGGCAGTTCCACATGCACGAGTTCGAGCGGCATGTCCGAGGCGGGCGACACATGGCGCCGCACGTAGCCGCTCTGCGGGTCGATCCAGACGGGCTGGTCGGCCTGGCGCAGCAGGCGCCCGGCGCGCACTTCCGCGCGGGCGATCAGGGCCGACATGCTCAGGCCAAAGGCGCCGGACAGGCGCGCCAGCAAGGTGGCCGTGGGGCTGCAATCGCCGCGCTCGACCTTGTGCACCATGGCGCGCGAGACGCCGGAACGGGCCGCCAGCTCGGTCAGCGACCAGCCCAGGCGGTCCCGCTCGAGGCGCACCCTGGCGCCGATGCGCTGGTTCAATTCGTCTGCTTTAATGGACATGGGGTCAGCGTATGCAAGAAATTTTATTGGACAAGTCGGGAGCGCCACTCTATGATTTGTCCATTATAGTAGACGCCCGGCGAGGAGATCAACATGCAAGTACGCGATGCCCATGCGGGCGACATCGACGCCATACTGGCCATCTACAACGATGCCGTCAGCAACACCCTGGCCATCTGGAACGAGCGCACGGTCGACGCGGCCAACCGCGCCGCCTGGCTGGCGGAGCGCCAGCGCGCCGGCTACCCGGTGCTGGTGGCCATCGATGCGGCAGGCAGCGTGGCCGGCTATGCCTCGTTTGGCGACTGGCGCGCCTTCGAGGGCTTCCGCCACACGGTCGAGCATTCCGTGTACGTGCGCCACGACAGCCGCGGCGCCGGCATCGGCCAGGCCCTGATGGTGGAATTGATCGCGCGCGCGCGCGGCATCGGCAAGCACGTCATGGTGGCGGGCATCGAGGCGCGCAATGCCGGCTCGATCGCGCTGCACAAAAAGCTGGGATTCGTGGAAGTGGGACTGATGCCCCAGGTGGGCACCAAGTTCGGCGGCTGGCTGGACCTGGCCTTCCTGCAGCTGACGCTCGACGCGCGCAGCGATCCGGACGGCATTGCGCCGTCCAGATAGGGGCTGGCCAGGGCCTGGCGAAGGTCAGGGATCGATTTCCGGCGGCGGACGGCGCAAGGCCATGTGTTCCCACACGGCCACCAGGACCAGCACGCAGCTGGTGATGCAGGCCAGGGTCAACGGCGAATACAGGCGGCCAAATGCCATCGGGATCAGCGCCAGGATGATCAAAATGCCCAGCAAGTGCGACAGCGGCGGCGCGGCGCGGTCGCTGCTGACCCATTTGAACATGGCATTGCCCAGCAGATACAAGATCGGACCGCCCAGCAAGGCGCAGATGCCGGCATAGCTGGCCTCGTCCGGATGCACGAGGGCCAGTTCATCGGCCACGGCGCTGACGATCACGCCGCCGACGATCAGCACGTGGATATAGGTGTAGGCCTTGCGCGCGATGCGGCCCGGGTCTTTCGAGTGGGCGATGCGGTGGTGGCCCGCCTCGGCGCCCGTATCAAAATAGATCCACCACATGGCGATGCTGCCAACCAGCGCCGACAGGAAACCGAGCCAGTTGGCCGCCGTCCATTCCAGGCCCGCGAAGGTGGCGCCCGTCACCAGCAGCGATTCGCCCAGGGCGATGATGACGAACAGCGCGCAGCGTTCCGACATGTGGCCGCCATCGACATCCCAGTCAGCCGTCGAGGAACGGCCCAGGCCAGGCATGCCGAACTGCATCCATGGTCCCGCCAGGTCGATCAGCAGGGCCGCTGCCCACCAGAAGATGCGCTGTGACGGATCGGCCAGGCCGCCGGCGATCCAGAAGATGCCGGAAAACGCGGCCCACAGGGCGATGCGCTGGAAATTGCGGCGGCGCGACAGGGTTTCATGGCGCACGGCCCACCAGGCAAACAGGGGCCGGCCCACTTGCATGGCGACATAGGCGCCGGCGAACGCCAGGCCGCGCGTGCCGAAGGCTTCGGGAATCGAGGCCGACATGATCAAGCCGCCCAGCATCAGCGCAAACAGGCTGATGCGCACGGGGATGCGTTCAGGATCGAGCCAGTTGGTGATCCACGAGGTAAAGATCCATACCCACCAGACGGCCATCAGCAGCAAACCCGTCTGCAGCCAGCCCATGGCGCTCAGGTGCGCCAGCAAGCCGTGCGACAGCTGCGTGACGGCAAACACGAACACCAGGTCGAAGAACAGCTCGATCATGCCCACCTTGCCGCTGTCCTGCCCGCCGCGCGTGCGCAACAGCGATTTTCTTAATTCCATAGTTACTCTTTCATCAATTCAATCCTGGCCGTACTGGCGCTGCTGCCACTGGGCGGACGGCTCAGGTGCGTTGTAAACGCGACCACAAAAAACCGGCCAGCGTGGCTGGCACGGCAAAAATTACTGCAAAAATCGGTAGTTCTTCGGCTACGGAATAGCCGGCCGCCAGCACGCCCACGGCCAGGTTGATGCCTGCGCCCAATAGCCACAAGGGAAGGAATGCCAGGGCCGCGTGCGCCATCGCGCCCTTGCGCCAGCCCACCAGCAGGCATAGCCCCAGCAACGCGAAGCCCGCGCCCATCACCAGCAAGGTATGCATCGCCGCTCCTTTCGCTAATACATCGTCTAGAAATAATATGTGCGGGATGCTAGCGCAATTTGCCGGCACCCGGCACGCTGGTCCCGCGGAGACTATTGTTTCACCGGCGTCAGCAAAGGCTGCCCGGCAAAATGCGCCGCCAGGTTGTCCACCACCAGCTGCCCCATCGCGTGGCGCGTTTCCACCGTCAGGCTGCCTACGTGCGGTGTCAGCACCACATTGGACATGGCGCGCAAGGCGGCGGGCACGTGCGGTTCATCGGCAAAGACGTCGAGTCCGGCCGCGCCCAGGTGGCCATCCTGCAAGGCGGCGATCATGGCGTCCTCGTCGATCAGCGCGCCACGGGCGATATTGATCAGCGTGCCTTGCGGGCCCAGGGCGTCGAGTATGCTGCGGTCGACGATCTTGCGCGTGGCGGGCGTGCCCGGCGCGCAGACGATCAGATAGTCGCTTTCCTGCGCCAGGGCCAGCAGCGATTCCGCGCGCGGCACCTCGGTGCCGGCGATGGCGCGGGGCTGGAAATAGCGCACGTGGATGCCGAAAGCGGCCAGGCGATGCGCGATGGCTTGCCCGATCTGCCCGAAGCCGAAGATGCCGGCCGTCTTGCCGCGCAGGCTGGATGCGGGAGCGATGGCCTCGCGGCGTTCCCAGCCGCCATCGCGCACGAAGCGGTCGAGCGCGGCAATGTGGCGGGCGCTGGCCAGCAGCAGGCCCAGCGCCGTGTCGGCCACGTCATCCGTCAGCACGTTCGGCGTGGTGGTGACGGCGATGCCGCGCTGGCGCGCCACGTCCAGCGCCACGCCATCGAGGCCCACGCCATTGACGGCGATGATTTCCAGCGCCGGCAGCAGGGCCATGTCGGTGGCGTTCAAGCCCAGTGCTCCCGTCGTGACGACGCCACGGATGCGCGGCGCCAGAGTATCCAGCCAGGCATGGCGCTCTTCCGGCGCGACTTGCCAGGCATGGTGGCAGGTGTAACGTTCTTCCAGCTGCGCGTTGACGGCAGCCGAGGGGCTGGGGGCGAGGATAAGGATATCGGGTGGCATGGGCGTCCAGGATGGTGTCGGCGGAAAGAGGCAAAAGAAGCGCAGACGCAACTTAGCATATTTGGCGCCCAGCCGGGGACGACAGCCCCGCAATCGCCCGGAAAACCCTGCGGCCGGCGCGGTCTTTGCCCGCGCCATTGCGCCACCGCGTTGGTCGGATTGGCGCGCGCAGGCATGCATAATCCGACAACTGTGCTGGCTGGTGTCGATGTCGGATTACGCGCTGCGCGCTGATCCGACCTACGGCCTGCTTCGGCGCACGCCACTTTCCTGGCTGGCCGGGCATTTAAGCCTGCGCTACTTGCGTAATCCGGCAACAATGTTGGCCGCTGGTGATGTCGGATTACGCGCTTGCGCGCTAATCCGACCTACGGCACACACGCCGGGGCGCGGCGTGCTGGTGATCGAGGCGGCGGCGCAATCGGGTTCGCTGATCACGGCG
>NZ_NRDQ01000089.1 GCF_002878455.1 Janthinobacterium sp. AD80
GGCAAGCCGCCAATGCGTTTCTGGCTGATGATGATGATGTCCGCCGCCAGCGTTTCCGTGGGCGCCTGCTTGGTGTTGACCAATGGAAAATACTTGTCGTTCAACAGCTTGCGCCCGACGATGGCCACCAGATTGGTGTCTTCCTGATACCAAGGGTCCAGCAGGTTGACGGCGTCCGCCACGGCCGCGTCCAGGTTGGCATAGTCCGCATCGGCCACGTCGCCGATGATGACCTTGCCCGGCATGCCGGCGGCGACCAGGCCCAGCACGCGCTCGGGCGCCTGTTCGCGCAGGTGCTGCAGCCAGCCCTTGTTCACGTCCTGCAGCAGCGGATTGGCTGCCAGGTCGGTGGTGGCCATGACTTTCACGCCATTGAAACCGATGACGATGCGGTCCAGCGCCTGGCGCGTCAGGATGGCATTGGCGACGCGCGATTGAAAGTCCTGGAACTTGGCCCAGGCATCCAGCTTGGCATAGCTCAAATGTGTGTCGAAGTTGGTTTGCTCGCAGCGGTATTTGGTGCTGTCCATGGTGGACAGGTCGCGCGTTTCGCGTTCTTTGTCCTTGGTGTTGGTGCGGCTGGCAATCGGGCCAGAGACGCCCAGGCCCAGCTTTTCGCCTTCCTGCTCGCCCACGCCGATGATGTTCACTTTCGTCAGGAACTCGCTTGATTCCTGCATTTTCGTTTCCAGCTTTTGCTGCACGCTGGGCGTGACGCTGAAGGTCTTGGCCACGTTGTCCGTGTCGTTCAATTGGCCCAGGCGGGTTTCATATTGGCCAAAGACCTGGCGCGTTTGCTTTTTCATAAATCAGTGCTCCGTTGTTGAATGGGGTGTGGTGGATGGCGCGGGCGCTTAAAACTCGGTCTGCACGGCGCCGTCGTTGCCGGTGGCGGCCGGGCGGCGCGGGCCGTTGCCGGGTGCTGCGTCCATCTGCGACTTGAAGGCGGCCAGCTCGTCCTGCGTGGCCTTCAATGCCGTTTCGGCTTTCTCCAGGCGCGCCAAGGTGCCCGTGTAGTTGTCGTTGGCGGTGACGACGTGGCCGGCCAGCGCCTGCACGGCTTCGCTGATGTCGGCGAACTGCGCGGCGTCGGTACCGGATTTATGAGAGAAGCGCGACAGCAGGTTTTTCACGGCGTCGGCCAGCTTGATGCCCTGCGGCTCGTCAAATTCCAGCGTCACCTCGACGGCGGAGGTGAACAGGTTGGCGCTTTGCTGCTTGCGGCCGGCGGAAAATTTCAGTGCCTCGGTGCCAAGGCTGGCCGGGCTGTCGGTGACGCCCAGGCCGACCAGGTAGGGCTGTGCCGAGTCGGCAAAGTCGGGCTGAATTTCCAGGCTGGTGTACAGCTTCTGTTTCGCCTTGTTGATGGCCACCAGTTCGGGCGTGGGTTCGATCTGCGCGAACAGGGCCAGTTTCTTGCCGCTGTCGGTGTCCACCTCTTCGGCTTTCACGGCGATCACGTCGCCGTAGGCTTTGAACTGGCTGTCGGGCAGGATGCCGCGAATGTGTTCCAGCCAGATGCGCGCGCCGTAGGTTTTCGGGTTGTAGGTGGCGGCGATCTGCTCGATGGTGGCGCGGTCGATGTTGCGGCCGTCCGTGGTGGCGCCTTCGGTGGCGACGCGGAAGAATTGGGATTTAGGCATGGTGGCGTGTCTCGGTTGATCGGATAACGCCATGGTCAACGTCTTGGCGCCGCGATTCAATGCGGTGCGGGTTGCTATGGGCCATAGCGACTTTTGCCTTTCACCGTTCCGCGCGCGCGCGGCCTACGCTGGCGGCATGCTAGCAATTGAACAAAAACCCGAAGAAATAATCGCCGAACTGGCCGTGCCCGAATCCGAGCCACGCCGTGCCGCGCGCGCCCTGTACTGGAAGGGCTGGCGCATTTCGTCCATCGCCCGCCACTTGGGGATCAAGCGCAGCACCATCAATAGCTGGAAGCTGCGCGACGAATGGGACAAGGCGCAGGCCATCGAGCACGTCGAGGCGTCGGCCGAGCTGCGCCTGGTGAAACTGATCGAAAAAGAGGTCAAGAGCGGCAGCGATTACAAGGAAATCGACTTGCTGGCGCGCACTATCGTGCAGATGGCGCGCGTGCGCCGCTATGAGCAGCCGGGCGGCAACGAGGTCGATCTCAATCCGAAGCTGGCGAACCGCAACGCCGGGCCGAAGAAGAAGCCGACGCGAAACGACTTCAGCGAAGAACAGAAAATCCAGCTACTCGATGCCTTCCAGGACTCGCTCTTCGACTATCAAAAGGTCTGGTATCGCAATGGCGACCAGCGCACGCGCGCCATCCTCAAGTCCCGCCAGATTGGCGCCACTTGGTACTTCGCGCGCGAAGCGCTGGCCGACGCCATGGCCACGGGCCGCAATCAAATCTTCCTGTCCGCGTCGAAGTCGCAGGCGCATGTCTTCAAGCAATACATCGTGCAATTCGCGCGCGAGGCGGCCGGCATCGAGCTGACGGGCGACCCCATCGTGTTGCCGAACGGCGCGCATCTGTATTTCCTGGGCACCAATGCGCGCACGGCGCAGGGCTACCACGGCAATTTCTACTTCGATGAGTTTTTCTGGACACAGAATTTCCAGGAACTCAACAAGGTGGCCTCGGGCATGGCCATCCACAAGAAATGGCGCAAGACCTACTTTTCCACGCCATCCTCGACCACGCACCAGGCTTACCCGTTCTGGACGGGCGAGCTGTTCAACAAGCGCCGCGCCAAGGCTGACCAGGTGAATATCGACGTGAGCCACGGCCGCCTGTCGTCGGGTTTTACGGGGGAGGACAAGATATGGCGCCAGATCGTCACCATCCTGGACGCCGAGCGCGGCGGCTGCAACCTGTTCGACATCGACGAGCTGCGTAACTTCGAATACAGCCCCGACCAGTTCGACAACCTGCTGATGTGCAATTTTATTGACGACTCGGCCTCGGTCTTCCCGCTGGCCGAGCTGCAGCGCTGCATGGTCGATTCCTGGGTGGAGTGGGACGACTACAAGCCCTTGCTGGGCCTGCGCCCGTTCGGCAACCGGCCCGTGTGGATCGGCTACGACCCGGCCTTGAACGGCGACAGCGCCGGCTGCGTCGTGCTGGCACCGCCCATGACGGCCGGGGGCAAGTTCCGCATCCTGGAGCGCCACCAGTGGCGCGGGCAGAGTTTCGAAGACCACGCCGACGCCATCCGCCAAATGACGCAGCGCTACAACGTCGAATACATCGGCATCGACACCACGGGCATGGGCATCGGCGTGCTGCCCATCGTGCGCGGCTTCTTCCCGGCCGTGACGGCCCTGAACTACTCGCCCGAAGTCAAAACCCGCATGGTGCTAAAAGCCAAAAACATCATCAGCAAGGGCCGGCTGGAGTTCGACGCCGGCTGGACGGACATCGCGCAATCGTTCATGGCCATCCACAAGACCCTCACCCCAAGCGGGCGGCACGTGACCTATGTCGCCGGCCGCAGCGACGAAACCGGCCACGCCGACCTGGCATGGGCTTGCATGCACGCCCTCGATCACGAGCCATTCGAAGGCACCACCGACAACCACCACTCTTTCATGGAGATTTATTCTTGAGCAAAGCACGACACTTGCGCGCGCGCGGCCGGCAGGCCCAGGGCGCACCATCAACAGCGGCCATGGCCACGGCGCCGGCCGCCGCCGGCATCGAGGCGTTTTCCTTCGGCGACCCGACGCCCGTGCTCGAGCACGCCGACATTCTCGACTGCTTCGAATGCTGGAAGAACGGCCACTGGTATGAGCCGCCCGTCAACCTGGCCGGCTTGGCCAAGTCCTTCAATGCCGGCGTGCACCACAGTAGCGCCATCCACTTCAAGGCCAACGTGCTGGCGTCCACCCTGATTCCCAGCAAGTACCTGTCGCGCGACGCTTTTAAACGCATGGCCCTGGACTTCCTGACGTTCGGCAATGCCTACCTGGAAGACCGGCCCAGCCGCAGCGGCAAGGCGCTGGCGTACCAGCATGCGCTGGCCAAGTACATGCGGCGCGGCGTCGATCTGGATACCTATTTTTTCGTGAACGGCTACCAGGCCGTGCACCAGTTCGACAAGGGCCGGGTGTTCCACCTGATGGAACCGGACGTCAACCAGGAGCTGTACGGCGTGCCGCAGTACCTGAGCGCTTTGCAATCGGCCTGGCTCAACGAGGCGGCCACCCTGTTCCGTCGCAAGTACTACAAGAACGGTTCGCACGCCGGTTTCGTCTTCTACATGACGGACGCCGCCGCCAATACCCAGGACGTGGACAATCTGCGCCAGGCCATGCGCGACAGCAAGGGGCCGGGCAACTTCCGCAACCTGTTCATGTACGCGCCGAACGGCAAGAAGGACGGCATCCAGATTCTGCCGGTGTCCGACGTGGCCGCCAAGGACGAGTTTTTCAACATCAAGAGCGTCACGCGCGATGACCAACTGGCCGCGCACCGCGTGCCGCCCCAGCTCATGGGCATCCTGCCGAACAATGCCGGCGGCTTCGGCGCCGTCGAGCCGGCCGCGCGCGTCTTCGCACGCAATGAACTGGTGCCGCTGCAGGCGCAGTTCATGGCGATCAACGAGTGGGCCGGCGTGGAAGTGGTGCGCTTCGCCCCGTATGACCTGGCCACGGGCGGGGAGGGCGTGCAATGAGCGATCACGTCGACAACACCGACAAGATCATCTTTGCGGAAGTGGCGCGCGGTCTGGCCGCCGTGCGGCGCCGGCCGGGCCTGGTGTCGCATGGCTGCTGCCACTACTGCGACGAGGCGCTAGCGCCCGCGCTGCTGTTCTGCAACGTAGACTGCCGCGACGATTACCAGAAGGAACAAGCGGCCAAGTTGCGTGCCGGCCGCCCAGGATGAGCGCCAGGCAGCGATAGCCGGCAGGGCAGGGCCGCGACAACCCAGCCGCGCCAGAGCGCCCCAGCCACCGCACAAGCCGCCCACGAGGCGGCTTTTTCACGTCCCGATGAATGATGTTGCTGATGATGCAAGAAAAAAAGCCCATTTCGGCCCGGCGCGCGCAGTTGTCCCCCCTCCACACCTGCCCGCTAGTTAGGGCTCTTTTGACTCAAATTTGCGCCATGGCCGAAGGCGCATGAGGACTGGCGCGGCGGGGCGAAGATGGGGCATGCGATTTGACGCATTTTGACGCACTTTGAAAGGTCTTTCGTGTAGGTGGTGCGGAGGTGTGGAGTCGACCATGTTGCATGCTTAACCGCGATACATCGCAGTCATGCGGCCCTTCCTGCCTGCGCGCTATACAGGGGGCATTCCATTGACTCAATTCACATCATAGCCGAAGGCGTAAAGGGAATGTACGGTTGAGACAACGTTATTCGTAAAATCAGTGGCAATAAAGTTGTCAAAATAAATTATCTTTATTTTAGCAAAAATGTTTCGTTTGTTTGTTTTATGATATTATTTTAATGATAATTTCAGGGGGTGCGTTTTAGGAATAGAGATCGAAAACTTGTCGTCTCGACCTTTGCCGCACTTATTTTAGTTGACCAAAATTTTAAGAGAGCAGTTATGTCTATCAAATTATTTGCTGTCGGCACGTTGCTGGCCTTAAGTGCATATGTTCCCAATGTGCATGCGTGGACACTGATAGCGGAAGGCCATATTTCCTCGGGTATTGATACCACGGGCGTCTTTGGCACTGCCGGACAAGACCTGAGTGGACTTGCGTATACTCAGTCTATTGAGATTAGTACAGCACGTTCTGCATGGGAGCGTTCTGTGGACGACACTTACAGTTTGGTGAGAGGTGGCAAGGGACCTGCCTTCGATGTGACCATAGTGATCATGGGCGAGACGTTTACCTTCACAAGCGAGGCGGCTGAGTCTGGCGGTCAAGAGATGTATATATATCCTGCTATTACAGCCAGTGGAATTTATTCGTCTGCCCGCGGAAAGCAAGCCAATGGCGGCACAATGCAGAGCATCTTTGCAGTGTATAGCGATACAGGAGGGTTCATTTCCAATTTAAGCTACAGTCAGGCAATTTCTCAAAATACCACTGCTCCATCGTTTGTTTATAGAGAAAGTAGATTTCAGACGAACGCCGAATCTCTACCTGGGCTTCCGTCGGTAGATTTTCGCGGGAAAATTGACAATTTTACAATTATTCCAAGTGCCATTCCAGAACCGACTACGTATGGCATGATGTTCGCAGGGTTGGGTTTATTGGCGGTGATCTCACGCTGCAAGGTTCGGTTATCTGGCTTTGTTGGCCGCCGGCGTAGAAACGAAAGTCCTCTGGTATTCTCTTGATTTCATAGCCTGTCAGGGCGTTTGCTTTCATTTATCCTTCGGAAACGAAAAGAAAAGAGATAGTTGTGGAGTTTTTTATCGGTAGGTAGCGTGGTAGGTATGCTTTTTGTATGTTGGCTTGGGAGTGGCATGAAACCAAGATATTTGCATTACACCGCTTCCGCCAAGAAATAAACAAACCGCCTTCGGGCGGTTTTTTATTGCCTGGCGGAAGCGAGCAGGCGCCTTCGCGCCCTGCGTGTGAGATTCGAAGGGCCGCCCCTACGGCCCAGCCCGCCCCGAATCCGCCAACCGCTGCCGTTGCGCGGCAGCCCAGCGCGCCGTGGGCGCGCGTTCGTGGTTCTAATCAGGTTTTCGACCCAGCTCGTTCTCGCAGCACCCGACGCATCAGTTCGTGTGTGGAAGGCAGCCCCGACCATCCTACTGTTAGTCCGGGACCGAATGGCAAACCTGACTCTAGTGTCCGTGCAATCATGACCCCGATCTGATCATTTATGAGTGACCGGACTCTTATTGATCGGCACAAACACTTCCCATTTATCTTGTATCGCGGGCTTGACGGTCTTGGCGCAACTCACAGCAACATTCGGCCCAGACAGACCATGGCGCTTCGGCACCCATTGCACACGCAACGCTACCGCGCATTTCGTCACCAGAATCTTCCGGTTCGGCTCCAGGACTTGCCAAATGGTTCCATTTTTTGCATTTTCAGCTGCCACGAACTGTACTGCGGCATCCCTGATCTCAAACAAGCCATGGATGTCACCGCGTGTCCGGTCTTCGTCAAGAGTGCCAGCGAGTGCCGCAGAGGTACCAGGAACAAGAAAAAGGGCTGTAACAAAGGAGGTGTACATGCGTTTATTTAATCGTAACGGTACCCACATATTTTATGATCCTTGCCAAGTCTGTTTGATATCAGATAGAGATATGGAAGGTTCCACATTTCCAGTTTGGCATTGTCACACACGCTATCGCAGTTTGTTTGATTGCTGGCAGGATTGTCTCGCTCAGTTTGACTGCCCCGTTTACGCTTTCCCCCGGCATAGGCTCAACAATCACGGATCGCCCATGTTCTCTACTGATGACTGGGTACTTTTCGTGACACCGTGATAAGTCTATTTCGGACGCATGGTGGAAAAGCATCAGCACCGGGCGCATCCAGACGAACGAAGCTATGTCGCGGGTAGGACAGCGGCTGGGGCGATCAAATCAGCAGTTTCCTTTACGCCCGGATGAAGGCTCTGCAGCCGATGAAAGCATCGACGCGAACCATACAGAAAATTGCTATATAGATCATGGGAAATCAAAAGTGAGGTAGCGTGCAGTATCGATGTCCCATCCATCGGAATAGACTTGATCCAGATAAATTCCTCATCTAAATTCGGTTGACCTCGCCCCGGGCCAGGCCTACAGTCGTCGACGAGACCTCCATCGACTGTATCACCCCGTACCATGGCCAAACCGTTTCCCCTCACCCCCAAGAACCCCGAACGCATCTGTTGGGGCTGCGACAAGTATTGTCCGCCGGACGCCATGCGCTGTGGCAACGGTTCCGAGCGCACGCAGCATCCGATCGAGCTGTTCGGCGAGGGCTGGAATGACTGGGGGCTGGCGGCGGCCGACAAGGCTGACAGGGAGAAGGACAAGGACGAAAGCTATCCTTGACGGCAAGCGCGGCGTGCGGCGCACCGCTACAATCGCTGCATCGCGCACCCGTCAAAGGTAATAGCAATGCACAACATACTTTCCCGCTGGCTGGCAAGCAGCGCCGGTGATTACACGCTGGTCGAGCACCCGGCCGTGCACACCATCGATGAAGCGCTGATGCATGTGCCGCCCATGCCTGGCCTGATGGTGAAAAACCTCTTCGTGCGCGATGACAAGGGGCGGCGGCATTTTCTCGTCATCGTGCCGTTCGACAAGCGCATCGACCTGGCGGCGCTGGGGCGGCTGTTGCCTGCCACCAAATTGAGCATGGCGTCGCCCGAGCGGCTGCTGCAGCACCTGGGTATCACGCCCGGTGCCGTCAGCCTGTTCGCCTTGCTGCACGACAGCGCAAATGCGGTGGAACTGGTGCTCGACCAGGCCGTGTGGGACGCGGATGCTGTGCAAGCGCATCCGCTGCGCAATACGGCGACAGTGGCGCTGTCGCATGCAGGCATGCATCGTTTCCTGGCGCATACGGGACACGTGCCGCGCATCGTGACCGTCCCATCCCTCAATTAAGCACGATCCTTCAATGCCCGGCCACGGGGGCGCCGCCGCTGCGCCGCCCAGGCCGGAAACCATGCGCGCGGGCCGACCAGGCGATGCCGAACGCCAGCAAGATCAATGCCAGCATGGCCCACGGAAAGGCGGCCGCGCCCCAGGCTTGCAGCAGGGTGGCGCCCACCACGCCGGCGGCGGCGATAGCGCCATTCCATGCCACCACATTCATCGACAGCGCCACATCGGCGCCACTGCCGGCCGTGTCGGCCAGCGCCGTTTGCAACAGGGTGGCCGCGCCGCCGAAGGTGAGGCCCCAGACGGCCATGCCAAGATAAATGACGGCAGGGAAGTGTGCCGCCACGCCCAGCACGAGGGCCGTGGCGGCGAACACGGCCAGGCTGGTCAGCACGGTGGCGCGCAGGTGGCGCTCGACCAGCTTGCCCGTGATCCAGATACCGGCCATGGCGGCGGCACCGAAGACGAGCAGCACCAGGTCGATTTGTCCGCTGAGCCCGGCCGGTGCGACGAAGGGGGCGATGTAGGTATACAGAATGTTGTGCGCCAGCATCCAGGCGATGACGACGGCCAGAACGGGGCGCACGCCCGGCGTGGTGAAGACGCGGCGCAGGGGCAGGCGCTCGTGCGTGGACTGGCCCGCGTAGTCCGGTACCTTTGCCAGCACCCAGGCGATGAGGATCAATGTCAGGCCGGAAATGATCCAGAACGCGGCGCGCCAGCCGACGAGCGAGCCGAGCAGGGTGCCCAGCGGCACGCCCAGCGACAGCGCGACTGGCGCGCCCACCATGGCCAGCGCCAGGGCGCGGCCTTGCTGGTGGGGGGCCACCATGCGCCGCGCGTAGCCGGCCAGCAAGCTCCAGGCCAGTCCGGCGGCCATGCCGGCAAAGAAGCGGGCCGCCAGGGTCAGCCAGTAGTGGGACGACAGCGCCGTGACGGTATTGAACGCGAGAAAGCCGATGATGGTCAGCAGCAGCACGTTGCGGCGGCGCCAGCCGCGCGTGGCGATAGTCAGCGGTATGGCTGCCAGCAATGATCCCAGGGCATAGGCGGTAACCATCTGCCCGGCCAGCGCGGCGCTGATGCCGAGTCCCGCGCTGATCTGTGGCAGCAAGCCGGCAGGCAAGGTCTCGGTAACGATGCAAATAAATCCCGTCATGGCCAGGGCCAGCAGGCCGGCGACGGGGAGGCGGTCGGCCAGCACAGTGCTGGCTCCGGTGGTGAGAGTGGCGTGATTCACGGCAGACATCCTTGTAAAGTGGTCAGGCACAGGCGTGCCCCGACCGTTGCAGCGGTATATATGTATCGATCGGTATAAATATAGGCGAGCACGCACCGCGTTGTCAACGACTTCTGTATCGAGTAGTATGGAAGTGAATAAATAAAGGAGAGGTGATGGCGCAAATGGGACGGCCGCGCACGTTCGACCGGCAGGCGGCGGTCGAGCAGGCCATGTTTTTATTCTGGCAGCAGGGCTATGAATCGACGTCGTTGAGCCAGCTGAAGGCGGCCTTGGGCGGCGGCATTTCCGCGCCCAGCTTTTATGCGGCCTTCGGCTCCAAGGAGGCGCTGTTCCGCGAGGCGGCGCAATGCTATCTGGACACTTATGCGCGCGTGACGGAGTGTCTATGGGATGACGCGCTGGCGCCGCGCGCGGCCGTCGAACTGGCCTTGCGCCGCTCGGCCAGCATGCAATGCGAACCGGGGCACCCTCCCGGTTGCATGGTGGCGCTCGGCTGCATGAGCGCGCCGACGGCGGAACACGCCGATGTCGCCGCGCCCCTCGCGCAATCGCGCGCCCGCACCCGCGCCGGTTTCGTGCGCTGCGTCGAGCGTGGTGTCGCCAGCGGCGAATTGCTTGCCGGGACAGATAGCGCTTCGCTGGCGGCCGTCTTCGACAGCTTTTTATCGGGCGTGTCGATCCAGGCGCGCGACGGCGTAGGCTACGCCGTGATCGAGGCGGCCATCACGCAGGTCCTGCGCGTGTGGGATGCCAACCGATTGACAGCCTAGGTGTGAAGTTGCAAGAGGTTATTCTGGCCGGATCTGAGCCGTGACATTGGGGCCTTGCCAGCAATGCCCTGATGCGGCCGGTGCCAGTTGTAGTGATGGTTCCATTCTTTGAGCATGTTGGCCCGCTCCAGTGAGTTGTTATAAACAAAGCCGTAAGCCCATTCGCGCAAGGCTGACTGGATGAAGCGTTCGGCCTTGCCATTGGTCTGTGGCCGATAGGGCCGTGTAAAGCGGTGCTTCAATGCTATCTGGCTACAAGTGGCCTTGAATGACTTGGAGCGAAAGGCTGAGCCGTTATCGGTCAACAACGCTTTGGGGCGCACCCCGAGTGAGCAGAAATAGGCGTGGGTATTGGCGAGGAATCGGTTGGCATTCTCCTGGGTTTCGTCAGGATAGAGCTCCGTGAAGGCGATGCGGGCATGGTCGTCAATGGCGATAAATAAGACTTCCCAGCCGGCGCCGCGCGTACGGTCTCGCCGGTCTCCCGTCGCACGATGGCCGGTGGTTTCAATACGCCCGAGCTTCTTGGTATCGATATGAATCAGGTCGCCTGGTTCTGCATGCTCGTAGCGCTGCACCGGCTCGACGGGATCGAGATCGCTCAGTTTGGACAAGCCGGCACGCGCCAGCACACGGCTTACCGTGGCCTTCGATATCTGCAGGTACTGGGCAATCCTTGCCTGTGTCATGCGCTTCTTGCGTAGCTCGACAACCGTCAGTGCCTTGCCCGCGTCGAGTGCCAAAGGACTATGTAGCGGACGCGACGATCGATCCATCAAGCCCTCTCGCCCCTCGGCAAGGAAGCGCCCCAGCCATTTGCGCACGGTTGCTTCGCTCACGGCGTAGCGGGTAGCAGCCTGGCAGCTCGGCAGGCGGTTAAGCAGGACGTCTTCGACCATCTCGACTCGACGAATCAGCGTTAATCGGGCATTCTTATGGATGTTCATTCGGTTGGTTTCCTTGAGAACTGGGGGTTTGGCGATTTCCAGTGTCTCAAATCCAATCCGAATGAACCACAACAACCTATTGAAACATCACAGCTAGGCATGGCGTTTGTGTGAGCGGGCGCACGGTAGCGCCCGGGCAAGAACGTATGCTGTGCTGGTCAGACTTGACGCTCAACAAGGAGAACAGCATGACGAATCGCATCGGCAACAAGGACGTGGCGCAGCAGCGCAGCAAGAGCGAAAAAGCCCGCATCAAGGCGCAGAACATTGCCAGCGAGGCGGTCAAGAAGGCCGCGGCCAGCGCCAGATACCGCAACGCCGTCAAGGGCCAACCGGGCCGGCCGGGCCAGCCCGCGCCAGGCGACTAGGCGCCGAACCAGCCGCGCAGCTTGTCGGCCGCGCGTTGCTTCACGTCGGCCGTGATGTAGGTGGCCACCGTGGCGACGGCGGCCGCCAGCACGGCCAGGTCATCCGCATAGCCGACCACGGGCGTGATGTCGGGAATGGCGTCGATGGGCGAAATGAAATAGCCAAGCGCACCGTAGATGGCCGTCTTGGCCCACAGGGGCGTGTTCGGCTGCTGCGCCGCGTAGTACAGCCACAGGGCCTTCTCGATGACTTCACGCCCCGCCGTCCTGGCGAACTTGACGACCTTGTCCCAGAAGCTGTCATCCGTGTATTTTTTTTCGTACTGCTTGTCCGCCTGGGGGGCGTGGTCTTCTTCCAGATTCTTTTTTCTGCCAAACATCCGCTGCTCCTGTCTGCCGTGTACGGCGATACGAATGCGCACCTTAGCATAACGGCGCGCCATGCGCGCGGCGGGAAAGGTAAGCTATCAATATGGAAATATCTGCCACTGCCACCGCCACCGCCCGCGCCGCCGGCCTGCGCTATACGGGCGACCACCAGAGCGGCATCGCGCGATTGGGCAAGCCCGGCAAGTTCCGCTACGTGGACGGCGACGGCCAGCCCGTGCGCGACGACGACGTGCTGGCGCGCATCAAGACGCTGGCCATTCCGCCGGCCTGGACCGATGTGTGGATCTGCGCGCGCGCCAACGGCCACCTGCAGGCGACGGGCCGCGACGCGCGGGGCCGCAAGCAGTACCGCTATCATGCGCGCTGGCGCCAGGTGCGCGATGACGTCAAGTACGAACG
The DNA here is from genome assembly GCF_002878455.1 of Janthinobacterium sp. AD80. Taxonomy (GTDB): domain Bacteria; phylum Pseudomonadota; class Gammaproteobacteria; order Burkholderiales; family Burkholderiaceae_D; genus Janthinobacterium. The sequence continues at coordinate 12,612 of NZ_NRDQ01000089.1, forward strand.
GATGCTCAGCTTCGGCAACGCCCTGCCCGCCATCCGCGCCGCCGTCGCGCGCGGCATGCAGCTGCCAGGCTTGCCCCGTGAAAAAGTGCTGGCCACCATCGTGCACTTGCTGGAATTGACGATGATGCGTATCGGCAACGAAGAATATGCGCGCGCGAACAAGTCCTTCGGCCTGTCGACCCTGCGCACGCGCCACGTCGACATTGACGGCAGCGCCGTGCAATTCCACTTCAAGGGCAAGAGCGGCGTACGCCACGACATCCGCCTGAGCGACCGCCGCCTGGCCCGCGTGCTGCAGCGCATGCGCGAACTGCCGGGGCAGGAACTGTTCCAGTACATCGACGAAGCGGGCGAACGCCATGGCGTCGATTCGGGCGACGTCAACGATTACCTGCGCGAAGTGACGGGCGAGGACTACACGGCCAAGGATTTCCGTACCTGGTCCGGCACCTTGCTGGCCGCGCTGGCCCTGCAGGCGTTCGAGCAAGTCGATTCCGAAGCGCAGGCGAAGAAAAACATCGTGCAGGCCATCGAGTCGGTGGCGAAAAAGCTGGGCAACACGCCGACCATCTGCCGCAAGTGCTATGTGCACCCGGCCGTGCTCGATTCCTACCTCGATGGCAGTTTGCTGGAAGGCATGCGCGCGCGGGCGCAGCAGCAATTACAAGAGGATTTGCCGGCCCTGGCGCCGGAGGAAGCGGCCGTGCTGGCCTTGCTGCAGCAACGGCTGCAGGCACAGTCCCCTGTCAAGCCTGGCGGCCAGGCTGGCAATGCGCGGACAGCTTGAGCGCGTCGGTATTGCACACTGGCAACGTAGCATGGCCAGCCTCGCGCGCCATCGGCGCCGGGCCCATGGCCGCTTCACCGCCGTCGGCGGCAGGCATCAGGCTGGCCGCCAGGGTCGAGCAGGTAAACAGGCAGATCAGCACGAAAGGCTTGTTGCGGTAAATAGGCTGGGCTGGCTTGTGCATCGCATACTCCGTTCTGGCTGGTTGATTGTTGCATCATGAACACGATGATCGCGTGTTTCCGTAAGGCATACAATCAGACGGTACCGACGCAATCGGTAGGACAGCGCTGACAGGCTCAGCCATAGTCATCTGTCGGAAAATTTGACAGTTGCACGCTGGCACGCCGGCAACTCCTTGTTTTATCGGAACAATCTGTACAGGAACACTTCCTGCTTATGCTCAAGCCCGGGGTCGCTTGGCGACAAAACAGGGAGAGCGATGATGGTACGCATGCAACGGGCGCTGGTAACGCTGCTGGCCTGGCTGGCAATTCTGCTGTACGCAATACCGGCCGCGCACGCTTCCCGCATCGGCTACACGGCCACCGCACTGGGCGGCACGCAGTGGCGCTACGATTACGCGGTCGGCAATACCAGCCTGGGCGTGCCCATCGCGGAGTTCACGCTGTTTTTCAGCGACAGCCTGTATGCCAATCTGCTCGCCGGGCCGGTACCGCCAGGCTGGGACGTGCTGGTAGCGCAGCCCGATGCCGGCATTCCCGCCAGCGGATATGTCGATGCCCTCGCCTTGCTGGGCGGCATCGCCCCCGGCGCCACGGCCACGGGCTTTTCCCTCACCTTCGACTACCTGGGTGGGGGCAGCCCCGGCGCCCAGCCGTTTGTCATTGTCGACCCCGTCTCTTTTATTCAACTGGAAACAGGCGTGACGCAGGCCGTGGCCATTCCCCTGCCCGCCACGCCCTGCCTGCTGCTGGCCGGCGTGCTGGCCCTGGCCTGCCTGCGCCGCCGGC
>NZ_NRDQ01000009.1 GCF_002878455.1 Janthinobacterium sp. AD80
GATCCCCAGCGCCAGGTAGACGCCGGCGCCGATGCCGGCGACGGCGCGCAGCGCCAGCAAGCTGGCAAAGCCTGGCGCCAGCGCGCTGGCCCCATTCGCCAGCACGAACACGGCCAGCGCCCACAACAAGCCGGAGCGCTGCGCGCGCGCCGGCAGCAAGGCCACAGCCAGCGGCGAACCTAAGCCGTAGGCCAAGGTGAACGCCGTTACCAGCTGGGCGGCCATCGCCACGGAGACGGCAAAGGCGCTGGCGATCATCGGCATCAGGCCCGCCGTCACGTACGACGCCATGCCGAGCGCAAAGGCACCCATGGCGATCAGGTAGACAGTGGCAGGCAGCGCAGTGGTGGCAGCGACGGGCGCGCGCGAAATGGAAGAGGAGGAATCAAGCATGGACAGCCTTCAGGAAGAAAGCAGGCATTCTGGAATACAATATAAACAATTACAATTTAACTGTTTATGCTATTACTGGCAGCAACAGGCTCACCTGAAAGACAGCACCATGCGCAGCTTGCAACGCACCCGCCACGAACTGGCCGCCTACCTGCAGGCGCGGCGCGCGCGGCTCTTGCCGCAAGACGTGGGCCTGCCCGGCGGCGGCCGGCGGCGCACGCCGGGCTTGCGCCGCGAAGAGGTGGCGGCACTGGCTGGCGTGGGGCTGACCTGGTACACCTGGCTGGAACAGGGGCGCGACATCGGCGTCTCCAGCGCCTTCCTCGACAAGCTGGCCGAAGTGCTCAAGCTCGATGCGGCGGAACGGCGCCACCTGTTCCTGCTGGCGCACGCGCGTCCGCCCGCCGAAGAGGGCAAGACGTTTTGCGTGGTGCCGCCGCTGGTGCGCCGCCTGCTGCACGAACTGGCGCATCCGGCCTATGTGCTCAACCTGCGCTGGGACGTGCTGGCGTTCAATGCGCACGCCGATGCCCTGTTTGGCTTTGGCGCGCATGCCGCCGCGCGGCGCAATCTGCTATGGCTGCTGTTTACCGACCCGCTGCTGCGCCAGCGCCTGGTCGGCTGGGAAGAGCAGGCGCCGCTGATGCTGTCGAGCTTTCGCCGCGACTACGCGCGCGCCACGCAGGAAGCGGACATCCACGCGCTGGCGGAGGAACTGGAAAAAGTCTCGCCCGAGTTCAAGCTGTGGTGGCGCCGCCATGACGTGCATGCGCCGTGCGAAGGCGTGCGCCACCTGGACGTCGATGGCGCGCAGCTCGCCTACGAGCACACCTCGCTGACGATCGACGCCGACCGCCATCTGCGGCTGGTGGTGTACGCACGCCAGGCGCAGGAGTGAAGCGCTGCGCACAACGAAAAAACCGCTGACCCTCTTGCGAGAATCAGCGGCTTCGAATTGGTTGCGGGGACAGGATTTGAACCTGTGACCTTCGGGTTATGAGCCCGACGAGCTGCCAGACTGCTCCACCCCGCACAAGAATTATATACCAGATTGTTGCGCGGCGTAAAGGGCAAGAATTGACAATTCCACTGCAGGACCGGCGCGCGCGGATTGCCGATGGGTGGACGAGGCATAGCGTCAGCCAGAAATGAAAAAGCCGCTGATCTTTTGCAAGAATCAGCGGCTTTCCGGTATTGGTTGCGGGGACAGGATTTGAACCTGTGACCTTCGGGTTATGAGCCCGACGAGCTGCCAGACTGCTCCACCCCGCAGACGAATTATATGCGCAAACGGGGGACTTAGGCAATAGCTATCTCAAATTCTGCTGCAATAGAGCCATTTTATTAAAAGTGCGCCAGGAAGCGCATTCAACGTTTGGCCGATCGTCAGTGGGGATTGTGCCCGCCCATCACGCCACACGGCACGCAATCGGTGTACAGTAAGCGCTACACTATCACTTTACCGATGCCATCCCTATTGCTAGCCTGCCCATGAAATTCTGCTCCGAATGCGCCCATCCTGTCAGCCTTTCCATCCCGGAAGGCGACAACCGTCCGCGTTATGTCTGCGCCAACTGCGACGCCATCCATTACCAGAACCCGAAAATGGTGGTCGGTTCGATTCCCGTATGGGAGCAGGATGGCCAGTTGCAGGTGCTGCTATGCAAGCGGGCCATTGAACCCCGCTACGGCTACTGGACCCTGCCGGCCGGCTTCATGGAAAACGACGAGACCACGTCCGACGCGGCCGAGCGCGAAACGGTGGAGGAAGCGGGTGCGAACATCGAACTTGGCCCCCTGTTTTCCTTGCTGAACGTGCAGCGCGTGCATCAGGTGCACCTGTTCTACCTGGCGCGTCTGCGCGACCTCGACTTCGCGCCGGGCATCGAAAGCCTGGACGTGCAGCTGTTTACGGAAGCGCAGATTCCCTGGGACGACCTGGCCTTTCCCACCATCCGCGCCACCCTGGAACTGTTCTTTGCCGACCGTGTCAAAATCCGCGAAGGCGGCAGCTACGGTTTCCATACGGGCGACATCACGCGTCCGATGGCCCGCCCGGATGCCGATGCCGATACCGGACACGCTGCCTGACCCCGCCGCCACCGCCACCGCCATCACCGATACTGCATGATTCCCTGGCTCGACATTCATACCCCGTTTCCCGACGTCTCGCGCGCCCTGACCGGCGAGGCGCCCGGCCTGCTGGCGGCCGGCGCCGACCTGTCGCCCGCGCGCCTGCTAGACGCCTACCGGCACGGCATCTTCCCCTGGTTTTCCGAAGGCCAGCCCATCCTGTGGTGGAGCACCGATCCGCGCATGGTGCTGATGACGGACGACTTCAAGGTATCCGACAGTCTGGCCAAGACGCTGCGCAAGGTCGAGCGCAGCGCCGCCACCGACGGGCGATGGCAGCTGCGCTTCGACAGCGATTTCGAGGCCGTCATGCGCGCCTGCGCGGCGCCGCGCAAGGACGGTCCCGGCACCTGGATTTCCGACGAGATCATCGCCGGCTACACGGGCTTGCACAAGCTGGGCTACGCGCACTCCTCGGAACTGTGGCTCGACGGTGAACTGGTGGGCGGCGCGTATGGCGTGTCGATCGGGCGCATGTTCTATGGCGAATCGATGTTCGCGCGCGTGACGGATGGCTCGAAGATCGCGCTGGCGCACCTCGTGCGTTTCCTCAAGGCGCGCGGCGTGGCCATGATCGACTGCCAGCAGGAAACCAGGCACCTGGCCTCGCTGGGCGCGGCGCCCATTTCGCGCGCGCGTTTCCTGGCCCATCTGCGAAGCGCCATTGAAGCAGCGCAAATCACGGACTGGCAATCTGCAGCACCGGCATAAAAAAGTTATGATAGCTCCAGGCACAGCGCCAGGCACACCGCCGCGGACAGACCAGACAGGATCAGCATGACGCACCTGAACGAACTACCGTTTGCCACCCTCCAGTTCTACACGACGGCGCCCTACCCGTGCAGCTACCTGGACGACCGCCAGGCCCGCTCGCAGGTGGCCACGCCTTCGCACCTGATCAACAGCGACGTGTATTCGGAACTGGTGCGCAACGGTTTTCGCCGCAGCGGCATTTTTACTTACCGCCCGTATTGCGACGGCTGCCAGGCCTGCATTCCCGTGCGCGTGGTGACGCAGTCGTTCACGCCGAACCGCAACCAGCGCCGTGCGTGGAGCCGGCACGCCGAGCTGCAAGCGGGCGTGGCCACCCTCTCCTTTTTGGACGAGCACTACGAGCTGTACCTGCGCTACCAGAGCACGCGCCACGCGGGCGGCGGCATGGACCAGGACAGCCGCGACCAGTATGCGCAATTCCTGCTGCAAAGCCGGGTCAACACGCGCCTGGTGGAATTTCGCGATCCCGGCGGCACCCTGCGCATGGTCAGCATCATCGACGTGCTGGCCGACGGCCTGTCGTCCGTCTACACCTTTTTTGATCCGGACGTGCCGGGTGCCTCGTACGGCACCTACAACGTGCTGTGGCAAATAGCCCAGGCACAGGAGCTGGGCCTGCCCTACATCTACCTGGGCTACTGGATCGAGCAAAGCCCGAAGATGGCATATAAAATCAACTTCAAGCCGCTGGAAGCGCGCGTCAAGGGGCAGTGGGTGATACTGTAAACCCAGGGTCGAACAATGCTGTCGGATTGGCGGCGGGTGCCGAGGCCGCAAGCGCGTAATCCGCCCCTGCAAAGCCAACAATGGTGTCGGATTACGCTCCGCTAATCCGACCTACGCGGCTACCCGGCCGATCGAACAAAGCATGGTAGGTCGGATTAGCGCAAGGCGCGTAATCCGACACCACCCGCGGCGCCGACAATGGCGTCGGATTACGCGGGGCGTTACCCCGCTCATCCGACCTACCCGGCTACATCTCTACCTGGGCTACTGGATCGAGCAAAGCCCGAAGATGGCATATAAAATCAACTTCAAGCCGCTGGAAGCGCGCATCAAGGGGCAGTCGGTGATACTGTAAATTAAACCCAACGGCGAAGGGCCGGGGTCGGACCCTCAGGGTCCGACACCAGTCTTTGCAACGGGGTTGCCGTTTTTACTTGCTCTTGTCCGGAAACGCCGGACGCGCCGGTCGCACGGGCGGGTTCTTCGCCAGCTCGGCCTGGATCACCTCGATCGCCTTTTCCAGCTGCGGATCGCGGCCGGCGATGACGTCGGCCGGCGTTTGCTCGACTTCGATATCGGGCGGCACGCCTTCGTTTTCCACGCCCCAGCCATTCTCGCGGGTCCAGAAGGCCAGGTTCGGCGCCGTGATCGTGCCGCCATCCATCAGCACGGGGAAGCCGAGGATGCCCACCAGGCCGCCCCAGGTCGCCTTGCCGATCAGCGGACCCATGTTATTTTTGCGGAACATCCACGGCAGCAGGTCGCCGCCCGAGCCGGCCGTCTCGTCGATCAGCATGGCGCGCGGCCCCTGGATCGAGGCCGATGGCGTCTTCATGTCGGCGCCATAGCGCATGGTCCACCAGGCGATTTCCTTCTTCTGCAATATCTCGATGTAGTAATCGGCCACGCTGCCGCCGCCATTGAAGCGTTCATCGACGATGATGGCCTGCTTGTCCGCCTGCGGGAAGAAATAGCGCTTGAAGTAGGTGTGGCCCAGGCCTGCCGTATTGGGCACGTACACATACGCCACCTTGCCATTGGTTGCCGCGTTCACCTTGCGCATATTGCCTTCGATCCAGTCGCGGTTGCGCAAGGCGTCCTCGCTTGGCACGGGCACCACGGTGATCGTGCGCGCGCCCCTGCCATCGGCCGAAGGACCGACGGTCAGGTCGATGGCCTTGCCGGCCGTATTCTCGAAGGCGCTGTAGATATTCGTCGGCGGCGCCAAGGGGCGGCTGTCGACGGCCAGCAGGTACTCGCCGGCCTTCACGTTCAGGCCGGGTTCCGTCAGCGGCGCGCGCAGTTCAGGATTCCAGTTCAAGCCGCCGTACACCTTCTTGAAGCGGTAACGGCCGTCACTCACTTCGTAGTCGGCACCCAGCAAGCCCCCCGGCACCTTCTTCGCCTCGATGAAATCATCGCCGCCGCCACCACGGTGGTGGCCCACGGCCAGCTCGCTGCACATCCATTGAATCAAACGATTCAGGTCCGCGCGGCTGGACAGCTCGGGCAGGAACACGGCGTACTTGTCGCGCATGGCTTTCCAATCCACGCCATGCATGCCCGGGTCATAGAAGTAATCGCGGTTGATGCGCCACACTTCGTTGAAAATCTGCGTCCATTCGGCGCGCGGGTCGGCCTTCACTTCGATGGCGTCGACCTTGACCTTGCCTTCGCCTGGCGCCAGCAGCTTGCCCGTGGCGGACCCCATGGCCCAGTTATCCTTCTGGCGGTACAGCAGCTTCTTGCCATCGGCTGAAATGTCGAAATCATCGGCTTCCGCCACCACCGTTTCCGCCTTGCGCTCCTTCAGATCAAAGCGCTGCACGGCCTTCTTGCCATCGCTTTCGCGCAGCAGGAAGATCTGCCCCGCGGCGCCAGCGGTCAGGTTGGAGAACTGCGCGGCCGGCAGCGGCAAGTCGACGATGCGCGTGGCGATGCCGTCGAAATCGATGTGGATGGGCGCCACCGGCAGCACCGTCACTTTCGGGTCGTCGCGGCCCGTTTTCGGATCGATCTTCGCTTCGCTCTTCGGCTCCGCTTCCGCCTTCGCCGTGTCTTTTTTGGCGTCCGCGCCGGCAGCCTTTTCCTCGTCGCTTTCCTTGATCAGCGGCGACGGCAAGTCGCGCCGCAGCACGGCCATCCATACCGTGCGCGTCACCAGGTTGTCCGTGTTCTGCTGCGAGAACCAGTTGTTGCTGGGGCCGGCATTCGTCGAGGCAAAGAAGTACAGGTACTTGCCGCTCTTGTCGAACACGGGCTGGGCCACGTCGGACAGGCCATCGGTCACCGGCATCGACTTGTTCTGTTCGATGGAATAGATGTAGGCGCTGCGCGTATAGGTGGGCGAATTGAGCGTGTAGGCCAGCCAGCGCGAATCGGGCGCCCACGAGGCGCGCATGCTCTTGTCGACGCCATACATCGGTTCCGTGGCGATCTTCTGCACCTTGCCCGTGCCGACATCGATCACATACATGCTCCAGCCATTGTCGGCAAAGGCGATCTTCCTGCTGTCGGGCGACCAGACGGCGTTGTCATAGAAACCGCTGCCATTGAGCTTGAACTTGCGCACCGCGCCCTTGCCATCCTGGGAGCGCACATGCAATTCATACTCGCCCGACTCGTCCGAGAAATACGCGACCGAGCGGCCATCGGGCGACCAGATCGGCGAGCGTTCGTTGGCGCCGGCCGTCTGCGTCAGGTTGCGTACATCGCCCTTGTCGGCGGGGATGGTGACGATCTCGCCCCGGTACTCGAACGCGACCCTCGCGCCCGATGGCGAGATGGAAGCGTCGCGGATGTACTTCGCATTCTTGACCCAGCGCGGGCGCGTCTGCCCCAGGTCGCTGGCCACGCCGATGGTCAGTTTGTGTGCCTGGCCGCTGGCGATGTCGAACGCGTGCAGGTAGCCGGCCTGTTCGTAGACGATCTTGCCGTTCGCCGCCGAGGCGTTCAGCACGGGGAAGTCCGTGTGCTGCGTCAGCTGGCGCACGGCCTTGGTCTTCACGTCATAGGCAAACAGGTTGAATTCGCCGTTGCGGTCGGAACGGAAGTACACGGTGTCGCCCAGCCACATGGGGTCGACGTCGTTCGAGCGCGTCGTCGGCTGGGGGATTTTTTCAATCGACTTGTCGGACGACGAGAATAGCCACAGCCAGGAATTGGTGCCGCCACGGTAGCGTTTCCACTGCTTGAAGGCGGGCATCAGGGGGTTGTAGGCGATGCGCTTGCCATCGGGCGAATAGGCGGCGCGCGAGGCATTGGGGATCTCCAGCTGCGTTTCCACGCCGCCCGCCACCGGTACCGTAAACAATTTCTGGAAGCGGTTGTTGAAGGCGGCGCGGGGCGAGGTGAACATCACGGACCGGCCATCGGGCGTGAACGCCTGCGCCAGGTCGGCACCCGGGTGGAAGGTCAGGCGGCGCGGCACGCCGCCCGCCGCCGCGATCACATACACGTCGACATTGCCATCGATATTCGCGCTATACGCGATCAGGCTGCCATCGGGCGAGAACACGGGATTGGACTTGTCGCCCAGGTCGGAGGTCAGGCGCCGCGCGCCGCCTCCGTCCAGGTTCGACAGCCACAAATCGCCCGCGTAGATGAAGGCGATGTGCCGACTGGAGACGGCAGGTTCGCTCAGCATGCGGGTGTCCTGGGTATTCGGCAGGGCCAGGGCCGGGTGGCTCAGCAGCAGTGCGCTGGCGGCCGCGATGGCGGTCAAGATGCGTGTCTTTTTCAATCGATGTCTCACTTATGATGTAAGGAAGCAGAGGATGTCAACGGTCCGGGTCGGACTCAATGTTGCTTGAGGCCAATGGCAACTATACACCGGAGCCAGCGCGGAACACGGTAAAATACCGGCAATTACATCGCCGGCCACCAGCTCTTCCCAGTGGCCCGCACACCTACTCAAAGCGCCCCATGTCTGAAAAATTCCTGTACTCCCTCGCCCGCCCGCTGCTGTTCTCGATGGATGCCGAAGCGGCCCACCATTTCACCCTGCCGGCCCTGAAACGCGCCAGCGCGCTGGGCCTGACCAGGCTGTCCGGCAAGCCGGCGGCCGATCCGCGCACGGTGATGGGCATCACCTTCCCGAACCCCGTCGGACTGGCCGCCGGCCTGGACAAGGATGGCGCCTACATCGACGCGCTGGCCGACCTGGGTTTTGGCTCGATCGAAGTGGGTACCGTCACGCCGCGCGCGCAGGCGGGCAATCCGAAACCGCGCATGTTCCGCCTGCCGCAGGCGCAGGGCATCATCAACCGCATGGGTTTTAACAATGGCGGCGTGGACGCCTTTGTGGCCAATGTGCAGGCGTCGAAGTTCTACCAGAACCGCGCCGGCGTGCTGGGCCTGAACATCGGCAAGAACGCCGACACGCCGATCGAGCGGGCGGCCGACGACTATCTGCTGTGTCTGGAAAAAGTCTACCCGTATGCCAGCTACGTGACGGTGAACATCTCCTCGCCGAACACGAAGAATTTGCGCCAGCTGCAGGGCGCATCGGAACTCGACGCCCTGCTGTCGCAGCTGAAAGAGGCGCAGGCGCGCCTGGCCGACAAGCACAAGCGCTACGTGCCGCTGGCCCTGAAAATCGCGCCGGACATGGATGGCGAACAGGTAAAAAGCATCGCCGAATCGCTCACGCGCCACCAGATCGACGGCGTCATCGCCACCAACACGACCCTGTCGCGCAGCGCCGTGGAAGGCATGCCGCACGGCGCCGAAGCGGGCGGCCTGTCGGGCGCACCGGTGTTCGAACTGTCGAATAATGTCATCCGCCTGCTGAAGGCGGAACTGGGCGATGCGCTGCCCATCATCGGCGTGGGCGGCATCATGCAGGGTAGCGACGCCGTGGCCAAGTTCGAAGCGGGCGCGCAGCTGGTGCAGCTGTACAGCGGCCTGATTTACGCCGGCCCTGCGCTGATCAAGGATTGCGCCCGCGCGCTGCGCGGCAAGCAGGCCCGCTAAGGAAGGCGCATGGAAAAGATCAAGCTGGGCGCCAGCAGTTTGGAAGTCAGTAAAATCTGCCTGGGCACGATGACCTTCGGCGAGCAGAACAGCGAAGCGGAAGCGCACAGCCAGCTCGATTACGTGCTGGAACGCGGCATCAATTTCATTGATACGGCCGAGATGTATCCGGTCATGGCCAGCGCGCAGACGCAGGGCAGCACCGAGCGTTACATCGGTAGCTGGCTGAAGAAAAGCGGCAAGCGCGGCGACATCGTCCTGGCCAGCAAGGTAGCGGGGCCGAACTCGCGCATGCACTGGATCCGCAATGGCAAGACCGACCACGACGCGGTAAACATCCGCGCCGCCGTCGAAGGCAGCCTGCGCCGGCTGCAGACGGAGCACATCGACCTGTACCAGCTGCACTGGCCCAGCCGCAACCTGCCCATCTTTGGCGCCAGCGTCTACAATCCGCGCAAGGAGCACGCGTCGGTGGCCATCGAGGACACGCTGGCCGTGCTGGGCAAGCTGGTCGATGAAGGCAAGATCGGCCACATCGGCGTGTCGAACGAATCGTCGTGGGGCGTTTCCGAATGCATCAAGCAGGCTGAAATCAAAGGCCTGCCGCGCATCGCCTCGATCCAGAACCTGTACAACCTGACGGCGCGCCATTTTGAAACCAGCCTGCTGGACGAAACCTGCCACCGCGAGAACGTGGGCTTGCTGGCCTACAGCCCGCTGGCGTTCGGCCAGCTGACGGCGAAATACCTCGACGATCCGCAAGCCAAGGGACGGCTGACCATCTTCCCCGCCGGCTGGAGCCCCCGCTACATCCGCCCCGCCACCGTCGAAGCGGCGCGGCAATATGCGGCGCTGGCGCGCGCGCATGGCATGACGCCAGCGCAACTGGCGCTGGCCTGGTGCTATTCGCGCTGGTTCGTCGCCTCGACCATCATCGGCGCCACCAGCCTGGAGCAGTTGCAGCAGAACATCGATGCCTGGCACATCACCCTGTCGCCGGAACTGGTGGCGGCCGTCGATGCCATCCACGCCAGCCTGCCCAACCCGGGACAGTAAGCGGCCGCGTCTGGCGGTGCAGTGCAGCATGATGCAAGGCCAGACGACCAACTCTCACCGCGCATAGTCGCATTTATACAACACCTCGCAATTTACTGCCGTGCAGCATTGCAGCCTTGCCATGCCCGGTCGTATGCTGGAAACAAGGCCATATGCGCTACCCGCGCCATTTGGCCGTGGTTCAGATATTTATTGCATATCGATAGACACAACTATTCGTAAGCACGCCCCAAGCCCACTGTTACTCTGATGTCATCACCGGACCGCCATGGTCCGCGCATCCCCTAACCGAGAGATATTGTCGATGAGTTCAAGCACCGCCCGCACCCACATTCCCGCCCTCCCCGTGAAAACCGTCCTCGCCGCCAGCCTGATCGCCTGCTTCAGCTTGCCGATGCAAGCGCAAGCGCAGCAGGAATTGCCGGCCGATGGCGAACTGCAATCGGTGGTGGTCACCGGTACCTTCGCGAAGAACCGCCGCACCATCGATTCCGAATCGCCGATCGACATCCTCACCTCGCGCGACCTGCAAAGCACGGGATCGACGGAACTGGCCACCGTGCTGAGCCGCCTGCTGCCGTCGCTGAACTTCGCCCGCGCCACGGGCGCCGACGCCAGCGACGCCGTGCGTCCGGCACAGCTGCGCGGCCTGTCGCCCGACCAGACCCTGGTGCTGGTAAACGGCAAGCGCCGCTACACGTCTGCCATCGTCAACGTCAACGGTTCGCTGGGCCGCGGTTCTGCACCCGTCGACCTGAACGCCATCCCGCTGGCCGCCATCGACCACGTGGAAGTGCTGCGCGATGGAGCGGCGGCCCAGTACGGTTCCGACGCCATTGCCGGCGTGATCAACATCATCCTGAAAAAGGGCGCGGCCGGCGGCGACGTCGAAGTGGGCTATGCGCAGACTCAGGAACATGACGGCAAGCAAAAAAGCATCAAGGGTTCGGCCGGCTTCAAGCTGGGCGACGACGGCTGGGTGCGCATCTCGGCCGAGTTTGCAGACCGCGACCCGACCAACCGCGCCGGTGCCGACTTCCGCAACCCGGCCGAGCCCCGCTACGGCAAGGTCAACCAGCGCTATGGCGACGCAGAAACCCAGCCAGCCACCGTCTTCGTCAACAGCGAATACCGCATCAACGACAATATCGACTGGTATGCCTTCGGCAACTATGGCAAGCGCGACACGTCGGCCGCCGCCACCTGGCGCACGGCCTACAACGGCACCGCCCTGCGCACGCCCGTGTACCCGGAAGGCTTCTTGCCACTGCAAAACAGCACCCTGACGGACCAGTCCATCGTCACGGGCCTGCGCGGCGAAGCGGCCGGCTGGCGCTGGGATGCCAGCCTGAACTACGGCAGCAACAAATTCGAGCTGGACCTGGATAACACGATCAACCTGTCGATCGGCGTGCAGGGCGCGAACAGCCCCACGCATTTCTATGCCGGTTCGCTGAAAAACGAGCAGACCGTGTTCAACCTGGACGCGGCGCGCGAATTCCCCGTGTCTTACTTTACGGGTCCGCTGACGGTGGCCGTCGGCGCGGAAGCGCGCCGCGAGAAATACAGCATCGGTGCCGGCGACGAGGCGTCGTACATCGGCACCGGCTCGCAAGGCTTTGCCGGTTTCCGCCCGGCCAACGCGGGCAGCCATTCGCGCCACAACGAATCGCTGTATGTGAACCTGGAAGCGGAAGTGACGAAGCAGCTGTCCGGCGGCGTGGCCCTGCGCCATGAGCGCTACAGCGACTTTGGCAGCACCACCTCGGCCAAGGGTTCGGCCCGCTATGCCTTCACGGATGCGCTGTCCCTGCGCGGCACGATGTCGAGCGGCTTCCGCGCGCCGTCGCTGGCGCAGCAGTACTACACCATCACCACCACCAACTTCCAGGTCATCAACGGCGTCAACACGCCGATCGAGACGGGTACCTTCGCCGTCAACACGCCGCAGGCGCGCGCCCTGGGAGCGCAGGACCTGAAGCCGGAAAAAGCCCGCAACTACAGCCTGGGCCTGCAATTCCAGCCGAACCGCAACTTCACCACCAGCATCGACGCCTACCGCATCGACATCGACAACCGCATCCTGTTCTCGGCCAACCTGGCGCTGAACGATGCGCTGAAGTCCCAACTGGCGGCGCAAGGCACGCCGGTGGGCGCGGCGCGCTACTTCACGAATGCCGTCGACACGCGCACGCAAGGCGTCGACATCGTCAGCACCTACCGCATCGACCTGCAGGACAAGGACCGCCTGGACTTTACCGTGGCCTACAACCACAACAAGAGCAAGGTACAGAAAATCGCCGACAATCCGGCCATCCTGACGGCCAACAACCTGAAGCTGATCGACCGCCAGAGTATCGACCGCATCACCGTGACGTCGCCGAAAGACAAGTTCAGCCTGGCCGCCGACTATGGCTTCGGCATCTGGAACGTACATGGCCTGGTGACACGCTACGGCAGCTTCACGGTGCCGCAGAACGATGTCAAGCTGGACCAGACGTATGACCCGCAATGGGTGCTGGACGTGTCCGGTTCCGTGAAGCTGGGCAAGAACTGGCGCCTGGTGGCCGGCATCGACAACGTCACCAACCGCTACCCGGCGCAAGTGACCAGCGCCGGCAACCTGAACGTGGCAGGCACGCAGCCGTACAGCATCTTCGCGCCGAACGGTTTCAACGGCCGCTACTACTACGCCAAGGCTGGCTACAGCTGGTAAGCGGCACGCCGGCATATAAAAAAGCCCGGAGACGCGATGCGCCTCCGGGCTTTTTTTATCAGCACTTGCGTCTGGCTATCCCGGGATTAGCCCCGGCGGCGGCGCGCCATGAAGCCCAGCAAGCCCAGGCCCATCAGCAGCATGCCGTAGGTGGCCGGTTCCGGCACGGCCGACACGGCGCTATAGGCGCGGAAGTTGCTGATGCCACGCGGCAGGTTGCCGAAATTGAACACCGTGTTGGCCGCGACCGGGCTATCCCAGTGGAACAGCAATTCGCCACGGCCATAATGGATGGCCAGATAGTCGAAGCTGGAATTGATGCTGAAAGTACCGGACTTGCTGCTGGCCAGGTCGCCCTGGGAAGCCAGCACGAGGGAACCGGTGCCGCTGGTCGGCAAGCCGAACTGGGTGGTGACCAGGCTCTTGATCGCGGCCGCGCTTTGTGCGCCGGCCGGGTTGGCACCGTCATATACCCAGACTGACTCGGCAGCAATAGGGCCATAGGTAACGGTATTGCCGCCCACCTTGAAGCCGCCCTTGGCAGGATTGCTGATTTCTACCCAGCTGGCCGCTTGCGCCAGCGGCGCCAGGCAAGCCGACACGGCGAGGCAGAGACCCAGCACAGCATGTTTAGTCTTATTCATGGTTTCCCCTATTGATTAATTTCAAAATTTGCAATGTTAATTATATTTTTGTCACATTTATTTGCGCTTGGACAAAAGATATCATTCAGGAAATCAAAATGCAATAAAAGAAACATCCTCGGCCATTGAAAATTCCAATCGGTCTCATGCATTGATTGTATGAGTCTGCTTTGCGCAGTGTCATGCTGCGTGCAACTGGAGCGCGAATTGGGCGGGCTGGAGTGAAGTGTTGTTAATGCGCACTCGCGCATGCGCTATTCAAACAAGCCCATCCGACATTATCGCGCGCCATATTGCGCCAGCGCAGACAATCGCCATGTTTGCTGCCGGACGGCGCCTGGCCGCGTCCTATCATGCTTGCTCCTGCCGACATCCATCACGGAGCACGCCATGCAGACTTTGAACAAGTTGAGCCCCTCCATCACCGACATGATCCGCTTCGACCATAGCCATGTGCTGCTGGCCTTTCACCAATACACCATCAACAAAAAGCACGCCGTCAAAAAGGCCCTGGCTGAAACCATCTGCAGCGCGCTGGAAATCCACGCGAGCCTGGAAGAGGAAATCTTCTACCCCGAGATGCGCCAACTCGTTGGCGATGCCGCGGTCATGCAGAAAAGCGTGCCGGAGCACCAGCAAATGCGCCGCTTGATCGCGCAGTTGCGCGCAACGGATGCCGCCGCCTCCCAGCATGACGCCCTGCTGCTGGAGCTGATGCGCGATGTGCTGCACCATGTGGCCGATGAAGAAACCGTGCTGCTGCCGGAAGCGGAGGCGCGGCTGACGACAAAGCGCTTGAGCGAGTTGGGCGTGCAGATGACGAAACGCCGCATGGCGCTGATCAAGCCGCAGGCAGGCAAGATCGCCGCCAATACGCTGCTCGGCTTTTCCAGCAGTACCACGGCCTGGATCATGGGCGCGGCCGGCGTGCTGCTGGCTGCCAGGCTGTTCACCCGCAAGGCGGCCTGAACATCGCAGCGCGGTGGCCAGGCAGGCGGGCAATCAGCTACCATGGGAGTTCTTCCACTCCGATGACGGATCACCATGCCCAGCTGGCACCTGGCCGACGCTGCCGAACTGGCGGCGCGCCACCCCTACACTTTTTACAAATCCCCACCCGAAGCCATCGCCCAGGTGCGCCCCGGCGAGGTGGTCAAGCTGATCTTCGCCTTCCACAGCGACGCCCCGCAAGCACCGGGCGCCGAGCGCATGTGGGTGCTGGTCGATACCGTGGAAGCGCATGGCCGCTTCACTGGCAAGCTCGACAACATGCCCCGCTACATCGCCGATCTGCACGCCAAGGACACCATCACCTTCGCGGCCTGCCACATCATCAATACGCAGCACGACGATGACGACAACCTCGTCAACCGCTATGCGGGCCTGTGCTTCGTGACAAAAAAAGTGCTGGAAGACGGCGCGCCTGTCGGCTATCTGTACCGCGAGGTAGCGGACAACGACAGCGACAGCGGCTGGCGCTTCACGGCCAATGACAAAAGCGACGCCTACATGAACGACAGCGCCAACGTGGCTCTGGTGTCGCTGGGCGCCGTGCTCAGCGTGGATGACCGCTTTATCAGGCTGCTGGATACACCCGCCGGTGCGGCGTTTGCTTTTGACCATAACACGCAGCAGTTCGTGGCGGTCGAAGAATGAAGGTCGCCGCATTGAAGGAACTATGCGCGGCCCTGCCCGGCGCGCAGGCCGTCCTGTACGGCCCGCCGTCGAACATCCTCGTGTACGAAGTGAGCGGCAAGAAGTTTGCCTACTTCAAGACCAGCACGCCTGAACAGTGGCGCTTCAGCCTGCGCGCCAGCGCCGAACGTTTTATCGAGCTGACGGACATGCCCGGCGTGAAACCGGCCCGCTACATGGGCCGTTTTCACTGGGTGACCATCGTCGACGTGGCGCGGTTCCCCGCCGACTATCTGGCCGAACTGGTGCACGATTCGTACACGCGCGCCGTGGCCAGCCTGACGCGGGCGCAGCGGGCGGCCACGCCCTAGAGGGCTTCCTCGCCCGCCATGGCACGGTCGATATCTTCGCGCGTCAGGTCCGGCGCCAGCTGCAAAATGAATTCGTAGGCATACGAGCGCAGGTAGGCGCCACGGCGCACGGCCAGGCGTGTCGTGTTGGTGGCGAACAGGTGCGACGCTTCCACGGCCCGCAAGCCCTTGTCGCGGCCGTGGTCGAATGCCATCGAAGCAACGATACCCACGCCCAGGCCCAGCGCCACGTATTGCTTGATGACGTCGGAATCCATGGCCGTCAGGATGATGTCGGTGGCCACGCCCGCCTTGGCAAACGCGTCGTCGATATGTCCGCGCCCCGTAAAACCCTTGTCGTAGGTAATCAGGGGGTACTTGGCCAGGTCTTCCAGGCGGATCGGCGAGTGCTCAAGCAGCGGATGGCCGTCCGGCACGACGATCAGATGGCTCCAGCGGTAGCACGGGAACGACACCAGGTCGGGGAACTGGCTCAGGCCTTCCGTGGCGATGCCGATGTCGGTCTTGCCGGACAGCACCCATTCCGCGATATGCTCGGGCGCGCTCTGCTGCAGCGCGATGCGCACGTCAGGGAATGCTGCGCGGAAGCTTTGCACCACTTTCGGCAGCGCATAGCGCGCCTGCGTGTGCGTGGCCGCCACCGACAGGGTGCCGCTGGTCTGGCCGCTGTATTCGAGGCTGGCCTGCTGCAGGTTTTCCGCCTCGATCAAGAGGCGGTCGACGATTTTCAAAATGCCCTTGCCCGGCTCCGTCAAGCCCGTCAAGCGCTTGCCGTTGCGCTCGAAAATCACCACGCCCAGCTCATCCTCGAGTTCGCGGATTTGCCGGCTCACGCCCGGCTGCGACGTGAACAGCGCGTTGGCCACTTCCGTCAGGTTATAGCCGCGGCGGGCCGCTTCGCGGATGGAACGCAGTTGTTGAAAATTCATGGTGGTTCCAGCCTTTTAGGTTCTTGTTGGTTCGACGAACACGTGCAGGCGTTTCGGGCGGACCACCAGGGTCTCGCCTTCCTTGAGCTGCAAATGGGTAAAACGCTCATTCGACATCACCGCTTCGATCAGTTCGCTGTTATCGACGCGCTGCAAGTCCAGCTGGGCCAGCGGGCCGATCGCGTGCGCGCGGCTCAGTTTCACGACGATGCCTTCCGCGCCCTGCGTATAGCGGTCGATTTCCAGGTCGTGCGGACGCACATAGGCCGTGCCCTTGCTGTCGCTCACGCCCGCATAATCGGGCACCTCGAAACTGGCGTCGCCGGTGGCCATCACGCCGTCATGCACGCGGCCGTGGAACAGGTTGACGTTGCCCAGGAAACCATACACAAACGGCGAGGCCGGGTGGTTGTAGACTTGTTCTGGCGAACCCAGTTGCTCGACGGTGCCCTTGTTCATCAGCACCACCTGGTCGGCCACTTCCAGCGCTTCTTCCTGGTCATGCGTGACGAAAATGCTGGTCACGTGCAAGTCGTCATGCAGGCGGCGCAGCCAGCGGCGCAATTCCTTGCGCACCTTGGCGTCGAGTGCGCCGAACGGCTCGTCAAGCAGCAGCACGCGCGGCTCGACAGCCAGGGCGCGCGCCAGGGCGATGCGCTGGCGTTGGCCACCCGACAATTGCGGCGGATAGCGGTCGGCCAGCCAGTCCAGCTGCACCAGTTCCAGCAAATCTTTCACTTTGCGGCGGATCTGGTCTTCCGAAGGACGCTCGCTGCGCGACTTCACGCGCAAGCCGAAGGCCACGTTTTCAAACACGGTCATGTGCTTGAACAGCGCATAGTGCTGGAACACGAAACCGACTTGCCGCTCGCGCACGTGGCGGTTCGACGCATCTTCCGCGTCCAGCAGCACTTGCCCGCTGTCCGGATGTTCCAGACCGGCAATGATGCGCAGCAAGGTGGTCTTGCCGCAACCCGAAGGGCCCAGCAGGGCCGTCAGTTCGCCGGCGGGGAAGTCCAGCGAGATATTGTCGAGAGCGACGAAATCGCCGAAACGTTTATTGATGTTTTTAACTGCGATGGTCATGATCAGTGCTCCGTAGAACGTAAGGCGGAATCGTCGGCGTCGCTCTCGTTCAAACGCCACTCAATGAAAGCTTTCAGGGCCAGGGTCACCAGGGCCAGCAAGGCCAGCAGGGAGGCGACGGCAAACGCGGCGGCGAAGTTGTACTCGTTGTACAGAATCTCCACTTGCAGCGGCATGGTGTTGGTTTCGCCACGGATATGGCCGGACACCACGGACACGGCACCGAACTCGCCCATGGCGCGGGCGTTACACAGGATCACGCCATACAGCAGACCCCACTTGATGTTCGGCAAAGTGACCCTGCGGAACGTGTTCCAGCCCGATGCACCCAGCACGATGGCGGCCTCTTCCTCTTCGCTGCCCTGCGACTGCATCAGCGGGATCAGTTCACGCGCCACAAACGGGAAGGTGATGAAGATGGTGGCCAGCACGATGCCGGGCACGGCAAACAAAATCTTGATATCGTGCGCCTGCAGCCACGGGCCGAACCAGCCCTGGGCACCAAACATCAGCACATAGATCAGGCCGGAAATGACGGGCGAGACGGAAAACGGCAAGTCGATCAGGGTCAGTAGGATGCTCTTGCCACGAAACTCGAACTTGGCGATGCACCAAGAAGCGGCCACGCCGAATACCAGGTTCAGCGGCACGGCGATGGCGGCCGTGATCAGGGTCAATTTAATGGCGGAAATCGCGTCCGGATCGATGATGGCGGCGATGTACGCTTCCCAGCCCTTCTTGAACGCTTCGGCAAACACGGCCACCAGGGGCACGATGAGGAAGGTCGTCAGGAACAGCAGGGCGATGGTGATCAGGACCGTGCGCACCCACAATGGCTCCAGCACGACGGGGCCGATATTCGGTTCGATGCGGCGCGTTTTGGGCAGGGCATTGTCCACGCCGGCGACGGCAGTGATATTCGTACTCATGTTTTCTTGGCCTTTCCGCGCGTCCACGCTTGCAGCAGGTTAATCGTCAACAGCAGCAAAAAGGAGACCACCAGCATCACCACGGCGATGGCCGTGGCACCCGCGTAATCGTATTGCTCCAGCTTGGTAATAATGAACAGCGGCGTGATTTCCGACACCATCGGCATGTTGCCGGCAATAAAAATCACGGAGCCGTACTCGCCCGTGGCGCGCGCAAAAGCCAGCGCAAAGCCCGTCAGCAACGATGGCAGGATGGTGGGAAAGATGACGCGGATAAACGTCTGCAGGGAGTTGGCACCCAGGCTGGCAGCGGCTTCTTCCAGTTCCTTTTCCGCGTCTTCCAGCACCGGTTGCACGGTGCGCACGACGAAGGGCAAGCCAATGAAGGTCAGCGCCACCACCACGCCCAGCGGCGTGAACGCCACCTTGATGCCCAGCACGCCTTCGATGAACTGGCCGAACCAGCCATTCGAGGAGTACAGCGCCGTCAGGGTGATACCGGCCACGGCCGTGGGCAAGGCGAACGGCAAGTCGACCAACGCGTCGATGATGCGCTTGCCAGGGAACTTGTAGCGCACCAGCACCCAGGCCAGGATGCCGCCAAACACCACATTCAACAGGGCGGCGATCAGCGAGGCGCCGAACGTCAAACGGTACGACGCCATCACGCGGTCGGACGTGACGGCGCTGAAGAAGGCGTCCCATGTCATGGTGAAGGTTTTCAGGAACACCGACGACAGCGGGATGAGGACGATCAACGCCAGGTAAAAGAGCGTGAAGCCCAGTGACAGCTTAAACCCTGGCATGACCCGAAACGGCGCTCCGCGCGCCTTGACCGGTGCTACTGCAGACATACGGACACTCCTTCTTATTACATTTTTGAGTTATAGGCCGCAATATTCACATGCAATCGTTATAAAAAGAACTAACCATTTCTCATTTGCTTAGATGGATTTTGCATACTTAGTAATGGAAACGCTGGACGAAAAAAAACGCACCGGCGAGGTGCGTTTTTGTAGGAACAAGAGTGCCGAATAAAACGTTCAGGGCTAGGCGCGTTGCCGAAGACAGTACGAATGTACGGCGAGGCAATGCAACGACGCCATGGACGTTTTTTCGGTGCTCTTACTTGTTCGGCTGCGGCGTCAGGCGCAAATATGGTTTCGCTGCCGTAAAGCCCTTCGGATATTTCTGCTTGATCACGTCCGGGTCTTGCACGGTCAATGGAATGATGACATCGTCGCCATCTTTCCAGTTGCCTGGCGTAGCCACCGTGTAGCCGTCCGTCAATTGCAGGGCATCGATGACGCGCAGGATTTCATTGAAGTTGCGGCCGGTGCTCAGCGGATACGTGAGGATCAGGCGCACTTTCTTGTTCGGGTCGATGATGAAGACGGAACGCACGGTTGCCGTGACGGACTGTTCCGGGTGGATCATGTCGTACAGCACCGACACTTTCTTGTCGACGTCGGCGATGATGGGGAAACCCACCACGGTGTTTTGCGTTTCTTCGATATCCTTGATCCAGCTCTTGTGCGATTCGGCCGCGTCGACGGACAGGGCGATGGCCTTCACGTTGCGCTTGTCGAATTCCGGCTTGAGCTTGGCGGTCAGGCCCAGTTCCGTCGTGCATACGGGCGTGAAGTCGGCCGGGTGGGAGAACAGCACCACCCAGGAATTGCCAGCCCATTCGTGGAACTTGAGCGGGCCGATGGAGCTGTCTTGTTCAAAATCAGGGGCGACATCGCCCAGGCGTAAAGTCATCGTGATCTCCTCAATGAGTGGTAGGCGTTCAATAATAATATAGTAATGCGTATCTGACAGAAGCGTAGCGAGCGGCAGCGAGTAGTGACCAGGAAGCGCAACCGTGCTCAGCACGGCGAGCATCTCAGGCCGCAAATCGCCAGGCGCAGCAGCCGCAATATCCGCAGTAGCTTAGGCCAGATACTCAAGCGGCCTGGCGGTGGCGGCGCTCTCCTTGCGCCAGATCAAACAGCGTCTGTAATTGTGCCTGGCCATAGATCCAGTCGCCCAAGTTCGACTCCGCGTTAATGTGGCCCAGCTCGCCACCATCGATGTATTTGCAATTCCAGCGGCGCGCCCATTGCGTGGCATGCTCGGCCGTCATCCAGGGATCCGTCTGGCTGGCGATCAGGATGCCGGGGCAAGGCAGGCGCTTTTGCGGCAAGGCTTTCGCCACGCCAAACTTGTCCGGATCGGCCGGCCCCACCAGCAGCACCCCGGCTACCCCGTGCGGATCGCGCGCCAGGCTGTGCGCCGTCGTCAGGCAGCCGAAACTGTGGGCAACGATCAGGGTCGGACGCGCATCCTGCCGCCGCACCCGATCCAGGCGCGCCGACCAGGTGGCCAGGTCGGGCGTCGACCAGTCATCCTGCTCGACCCGCTCGAATTGCGGATACAGGCGCTGCCAGCGGCTCTGCCAATGTTCGGGACCGCTGTTATGCAAGCCCGGCACGATCAGTACCCGGTAATCGGAAAAGCTGCGCAGCGCCATGATGATTGCCTTTCAGTCACGGTGTGGCAATCGTTGCCGATTGCCATCCGGTATTACTTAGGTTGGTAGATCTGGTCAAAGATGCCGCCGTCGGCAAAGTGCGCCTTCTGTGCGGCCGTCCAGCCGCCGGCGACCTGGTCGATGGTGAACAGGTTGACCTTGGCAAACTGCGACGCGTATTTCTTCGCCGCCTTGTCCGTGGCAGGACGGTAATAGTTCTTGGCGATGATGTCTTGCGCTTCGTCCGTGTACAGGTAGTTCAGGTAAGCCTCGGCCACCTTGCGCGTACCGTGCTTGTCGGCAAACTTGTCGACCACGGCGACCGGCGGCTCGGCCAGGATGCTGACGGACGGGGTGATGATGTCGAACTTGGTCGGGCCCAGTTCCTTGACGGCAAGATACGCCTCGTTTTCCCAGGCGATCAGCACGTCGCCGATGCCGCGTTCGACAAAAGTCGTGGTGGCGCCGCGCGCGCCGGAATCGAGCACGGGCACGTTTTTATACAGTTTGCCGAGGAAGTCCTTGGCCTTGGCTTCGTTGCCGCCCGGCTGGCGCAAGGCGTAGCCCCAGGCTGCCAAGTGGTTCCAGCGGGCGCCGCCCGAGGTTTTCGGGTTCGGCGTGATGACGG
Organism: Janthinobacterium sp. AD80; assembly: GCF_002878455.1. Lineage (GTDB taxonomy): Bacteria > Pseudomonadota > Gammaproteobacteria > Burkholderiales > Burkholderiaceae_D > Janthinobacterium. Next base: position 21,510 of record NZ_NRDQ01000009.1, read on the forward strand.
ACACGCCCGGCTTGATCAGGTCGTTCCAATCCTTGATGCCTTTCGGGTTGCCCTTGCGCACCAGGAAAACGATGGTCGAGGTGTACGGCGAGCTGTTGTGCGCCAAGCGCTTTTGCCAGTCGCCGGCCAGCAGCTTGTGCTCGGCCAGCGCGTCGATGTCATAGGCCAGGGCCAGGGTCACCACATCCGCTTCCAGGCCGTCGATGACGGCACGCGCCTGCTTGCCGGAACCACCGTGCGATTGCTTGATCTTGACGTTGTCGCCCGTCTTGCCTTTCCATTCCTTGGCAAACGCCGTATTCACATCCTGGTACAGCTCGCGCGTCGGGTCATACGACACGTTGAGCAGGGTGATATCGGCAGCTTGCGCCGTTTGCAGGACGGCAAACGCGCTGATGACGGCGGCAATGATGATTTTTTTCGACAGCATCTAAGATCCCCGGTGGTTGAACTTTCAGAGCCACCAGATTACGGCCCGACGACCATAAAGAGAACGAAGCGTTTCACCGTTTTATATGCGTTTTTCGCATATGGACAGCGCGCTGCGGGGATTGAACGGTTAATAGAAACGGTTGAACAACACCACCGCCCAGGTGGCAAAGGCCAGAATACAGGTCAGCAGCACGGCCGCGCTGCCGAAATCCTTGGCATTCTTCGACAGCGGATGGCGCTCCAGCGAGATGCGGTCGACCACGGCTTCCAGCGCGGAGTTGATCAGTTCGACGATCAATACCAGCAGCAGCACGCCGATCAGCACCAGTTTTTCAAAGGCGGAGATACGCAGCAGCAAGGCAATCACCGTGCCGACGACGAACAGGCCCAGTTCTTGGCGAAACGCGTGTTCTTGGCGCCAGGCGGCCTTCAAGCCGTCGAGCGAGTAGAAAAAGGCGGAGACAATGCGTTTCAGGCCACTCTTGCTCTTGAATTCATTTACAGGTTGCATGGTTTTCCAAAGTGACACACATGGCCACATTATGATGGCCGGCATAGGGATTGTGACAATTTTTTCGCTGAATATCTCGGAACATTTCACTATTTTTTCACATCATGGTATAAAGAAGGATGAATACTGCATTGCACCAAATCCATCATGAAAATTGAACCGGTCGCTGCCCCGAAGACAACGATCCAGGTGATCGAGCGCATGGTCGCCCTGCTCGATGCCCTGGCCAAATATTCCGACCCGGTCAGCCTGAAGGAGTTGTCGAAAGTGTCCGGCCTGCATCCTTCGACGGCGCACCGCATTCTCAACGATATGGTGCTGACGCGCTTTGTCGACCGCATCGAACCGGGCACGTATCGCCTGGGCATGCGCCTGCTGGAACTGGGCAATGTGGTGAAAAGCCGCCTCAGCGTGCGCGAAGCGGCGCTGGACTTCATGCGCCAGCTGCACAAGAAAACCCAGCAAACCATCAACCTGTCCGTGCGCCAGGGCGACGAGATCGTCTACATCGACCGCGCCTTTTCCGAACGCTCGGGCATGCAGGTGGTGCGCGCCATCGGCGGACGCGGTCCGCTGCACCTGACCTCGACAGGCAAACTCTTCCTCTCCGTCGATGAGCCGAAAGCCATCCGCGCCTATGCCACGCGCACGGGCTTGGCCGGGCATAACAAGAATTCCATCACGGATCTGCAAAAGCTCGAACGCGAACTGAGCCTGGTGCGCGAGCGCGGCTATGCGCGTGACAATGAAGAACTGGAACTGGGCGTGCGCTGCATGGCCGCCGGCATCCGCGACGACTCCGGCAAGCTGATCGCGGGATTGTCGATTTCGGCGCCCGCCGACCGTTTGCAGGATGAGTGGCTGGTCGACCTGGTGGAAACGGCGAACCAGATTTCGCTTACTTTGGGTTTTATCCCCCAAGACTGAGAACGCCCGACCAAACCTGCTGCGCGGCGCGCTTTGCGGCCTGCGATGCTCACCGTACTAGAGCTAGAACTGAGCTAGAACTGGAGTACGGTTGCGCTTCTTGGCCACAAATCACTACCGCTCGCGACGGTTTTGTCAGGCGTCGTAATGACAGCCTTCTGCATTAACCGCCAGGCAAACTCATGTTGGCAGGCTTCAGCGCTTCCAGCCACTTGCGCATGCGGCCCGCATCCGCCGTTCGTGATTGTTTCCCCTTGGAATCGAGGAAGACCATGATCACGGCACGCCCTTCGATCACCGTCTGCATCAGCAGACAACGTCCCGCCTCGTTGATGAAGCCGGTTTTCTGCAAGCCGATGTCCCAGCCCGGATTGGCCACCAGGTGATTCGTATTGCCAAACTGCATGGGCTGGCCGCTGGCTTCGACAATGGCTTTCGGGTCCGTCGAGTACTGGCGCAGCAGCGGATGCTGGAGCGCAGCCATGGCCAGCTTGCCCAGGTCGCGCGCGCTGGCCACGTTCATTTTCGACAAGCCGCTGGAATCGACGTAATGCGTATCCATCATGCCCAGCTGGCGCGCCTTGCTGTTCATGGCGTCGACAAAAGCGGGCAAGCCGCCCGGATAGTTGCGTCCCAGGGCCGAGGCGGCGCGGTTTTCCGAACTCATCAGGGCGATGTGCAGCATGTTGCCGCGCGTCAGCTGCGAGCCCACTTTCAGGCGCGAACTGCTGAACTTGGCGCGGTCGACATCCTCGTCCGTGACCGTCAGCAGCTCTTCCATGTCCTGGCGCGCTTCGACCACCACCAGGCCCGTCATCATTTTGGTGATGGAGGCGATGGGCAAGGCCACATTGGAATTCTTTTCAAACAGCACTTCAGCGTTGTTCTGGTCGAGCACCAGCGCCACGCTTGATTTGAGGTCGAGCGGATCGCGCGTCAGGTTCAGGCCAGCCAGGTCGCCCATGGTGGGCATCGGCGCGGCCATGGGCACGGCGACGCTGGTGACTTTTTGATAGACGACCTTGCGCTTGCCGCGCACCGTGACGACCCGGCGCACGGTTTTTTCGCGCGGCGCGGCCGCCGCGCCCTTGCGCAGCACGACTTTGATTTTCTTGGTATTTTGTTTCTTGGCGGCTGAGGATTTGCCGTTCGCTTCCTTGGCGTGCACGGCCGCAGCCGGCGCCAGTGCAAACAACAGGGAAGCCAGGACACCCAGCGCAAGTTTAAACTTAGCCATTCGATAATTCCCCGTGAAGCTGTTGCCTTATTGCAGTGTAGCGAAATGCAGAGTAATCGCAAGCCTATTTAACAGTTAAGACAGTATTTATTGCAGTAATGGAATACAAATCGTTGGTGATCAGCAAACAAGCTCATCCTTAATGGCCTATTTGCCTGTGCCAATCGATCGCAGTGTTTATTTGTCCATGAATTTAACAAAGCCATCGAGCGGCTCGCGTTGCGTGCTCAAGCGGTTCTCGACCTTGTCCGGATCGGCATGGCCAAGCGCCATGCCGCACACCACCATTTCATTGGCGGGAACGCCCAGTTCGTCGCGGATGATGTCATGGTAATGGATGAACGCGGCTTGCGGACAGGTGTCGAGTCCACGCGCGCGCGCCGCCAGCATGATGTTTTGCAAGAACATGCCATAGTCGAGCCAGGAACCCTGCTCCAGCACCCGCTCGATGGTAAAGATCAGGCCGACAGGGGCATCAAAAAACTGGAAATTGCGCCCGTGCTGGGCTGCCATGCCGGCCGTGTCACCCCGCTCCAGGCCCAGCAACTGATACAGATCCAGGCCGATCTTGCGCCGGCGCTCGATGAATGGCGCCGTCCACTGGCGCGGGTAATAAGTATACGACGCCGTGCGGGCCGGTGCGTCGGGCGCCTTTGGTGCTTGATAAGCATCAAGGATGCGGCGCGACAGGCGCTGGCGCGCTTCGCCCGTCAGCACGTACACTTTCCACGGCTGCATGTTGGCACCGGACGGCGCGCGCGCCGCCACTTCCAGGATGCGCGCGATGTCTGCCGGCGCCACCGGCGTGGGCAAAAAGGCGCGGATCGAGCGGCGCGACACGATGGCCGCGTCCACGGCCTGCTGCTGTGTATATTCTTCGGGTACTCCAGATACGTGTTTGTTCACTGCCCTGCTCTCCTGCTGTTCTCTGCGCGTTCTTATTTCTTGACCACAAATACCACGCCGACGACGGCCACCAGCATGCCGGCAATGCCCAGCATATTAAACGCTTCGCCAAACATCAGCCAGGCCATCACGGCCGTCGTCGGCGGGGTCAGGTAGAGCAAGCCCGTCACTTTCGTCGCATCGCTGCGGCGGATCAGGGCAAACAGCAGGAAGATGGCGCCGATGGACAGCACGAGTACCGACCACAGCAGGGCTCCGATGAAATTGCCTGTCCACTGCACATTGCTAAAGTGCATGTCCAGCCCTTCGTAATACAGGGCAAATGGCAAGACCACGACGATGGAAGCGGCAAACTGCACCACCGTGCCGGTGCGCAAGTCAAACTGCGGGCAATGGCGTTTTTGATACATGGTGCCGGCCGTCATCGACAGCAAGGCAAACACGCACAGCAATACGCTTTCCACCGTCAAGCCCACCAGGTTGATCTTCGCATACACGACCAGGGCCACGCCCAGCAGGCCGAAGAACAGGCCCAGCCACTGGCGCGGACGCACGGATTCGCCGATCAGCGGCGCGGCACAGGCCGTCAGCACGGGTTGCATGCCGACGATCAGGGCGGACAGGCCGGCCGGCATGCCCAGCTTGATGGCGCACCAGACGCCGGCCAGGTAGCCCGCCTGCATCAATATGCCGGCCACGGCGATCTGGCGGAACTGGCCCACGGGCCACGGTGCGCGCAGAATCAGCACCAGCGGCAGCAGGATCACCAGCACGCCCAGGAAGCGCAGCAGTAGGAAGGTCAGCGGCGGCGCGTACGGCAGGCCAAACTTGGCCACGATAAAACCTGTGCTCCACAACAACACAAAGAAAGCAGGCAAGGCCATCGGTGTCAGGGTGGCAAGCAATGAGGATTTGCCGCTGGCGTCAGCCGCGGCGGGAAGATTGGACATGGTATCGGCTCGGGAAACAGGATACACACCGGGGCACTGCGCCGGTACGGGAGCCAAAGTCTAGCATGCTGCGCCGCACCCGTCCCGAAAGGCGGGGAAATGAAAGTTTAGGATTAAACCATTAACAGTCAGAAATCAAATATTTCTCTTTAGAAACAACGGCTTTTGATGCAAATCTATTCAATTGTTGCATCGCACAAAATTCGCTTGACTTCGCTTTTTTTCACCGTAGAATAGGGTTTGTTGCGTTGCACAATTCTTGTTCAGCTTGAAAAATTTAGATTCACCTGCTTCCCCAAACGGTACACGCAGCATCAAATTAACCAGATTCGATATTTTTGGAGATTTATATGTTTTCAATTCCTGAGCAGTTTTCGTCCGCTACCAAAGCCAACCTGGAAGCCCAATTCGCCCTGTTCTCGTCGCTGACGGGCAAGGCCTTCGAAGGCATCGAAAAGATCGTCGAACTGAACCTGACCGCCGCCAAGGCAACCCTGGAAGAATCGACCGCCGCCGCCAAGCAATTGCTGTCGGCAAAAGATCCACAAGAATTTTTCTCGCTGAGCGCCGCGCAAGCCCAGCCTAGCGCCGAGAAAGCCATCGCTTACGGCCGTCACCTGGCTGCCATCACGTCCGGCACGCAAGCTGAATTCAGCAAAGCGGCTGAATCGCAAATCGCTGAAACCAACCGTAAAGTGATTTCGCTGGTGGAAGAAGTCACCAAGAACGCGCCAGCCGGCTCGGAAAACGCAGTTGCCATCCTGAAAAGCGCCATCGGCAACGCCAATGCAGGCTACGAGCAATTCTCGAAAACCAGCAAGCAAGCCGTCGAAGCCATCGAAGCGAATCTGGCATCGGCCGTGAACCAGTTCACGCAAGCGGCTGAAAAAGTCGTGCCACGCGCTGCCGCCAAGTAATTGTCAAAGGAGCGCCACGGCGCTCCCGTCTCACCAGCTCCTCCAGGCATCCATCCCGCTACTCCCCCACGGATGCCATTATGCCCCGGCCTAGCCGGGGCATTTTTTATGCCTGCTGACTTTTTCCACTGCGTCTCGCCGCCTACTCTCCCAGATAGGCCGCCTTGACGCGCGGGTCGTCGAGCATGGCGGCCGCGTTGCCGCTCATGGTCACCAGGCCGGAATCCATCACGTAACCGCGGTGCGCCGCCTGCAGGGCCAGGCGGGCATTCTGTTCGACCAGCAGAATCGTGATGCCTTCGGACGACACCTTGCGAATCACTTCAAAGATTTTCTCGACCATGATGGGCGACAGGCCCATCGACGGCTCGTCGAGCAGCAGCAACTGCGGGTGGCACATCAGCGCGCGCGCCATGGCCAGCATCTGCTGTTCCCCGCCCGACAGGGTGCCGGCCATCTGCGCCGCCCGCTCCTTCAGACGAGGAAACACGTCGAACCACTTGGCGATATCGTTCTCGACGCCCACCTTGTCCGTGCGCGTGTAGGCGCCCATCATCAGGTTTTCGCGGATCGACATGCGGGTAAACACGCCCCGCCCTTCCGGCACCATGGCCAGTTTCCTTTCCACCAAGTGAAACGATTTCGTGCCCTTGAGCGACTCGCCCATATAGCTGATCGTGCCCTCGACCTTGCACGCTGGCAAGGTGCCCGTGATGGCTTTCAGGGTCGTCGTCTTGCCAGCGCCGTTCGCGCCGATCAGGGCGATCAACTCGCCCTGATTGACTTCCAGGTCGATGCCTTTCACGGCCTTGATGCCACCATAGGCCACGTGCAGGCCCGCAATCTTCAAGACATTCCGGTTCAATCCATTGTTGCTCATGCGTGCGATCCCCCCAGGTAAGCCTCGATGACGGCCGGGTTTTGTTGTATTTCGGCCGGCAAGCCTTCGGCGATGCGCTTGCCATATTCGAGTACCGTGATGCGGTCGCACAGGCCCATCATCAGCTTCACGTCATGCTCGATCAACAGCACGGTCTTGCCTTCGGCCTTGATTTTCACCAGCAGTTCGCGCAGGGCCAGCTTTTCCGTCGCATTCATGCCGGCCGCCGGTTCATCGAGGGCCAGCAGGGTGGGATCGGTGGCCAGCGCGCGGGCGATTTCCAGGCGCCGCTGGTCGCCATACGACAGGAAGCGCGCCGTGCGGTTGGCGAACTGGGCGATGCCGACGAAGTCGAGCAGTTCCATGGCCCGCTGGCGGATGGACGCCTCTTCCTCGCGCGCCGCCTTGTGGCGGAAAATGGCGCCGAACACGCCCTGGCGCGAACGCACATGGCGTCCCACCATGACATTTTCCAGCGCCGTCATGTCGCCAAACAGGCGGATGTTCTGGAAAGTGCGCGCGATGCCCGCCTTGGCCACCTTGTGCGGCGCCGACGGCGAATACGGCTTGCCGGCCAGCTCGAAAGTGCCCGTGTCGGGCTGGTACAGGCCGGTGATGACATTAAAAAAAGTGGTCTTGCCGGCGCCATTCGGGCCGATCAATCCGTAGATCTGACCTTGCTTGATGGTAATGCCCACGTCGGTCAGCGCCTGCAGGCCGCCGAAACGCTTATTCACGCCGGCGATATTGAGAATGATCTGTTCGCTCATGGTGCTCCTCGTCCCTGGGCTAGGCGGACACGACGCCGGTTGATTTGTTCGGCTGGTCCACATCATGGTCCGGCCGGTCCTCGTGCTTCGGCGATGGCCACAGGCCGGCTGGGCGATGCAGCATGATCAGGACCAGCGCCAGGCCGTACAGCAGTTGGCGCAGCACTTCCGCCTCGATCACCACGTGGCCGAACAGCGCCTGCTGGGTCGGCTCGACAACGTGGCGCAGCACCTCGGGTATCGAGGCGAGGATCACGCCGCCCAGGATCACGCCGGGAATATGCCCGATGCCGCCCAGCACCACCATGGCCAGCACGGCGATCGATTCCGTCAGGGCAAACGATTCCGGCGAGACAAAGCCCTGGAACGAGGCGAACATGGCGCCGGCCACGCCGCCAAACGAGGCGCCCATGGAAAAGGCCAGCAGTTTCACATTGCGCGTGTTGATGCCCATGGCTTTCGCGGCGATCTCGTCTTCGCGGATGGCGACCCAGGCACGGCCCAGGCGCGAATGCTGCAGGCGCTTGGTGATGAACACGACGGCAATGCACAGGAAGAGGAACAAAAAGTAATAGGCATTCACGGACGGCATGGAAAAGCCGCCCACCATGACGGTGCTGTTGGTGCCCGCCTCGCCTGCCAGGTTGACGCCGAAGATGCGGATGGGGTCGATCAGATTGATGCCTTGCGCGCCATTCGTGAAATTGATGGGGTCGTTCAAATTGTTCATGAAGATGCGGATGATCTCGCCAAAGCCCAGGGTCACGATGGCCAGGTAGTCGCCGCGCAGCTTCAGGGTGGGCGCGCCCAGCAGTGCGCCAAACAGGCCGGCAACACAGGCGGCCAGCGGCACGATGGCCCAGATCGACAGGTGGATGCCGTTTTCGCGGATTTCCGGCCCCAGCAGTTGCACCAGGGCCTCGCCCAGTACCGGATATTGGTTCACCACCGATTCGAGCAGGATGGCGAACTGCGGCGAAGCGAGCAAGGCCGTCAGGTAGGCGCCCACGGCATAGAAGGCGATGTAGCCCAGGTCGAGCAGGCCGGCAAAGCCGACGACGATGTTCAAGCCCAGGGCCAGCATGATGTACAGCAAGGCCATGTCGATGATGCGCACCCACGAGTTGCCGAACTGGGCGGCAAAAAACGGGAAGATCAGCAGCAGCGCAGCCAGGCCCAGCATGCCGGCGTACGCCTTGGCAGGATTCTTTTTGACGTCGAAATCGAGTAGTGCCATGATTATTCTCCCAGTGTCACGTCAGGCGCGGTCGGCAACGCGTTCGCCCATGATGCCGGACGGGCGCAGGGTCAGCACGATGATCAGTACGACGAAGGCGAAGATGTCCTGGTAGTGGCTGCCCAGGAAACCGCCCGTGAAGTCGCCGATGTAGCCGGCGCCCAGGCTTTCGATAATGCCCAGCAGGACACCGCCCAGCATGGCGCCATAAATATTGCCAATGCCGCCCAGCACGGCCGCGCAAAAGGCCTTCAGGCCGGGAATGGCGCCCATCGAATATTGAATGGAAGAATAATTGGCTCCCCACATCACGCCCGCCACGGCCGCCAGCAAGGCGCCGATGGCAAAGGTCGCCACGATGACCTTGTCGGAATCGACGCCCATGAGCCCGGCGACGCGGGGATTTTCCGCCGTGGCCCGCATGGCGCGGCCCATGCGCGTTTTTTCCACCAGGATCACCAGCGCGCCCATCGACAGCGCGGCCAGGGCCAGCAGCAAGACTTGCGTCTGCGAAATGACGGCGCCGCCTATGTTGATGGGATCGGTCGACAGCAGTTGCGGGAAGGGCAAGGGATTGCGTGTCCAGATCATCATGGCAAAGGTTTGCAGCAGGATGGAGACGCCGATGGCGGTAATCAGGGGAGCGAGGCGGGGGGCGTTGCGCAGGCGGCGGTAGGCGACCCGCTCGATGATGATGTTGACCAGAATACAGATGGGAATGGCGCCGAGGATGGCGGTGGCCAGTTTCAAATAGCCGGGCCAGTCCGGCACATAAATGCCCAGCAGCTTGAGGATGCTCAAGCCCACCATGGCGCCGATCATGAGCACGTCGCCATGGGCGAAGTTAATCAGGTTCAAGACGCCGTACACCATCGTGTAACCGAGGGCCACCAGGGCATACATGCTGCCCAGCACCAAGCCGTTGATGATTTGCTGGATGAATGTATCCATGGTCAGATTGCCCTATCAAATCTACATTGTCGGGAACAACTTCCGCCAGAACCGTCATCGCTGATACAAAAACGGCACCGGAGGAAAAATTCCTGCAGTGCCATCCCTGGACCGTCTCACCAGCATGGTGCACGCACTAAAAATGGGCGTGACCTTGCTTAGTCATAACGACAACATATTCAAGCTTGAGGCAATCATAACGATCTTTTGCAAAAACTAAACTTGGAATAAATTAATCATTTCCGAATTAAATTCGGTTTTGAGGCAACTATTTCATCGATACCCGGCAGCCATAGAGCCTCAGGCAACATCGCGCTTGATGCCATCGAGGCCTTTCGGCATCGGGAAGGTGACGGCTTCCTGCACGCCGTCGAGCGGACGCACGCTTCTGACGCCGCATTCTTTCAAGCGGTCAATGACGGCTTGCACCAGCACTTCCGGCGCCGACGCACCGGCCGTCACGCCCACGCGCAGCTTGCCTTCCAGCCAGGCCGGGTCGATTTGCGAGGCATTGTCGACCATGTAGGCAGGCGTGCCCATCTTCTCGGCCACTTCACGCAAGCGGTTCGAGTTCGAGCTGTTTGGACTGCCGACAACAATCACCAGTTCCACTTGCGGCGCCATGAATTTCACGGCTTCCTGGCGGTTGGTGGTGGCGTAGCAAATGTCGCCCTTTTTCGGTTCGGCGATATTCGGATATTTCGCTTTCAAGGCCTCGATAATGTCGCGAGTGTCGTCAACTGACAACGTTGTCTGCGAAACATAGGCCACGCTGTCCGGATTGGCGACCTGCAAGGTTGCTACATCCTCCAGCGTTTCCACCAGATGCATGCCCATCTCGGCCTGGCCCATCGTACCTTCGACTTCGGGATGGCCATCATGGCCGATCATGATGATCTCGCGGCCTTCGCGGCGCATCTTGCCCACTTCCATGTGCACCTTGGTGACCAGCGGGCAGGTGGCGTCAAAGATGCTCAGGCCGCGCGATTCCGCCTCGGCACGCACGGCTTTCGACACGCCATGTGCGGAAAACACCAGCGTATTGCCAGCAGGCACATCATCGAGGTCATCAATGAAGATCGCACCCTTGTTGCGCAGGTCGGCCACCACATAGGCGTTGTGGACGATTTCATGGCGCACATAGATCGGCGCACCAAATTGCTGCAAGGCGCGTTCGACGATTTCGATCGCCCGGTCGACGCCAGCGCAAAAACCGCGGGGCTGGGCCAGTAACAGTTCTTTATCCATCGCTACTCCTTCTTTACAGGACCGAGATGAGCTTGACTTCAAAGCGCAGCGGCTGGCCGGCCAGCGGATGATTGAAGTCAAACAGGGCCGAATCGTCGCGCATTTCGCGCAGCACGCCGGCAAAGCGGCCGCCGCCCGGCGCGGCGAAGTCGACCAGGTCGCCGATCTTGTAGTCGGCACCGGGCACGGAATTCTCGTCCAGGGTGGCGCGCGAGACAGATTGCACCAGCTCTGGATTGCGCTCGCCAAAGCCTTCGCCTGCGGCCAGCTCGAAGGTCTGGTGCGTGCCTTCAGGCAAGCCCAGCAAACGCTGTTCGAGGAATGGCGCCAGCTGCCCCTGTCCCAGCATCAACGTGGCGGGATTTCCGCTAAAGGTAGTGACAATATCAGTACCGTCAACAGTAGCAAGACGATAATGCAGGGTGAGATAAGCCGCTTCGGTGACGACTGCTGGTTGCTCGTTGGACATAGTGAGTTTTCAAGTAGCTGATGCAAAACGATATTGTAAGCCACACTGGCCGCGCCTGCCCCATGGCATCGTCAAAGAAGGCCATGTTGGCGCGCTCCCCGGGCAAAACAGGAGAACAGCATGGGCATCAAGGATTGGCCGGCCGGTGAACGGCCGCGCGAGCGCCTGATCGAGGATGGCGCGCACTCGCTGTCGGACGCGGAATTGCTGGCCGTCTTCCTGCGCACGGGCGTGCGCGGCAAGAGCGCGGTGCAGCTGGCGCGCGATACGGTCGAGCACTTCGGCTCCCTGCGGGGCCTGTTTGGCGCCAGCCTGGTGAGTTTTTCCGCCGTGCATGGCATGGGCAGCGCCAAGTTTGCCCAGCTGCAAGCGGTGCTGGAGCTGGCGCGGCGCGCCATCATCGAGGACTTGCAGGCGGGCCAGGCCCTCAACTCCCCGCATGCGGTCAAAGACTATCTGCGCCTGACCCTGGGCCATTTGGCGCATGAAGCCTTCCATGTGTTGTTTTTGGACGTCAAGAACCGCCTGATCACCAGCCAGGAAATGTTTCGCGGCACTCTCACCCACACCAGCGTCTATCCACGCGAAGTGGTCAAGCAGGCGCTGCTGCACAACGCGGCCAGCGTCATGCTGGCGCATAACCACCCGTCCGGCACGCCCGAGCCCAGCGAATCGGATTTATTACTCACGCGCGCGCTGGTACAGGCCTTGTCGCTGGTGGACGTGCGCATACTCGACCATTTCGTCGTGGCCGGGCGGCAAGTGCATTCGTTTGCCGAGCACGGCCAGATCTAGCGCAGCGGCGGCCCGGCAGCGGCAAATATACAGTTAACCATGTGTAAACAAGGACATACGTGACATCGTCAAGAGTCTTGTCTAGCAGTAAACAAGGCTGTTTACAAGTCTTTTCCCCTATGAAGATGGGCAAAAGTCAAATTGTTAAATTAAATCACAACAACATGACACAATTGTTTTTCGCAAGTCATTGATAAATCGGCTTATTTTGGATATACTCTCGTTTTTCCAATTTGGAATATCTTTAAGGAGTGCGCCATGGCACGTGTTTGCCAAGTCACTGGGAAGAAGCCGATGGTCGGCAACAATGTTTCCCATGCAAACAACAAAACCAAACGTCGTTTTTTGCCTAACTTGCAGAATCGTCGTATTTTTGTTGAATCTGAAAACCGCTGGGTCTCCCTGCGTTTGTCCAACGCCGGTCTGCGCGTCATCGATAAAGTCGGCATCGACGCCGTATTGGTCGATATGCGCGCTCGTGGCGAAAAAGTCTAATTAGCAGAATAAGGGAGCTATCATGGCAAAATCAGGCCGCGACAAAATCAAGTTAGAATCGACCGCCGGTACGGGTCACTTCTACACGACCACCAAAAACAAGCGTACGACGCCTGCGAAAATGGAGATCATGAAATTTGATCCTAAAGCACGCAAGCACGTAACGTACAAAGAAACCAAGATCAAGTAATTGATATTGTGTTCTGTAAAAAGAGCCGCTCCGATGAGCGGTTTTTTTTCGTCCTGATTTTTACGCCTGCGCCCTCGCCCGTTGTATACGGACGAAAAAAAGGCCCTGGAAACCAGGGCCTTGCGCGTGGCGGTAACGCTGTTTATGCGTAGCTGCGCAGGCGCAGTGAAAAGTCTTGCAGCGACTTGATGCCCGACGCTTCGGCGCGCGTGCACCAGTCTTGCAGCTTCTGCAGCAATTGCTCGCGTGTAAAGTGCGAACGTTCCCAGATGGCGCCCAGTTCCACGCGCATGTGGTGCATGGTTTCCAGTGCCTTGCTGTGCTGGAACAATTCCGACAGCTGCTCGTGGTGTGCATCGGCCAGCTTGCCCGGCTCGCGCTGCATCAGCTTGCGCGACGATTTCAGGAAGCGCTTTTCCAGCTCGGCCTTGTGCTTCAGGTGTTCCAACTCTTCCTTCCAGGCATGCTTGATCGATTTCGCATACTTGGCCATCACGTCATAGCGGTTGGCGATCACCGATTGCAAGGTCTCGAAGTCCGCTTCCAGCTTGCCGTGCGAGAACTTCGGTGCCGGCGCCAGCTTTTTCACCTTGGCCAGGCCCAGCATTTCCAGCGCACGGATATACGCCCAGCCGATATCGATTTCATACCATTTCGACGACAGCTTGGCCGACGTCGCATACGTATGGTGGTTGTTGTGCAGCTCTTCGCCACCGATCAGGATGCCGAAGGGAATGATGTTGGTAGCGGCATCGGTGCAATCGTAGTTGCGGTAACCCCAGTAGTGGCCAATGCCGTTGATGATGCCGGCCGCCGTAATCGGTATCCACATCATTTGCACGGCCCACACGGAAATGCCGATCACGCCGAACAAGGCAAAGTTCACGAAGAAGAGGATCACCACGCCCAGCCAGCTGTACTTGGTGTACAGGTGGCGCTCGATCCAGTCCGTTGGCGTGCCGTGGCCATACTTGGCCATGGTTTCCATGTTCTTCGATTCTGCGCGGTACAGCTCGGCGCCTTCCCAGAAGACTTTCTTGATGCCACGCGTCACGGGGCTGTGCGGATCTTCTTCCGTATCGCACTTGGCGTGATGCTTGCGATGGATGGCAGCCCACTCCTTGGTGACCTGGCCCGTCGTCAGCCACAGCCAGAAACGGAAGAAATGGCTGGGAATCGCATGCAATTCCAGCGCGCGGTGGGCCTGGTGGCGGTGCAGGTAAATCGTGACGCTGGCGATCGTGATGTGCGTGACCACCATGGTGTACAGAAAAACTTGCCATGCGGACAGATCGGTAATGCCAGTGGCCATGAACTGCAAAACGTCGTGTAAAACGGAACTCAATGTCATTACTACTACTCCAAGTGGACAGGTCATGCGCACGGTCGCTCCAGTCGTTCTGGAGGTCCGGCAGAGTTAATTTTAGGCGTGATTGTACGCCCTAATGGGTGCGGTCAGGCAAAAACGGAGGCGGGCAGCGAGGTTAAGGCTGCGTGCCGGAAGGCGCGGAATCACCATCTGCAGCACTGATGAGCGGTGCAGGAGGCGTACCTACAATACGCAATTCACGTTGCGGGAAAGGTACAGAGACCTGATGTTCCTGCAAGGTGCGCCAGATGGCGCGGTTCACATTCGACTTCACGCCGCCCGTGCCATTTTCCGGGTCCGCGATCCAGAAACCGATCTGCAGATCCAGGCCGTCAGCACCGAAACGCACGAGCGTGACGGATGGCGGATTGCTTTGCGATACGCGCGGCACCTTGGCCGTGGCCGCTTCCAGCAAGGGGAAGATGGCATCGAGATCGGTTTCATACGCCACCGACACGGTGGTCGACAGCCACACCATACGGTTGCTCAGCGACATGTTCTGCACGCCGCCGGAAATCAGCATTTCATTCGGCACGATGGATTCAACGCCGTCGCCACCCAATAACACAGTATAGCGCGTATTGATCTGCGTGACTTTGCCCGTAAACTGACCAACCGTAATCATGTCGCCAATGGTCAGGCTGCGGTCGAGCAGGATGATGAAGCCGGAGACGAAGTTCGCGGCGATCTTTTGCAGGCCGAAGCCCAGCGCCACGCCGAAGGCGCCGCCAAACACGGACAGCACCGTCAAGTCGATGCCCACCAGCGACAGGCTGACGAGCACGGAAACGAGGATCAGCACGGCGCGGCCCATGCGCGACAGCACCACGCGCAAGGAGGTGTGCAAGCCCTGCATTTTCATCAGCCGCTCGTCGAGCGACGTGCCGGCCCACATGGCCAGTACCAGCAGCACGGCCACCGAGATGGCCGCTTGCAAGATGGCGGCGACGGAAACCTTGTTGCGCCCCAGCGGCACGATGATACCTTCCAGGAATGCATGCAATTCCGGCCACAAGCCCGTGATGTACATGGCCATGCCGGCCCACACCACGACCGTGAAGATTTTTTCCAGCAGCAACATCGTGGGGCTGACCTCGCCATGACGGGCAAAGATGCGGCGCAGCACATAAAAACCGAAGCGCACCAGCGCCATCGACGTGCACAGGGGAATGGCAATACTCAGCAGGTTTACCGACTGGAACTTGGCCAGAAAGTGTTGCGCAATGCCCAGCAGCATGGCCGCCAGCACAGGCGTCAGGATGCGGATGAAGCTGTCCGTGCGCTGCAGGGTTTCCGGATTCGCCGGCGTGGTCGCCGCTTCCGCCCGCTTGTGCAGGAATTCGCGCAACTGCCGCACCAGCAGCCAGCTCAGGGCCAGGCAAGCGACGATGACCAGCGCCTGCCACAGGATGGCCGGTTGGCGGAAATCGTCGACAAAGTCAGTGATCAGGTTCAGCAGTGGGGTTTCATTCATGGCGGATGCGGTCCGGAAGGTGAGACAGGTGGGACGAAGATGGTACGGATGGGAAGTAATCCCATGCCGCCAGGCGGGCCGGCGGCATTGCATGGCCACCGCTGCAAGGCGCAGCGGCGGCCCGTGTCGACTTACTCGGCTTGTTCAGCGTCAACGTCGTCGGCCGGCTTTTCATCGGCGTAGACTTTTTTCGGCATGACCTTGCGCTCGAACACGGCGGCGAAGAAGCCGTCCGTCTGGTGCAGGTGCGGCAGCAATTTCAGGTAGTCGCCCATTTCCAGCTCGATCTTCTGCTCGGCCAGCACCTTATTCATCGGCACCAGGGTGAAGTCCGGATGGGCGGCCAGGAATTGCTCGGCGATAAAATCGTTTTCTTCGTTCAGGAAGCTGCAGGTGGCGTACACCAGGCGACCGCCGCCCTTGACCAGGCGCGCCGCGCCGGCCAGGATGGCTGCCTGCTTGGCTTGCAGCTCGACGATCGAGTTCGGCTGCTGGCGCCACTTCACGTCCGGATTGCGGCGCAGGGTGCCCAGGCCGCTGCATGGGGCATCGACCAGCACGCGGTCGATCTTGCCGGCCAGGCGCTTGATCTTGGCATCGCGCTCATGCGCGATCTGCACCGGATGCACGTTCGACAGGCCGCTGCGGGCCATGCGCGGTTTCAGCTTGGCCAGGCGTTTTTCCGACACGTCGAACGCATACAAACGGCCCGTGTTGCGCATCAGCGCGCCCAGTGCCAGCGTCTTGCCGCCCGCGCCGGCGCAGAAATCGACCACCATCTCGCCGCGCTTGGCGCCGACGATCTGTGACAGGATCTGGCTGCCTTCATCTTGCACTTCGATGGCGCCGCTCTGGAACAGGGGCAGGTTTTGCAACGATGGCTTCTTGATGACGCGCAAGCCCAGCGGGGCATACGGCGTCGGCGTGCTGAGGATCGGTGCTTCGGCCAGGGCCAGCATCACGTCGTCACGCGTGGCCTTGAGCGAATTGACGCGCAGGTCCAGCGGCGCCGGCGCGTTCAGCGCATCGGCCAGCTTCATGGTTTCCGCCTCGCCGAACTGGGCGATCAGCTTGTCGAACAGCCAGGTCGGCATGTTGGCGCGCATGTTGGACGGCATCAGGCTGCGGTCGATCTGCGTGATGCGTTCCAGCCATTCCACTTCTTCTTCCGTCAGGCCGCCCAGCGAATCGGCGCCCACCGCTTCGGCCAGGCCGAGGATGGTCAGGCGGCGCATGGTCGGGCCACTGCCCGCTTCGGCGAAGTCCGTGAAGAACGATTTGTTGCGCAGCACGGCATAAATGCCTTCGGCGATGGCACCGCGCTCGCGCGAACCGAGGCGCGGATGGTCGCGGAAATAGCGCGACAGCGTGGTATCGGCCGGGGCCGTGAAACGTAAAATTTCGCGCAATACTTCTTCAGCATTGGCAAGTATCGCTGGTGGCAATCTCATTGTTATTTTTCCTGTAATATTTTATTGAGGGTCCACGCGGACCTGGCCATGCTCGACTGACAGTTTATCGTCAATGAACAGGCGGATGGCGCGCGGGTAAAGCAGATGTTCCTGTACCAGCACGCGCGCCGATAAGCTGTCTTCTGTGTCGCCCGGCAAGACGGGGACGGTGGCGCTTGCCACGGCCGGACCATGGTCAAGCTCGGCAGTCACGAAATGCACGGTCGCGCCGTGTTCCGTCACACCCGCCTCGAGCGCCTGGCGGTGCGTCGCCATGCCCGGGAACAGCGGCAGCAGCGACGGGTGGATATTCAGCATGCGCCCAGCGTAATGCTCGACGAAGGGCGGCGTCAGGATGCGCATGAAACCGGCCAGTACCACCAGGTCGGGGGCAAAACCGTCGATCACGGCTTGCAGCGCCGCATCGAACTGTTCACGGCTGGCATAATCCTTGTTGGCAACGATTGCGGTCGCTATCCCGTGTTCCGCGGCAAACACCAGTCCCTGGGCATCGGCCCGGTTACTGATGACGGCGGCAATACGGGCAGGCCATTGCTCGGCTTGCGCCGCGCGCACGACCGCTTCCATGTTGCTGCCGCGTCCGGAAATGAGGATAACGATATTTTTCATAGCGCGCATTGTACCCGCTATGGCGATGTGAACCAAGAAAGGCCGGCATTATTGTTGCGACGCAACATGGCTGCGCGGCAGCGGCCACCACCGGGCAATGCCGCCCGCCACGCTGGCGAACGGCTGTTTTTACGCTACCTTAACGAGAGTAAGTATTTACTCGAACGAATAGAAGACGCGGAAGGGCACTTTCTTCTCGGCCCAGTAGTCGGCCGCATCGCGGAACACGTCGAGCAGGATCTCGCGCGCTTCCTTGTCGAATTTTTGCGTATTTGGCAATTGCTCGAGCACCACCAGGAAACCCGTCTGCGGACCGGCCTTGAACATGGTATCGGTCAGGCACAGGCGCAACGCATCAAAATTCTTCGCCAGATTTTTTGGAAACAGGAATGCTTCTGCAATAATGCCGATGACTTGTTGTTTGGTCTGTCCAGCGTTGCAATGCGCATATAAAAAGTGCTGCCCGAGACGGATCGCCTCGTCTTGTAATTCGGTCACGCGAAAGGCACGGATGGACTGGACAAGGTTGGGCGGCACGGTTAGTAACAAACTCATTTTTCCCTCAAATCGACCTGTTATGTATGGATCTCTTCTAGTTGCTCTTCTTATTGCATCCCCGCACGCGGGTCAATGCGCACGCGGTGATTCGATCTGTATCAACTTTTATGCGATTCAGTGCGATTTTATATAAGCCATACGCGTATTAGGGTAACGTGTTGTCCTGCATGAATCAACCCGAATATGATGTCAAACGCAAGATTTGTTACAAACCACCCCTTTCAAGTCATTCAACATCGTGTATCGATTGAAAGTGCATGTTACAGACTGTGGGGCAAGGGTCCTTGGCTGTTACATTTTGTTGCCAGGCGAAACACAAGCCAAAGTCCAGCGGGATTACTATAGTCCCAAGTTGTAAAAAATACCCTGAAAGATTCTCTAGATAACGAGGTTACAAAATGAACTTGCAAGCCAAATTGATGATGTCAGCCCTTTGTATCGGTGCTTTGCCACTCGCCCAGGCCGCCGACTTTGAAGATTTCGGCAAGGTCGTGCGCGTCGTGCCACAGGTGGAACAGATCAATCGTCCACGCCAGGAATGCCGCACGGAATACGTGCAAGTCCAGGCACCGCCACAGCAGCGCAGCGCGGGCGGCTCCATCGTCGGCGGTATCGCCGGCGCCCTGCTCGGCAGCCAGGTCGGTAGCGGCAATGGCCGCACGGCTGCCGCGGCAGCCGGTGCGATTGCCGGCGCCGTCGTTGGCGACCGCGTCGACAACCAGAACAACTACCAGGGCGGCGTGCAGGAACAAGCCGTCAAGCAATGCCGCCAGGTCGACCATTGGGAATCGCGCAACACGGGCTACCAGGTCACGTATGACTACCGCGGCCGCAACTACACGAGCATCATGTCCTACGATCCAGGCGAACGCATCCGCCTGCGCGTCTCGATCGAGCCAGCTCAACAGTAACGCCTGACATAAGCTGCTGCGCGTCGGCACAGGCGGCCAGCGATACTCACCGTATTCTAGTAAGGCTGCGCTTCTCGGCCACCTCTGCCTTCCGCTCGCGACGCTTCTGCCAAGCGTCGTTGCTCAGTACTAAAATGCCGGCCCCATGTCTTTCTCATGGAGCCGGCATTTTTTATGGCGCCCAACCACGGGCTATAATGCGCCACACTTTCAGGCCGCCTTATGCTTATCAAACGAAAATCCATCGAACAAGTCGAATCCTCGCGCCCGGCGCGCAAACCCCGCTACGCCCCCGTCACCCTGTCGGAAATGGATGGCGTGCGCTATCTGCATTTCGGCACGGAATGGGTGCAGGGCGCCATGCGCATCCGCAAGCCGGACTGGCCGGAGCTGGAATACGCGCAGCAGATGATGGCGTGGATGTTGTGGATACGGGAACCGCAGCGCATCGCCCAGCTGGGCCTGGGCACGGCTGCGCTGACCAAGTTCTGCTACCGCCAGTTTCCGCAAGCACAGGTCGAGGCCATCGAACTCAATCCTTCCGTCATCACCATCTGCGCCTCGATGTTCAAGCTGCCGCCCAACGACGAGCGCCTGCACGTGCGCGAAATGGATGCGCTCGACTACGTCAACGACGACGCCAACCATGGCACCCTGGACGCCCTGCAAGTGGACTTGTATGACGCCACGGCGCGCGGCCCCGTGCTCGACAGTGCCGAGTTCTACGCTGCCTGCTGCGCCTGCCTGGCGCCGCACGGCATCATGACGGTCAACCTGTTTGGCGACCATCCCAGCTACGCCAAGAACATCAAGGCGATGAAGTTTGCGTTTGAACAGGTGATCTGCCTGCCGGAAGTCCATGATGGGAACGTGGTGGCAATCGCCTTCAAGACCAGGGTGCCGCTCGATGCCGAGGCACAAGCTGCCCTGCTCGAGCGCGCCAGGCAGATAGTCGCCGACACCAAGCTGCCCGCGAAGAGCTGGGTCAAGGGCATCGCCAGCACGCTGTAAGCGCCGGTACGCCCATGCAAGGCCGGCAGCCCTGAAAGGCCCCGGCCATGCCCTCCCCCTTCCCGCCTCCAGCCGGCACCACGCTGGACTTGCCGCAACTGCTGGCCTGGCTGCAGGAAGACGGCATGCTCGACGCCGCGCAAGCGGCCGCCACCCTCGCCCAGGCCGCCCTGCTGCCCGCCCCCGCCCTGCATCCGCTGTGCCACGTCGCCCATCCCGCGCTGACGCTCGATGCCCTGTGCGCCTGGCTGGCACAGCGGACCAGGCTGGCGTATGTGCGCATCGACCCGCTGCATATCGATTTCAGCCAGGTGGCCGACGTGATGACGGCCGGCTATGCGGCCCGTTTCAACATCCTGCCCGTGGAATGCACGCCAGAGCGCATCGTCATTGCCACGGCGCAGCCGTATGCGCTCGATTGGCAGGCGGAGCTGGGCAGCGTGGCGCCGCGCAAGCTCAGCCTCGTCATCGCCAACCCCCGGCATATCGCCGACGCCATCACGCAGTTTTTCAGCCTGGCCAGTTCCGTCAAGGTGGCCAGACTGGCTTCCACGCAAGACCTGGCGCTGCGCCACAATGTCGAGCAACTGGTGGAACTGGGACGCAACAAGACCAGCCTGGATGCCAACGACCAGCACGTCGTGCGCATCGTCGACTGGCTGTGGCAATACGCATTCGCCCAGCGCGCCTCGGACATCCACCTGGAACCGAAGCGCGATGCGGGCCTGGTGCGCCTGCGCATCGACGGCCAGCTGCACCAGGCCTACCAGGTGCCGCCCGTGGTGCTGCTGGCCATGACGGCGCGCATCAAATTGCTGGGGCGCATGGATGTGGTGGAAAAGCGCCGCCCGCAGGATGGCCGCATCAAGACGCGCAATGCGCAGGGCCAGGAAATCGAGCTGCGCCTGTCGACCCTGCCGACAGCCTTTGGCGAAAAGCTCGTCATGCGCATCTTCGATCCCGAGATCGCCATCAAAAGCCTGGCGGACCTGGGTTTTCCGCCCGCCGACGCGCAGCGCTGGCAACAGTTGACGGCGCGCACGCATGGCATCGTGCTGGTGACAGGCCCGACCGGCTCGGGCAAGACCACCACCCTGTACAGCACCCTGAAGGCACTGGCCGGCAGCACCGTCAATGTGTGCACGGTGGAAGACCCGATTGAAATGGTCGAGCCGGCCTTCAACCAGATGCAGGTGCAGTTCCAGGCCGGCCTGGAACTGTCGTTTGCCGACGGCGTGCGGGCGCTGATGCGGCAAGATCCCGACATCATCATGGTGGGAGAAATCCGCGACCTGGCCACGGCCGAGATGGCCATCCAGGCGGCCTTGACCGGGCATCTGGTGCTGTCGACCCTGCATACGAATGACGCGCCGTCCGCCGTCATGCGCCTGCTGGAACTGGGCATCCCCGCCTATCTGCTGGAGGCGTGCCTGGCCGGCGTGCTGGCGCAGCGCCTGCTGCGCTGCCTGTGTCCCGACTGCAAGCAGCCCGACGCGCCACCAGGCGAAGCGCAATGGCACAGCCTGACAAGCGGCCAGCTGGCGCGCCCCGGCGCCATCTACCGTGCCGTCGGCTGCGCCCTGTGCCGGCACAGCGGCTACCGTGGCCGCGCCGGCATCTACGAATTGCTGGCCGTGACACCGGCGTTCAGCGCGCTGGTCAAATCCGGCGCCGACCTGCACGCGCTGCGCCGGCAAAGCATCCTCGACGGCATGACACCCCTGCGCCTCGCCGGCGCGCAGCAAGTCATCGACGGCACCACCAGCATCGACGAAGTGCTGAAGCTCACGGCGGCCCTGCATTGACGCGTCATTACTTTCTTGCAGGAAGGCTTTGCATTCTTTTTCAACTGATATATAATGCGGCCTCTTTCGGGTCGTTAGCTCAGCTGGTAGAGCAGCGGACTTTTAATCCGTTGGTCGCAGGTTCGAATCCCGCACGGCCTACCACGAATGCGCAGTACTAAAAAGCCCATCCTCACGGATGGGCTTTTTTCGTTTCCCGCCCCGCGGTTATACTGGCTATTCGTCTTGCCAGCCCTGAAAGAAACGCATGAAACTTGCCGCCACCTTGCTGCTTGCCAGCGCCAGCCTGTCTGCCCAGGCACAGCCGCAACCGCCCATCGTGCTCGATGGCATGTACACCCAGCGCACGGACGAGATGAGTCTGGAACTGATCGGCAACCGGGTCTGCTTTGCGCCCGACAAGGCGCAGTGGGGCCGCTTGCCCCGCCCTGCCGCTACGCACGATGCGTGGTTTTGTTTCAGCAACGATGCCGAGGCACGCCGGCTGCTGCGCGTGCCCCCGCGCCAGGAAGACAATTGCGGCTGGCAAGCACGGGCGCGCATCATCATCGATACCTATCAGCCGTATCTGGAGCAAGGCGATGGCAACGACATGGCGCGCCTGCAATCGGTGGTCAAGGTGGCGCAGCCGAACGCCATCGCCTGCGAATAAATCAGCCGAGTTCGTATTCGCGCAGATAGGCGGCGAACAGGTCGCCATCGGCCAGCGGACACGCAAACCCCGCGCCCCAGTCGGCCAGCAGCAACTGTTCTTTCAGCGGCAGCAGCAACAGTTCAGGCATGCCATCGCTGCACCACAGGTCACACACCATGCCCTCGTCGTCCAGGCCGGCGAACAGCGTTTCCGTCTTCTCGCCGCCAAAGGCCAGCACATTCTTGCATTCCACGCGGTAACTGCTGTAGCCCGTGTAGACGGCATCGTAGGGCGGCAAGCTGCCGGCCAGCACCAGCCGCAGCTGATCGGCAGTGAGACCCAGCGCACGCATCTGCGACGGCGGCGCCTCGGGCACGTACATCTGCTTCCAGCCGGCGCCGCTGCGGTGCGCATCGGCAAAGGCCTGCTGTTCGCCCATCTGCGTCAAACAGTGCTGTAGATTATCCAACGGCAACAGTTCGATCATGCAAAAATCATCTTCGTGGTAGTACGCTTCCCGCATGCTTCAGTTCCCCAGCAAATCTTGCAATTGCACATTGCGCCGCGCCGTCAGCCGGCCGGCCCAGGTCTCGCTGGTCACGGATGGATAGCGCACGGCGCCGAAATTCATCCAGGCATCGCGGTACGCCAGCCACAGGCGCTGGGTGGCGCGGATGCCGTCCTTGCTGACGGCGCCCGCATAGGTTTCCGCCGGCTTCTTCATGAGCTTGCCGTAGATGGCGTTGAGCTCCTTGTCGAGCGCCGCCGCCTGCTCCTTCGTCATGCTGGCAGGCAGCTTGCCCGCCTCGTACTCGCGCAAGTCCTGCGCCAGCAGATCGAGCTCGGCCGTGCGGGCGGCGATGCTCAGGGCGGCGCGCGCCGTGCCGCTCAAGTCCGTTTCATGGGCCGCGCGCGCATCGGCAAACTTGCTTGCCGCCGCCTGCAGTTTTTGCAGCGACGCTTGCGCAGCCGCAGGCCAGCCTTCGCTGAGCTTGCCCGTCGTGTGCGCCCGCACGCGCTGCTTTTGCCGTGCTTCGATGGCGCTGCACACGCCCATCATGTAGCCACTGGTGATGTCGTCGCACAGGTCGATCATGCCGCGTCCGCTGGCGTTGATCTGCTGCAGGTGCTCGATGCGGCCCTGCATCTCGGCCGGCGCCGCATCGATGCTGCACGCGTACTTCAGCGCCAGCAGCGGGTCTTTCTGCACGCCCAGTCCGTTCTGGTACAACATCATCAGCACGGCGCTGTTCTGCGTAGCCATGGCGCAATGGCGCACGGGACGCCAGTCGGCCGGCTTGGGCGAGGACATACTCTTGGTATCGTAATACAGGTCCGTCGCCGAACATTACTGCAGGGCAGCAGCGGCAGACGGCGCCGGCAGGTCGGCCGGTGGCGGCGCGGCGTCCTTGACCTTCAGGCAGCCCGCATACCAGGCCGTGCTTTCCGCGTGGCCCACGCCCATGGCGCTGGTGTTCGGGTAGGGCGCAGCCGCAGCGGCGACAACCGGGGCGGCCAGCAGGCAGCTCGCGCCCAGCAAGAGCGTTTTCAATAAAGATAGACTAATTTTCATGGTTGGCCGGCGCCAGTGTCAGTAAAAGAACAAGTTTAACTGATCAGCCAGGCCGCGCCCGCCCGATACGTGGCCGTCGCGTCCGGTAAGTAACGGTTCATGGCCTTGGCAGCGCGGGAAAGCATGGGCAATAATGTTGCCCGCTGTACTCTTTTTAATTCTCCGGACCACGCCCATGACCTTACCCCGTCTTCGCCGTTCCCTCGGCTCCCTGCTGATCGCAGCGGCCTGCGCCTCGCTGGCAACGACCGTCCACGCCGCCGATACCACGCCGGCATCGCCAGTTGCCGCCACACAAGCCAACGCCAAACACGCCATCACGCATGAAGACGTGTGGCTGATGAAACGGGTCGGCGCGCCCGTCGCCAGCCCGGACGGAAAGTGGGCCGTGTTTTCCGTGGTCGACAGCGCCTACGACAGCAAGGATCAATGGTCTGACCTGTGGATCAAGTCGCTTGGCGACGACAGTCCCGCGCGCCGCCTGACCTCGACCAAGGGCGGCGAAAGCGCCGTGGCCTGGTCGCCGGACAGCCGCCAGCTGGTCTTCGTTGCCAAACGCGACGGCGATGATGCGGGCCAGATCTACCGCCTCGACGTGGCCGCTGGCGGCGAAGCACAGCGCCTGACCTCGCTGACCATGGGCGCGCGCATGCCGAAATGGAGCCCGGACGGCAAGCAGCTGCTGTTCATCAGCGACATCTATCCTGGCAACAAGACTGAAGCCGACGTCAAGCAAAGCGCGAAGGAACGCAAGGACCGCAAGTACAGCGCCCGCTCCTATGAAACGACGGCACCGCGCTACTTCGACAAATGGCTGACCGACAAGCAGGTACGCCTGTTCGTCGTCGATGCGCAAGCCGATGCCAAGCCACGCGACATCCTGTCGGGCACGCAACTGGCCGCCCTGCCGGGCTTTGGCGGCGGCCAGGGCGATGAAGGGCAATCGCTGGACGCCATCTGGACGCCGGATGGCAAGGCCGTCGTTTTCAACGCGGCCACCAACCGCGATGCGGCCCAGCGCGAAGCCGTCTACTCGCAGCTGTATTTGCTGCCCGTGGCGGGCGGCGAAGCGCAGCGTCTGACACAAGACAAGCACAGCTATGGCAGCCTGAAATTTGCCGCCGACGGCAAGACCCTGTTCGCCCTCAGCGACGCGGAAACGCCGGGCAAGGTGTATGACGTGAAGCGCCTGGCCAGTTTCGCCTGGCCGATCGCCAACCCCGCACCGACCATCCTGACGGCCAAGCTGGACCGTTCGATTTCGCGCTACGTGCTGCCGGAAGGCGGCAAGCGCGTCATCTTCAGCTATGAGCATGCGGGCCTGGAAAAGCTGTACTCGATCGATACCAAAGGCGGCGAGGTGCGCGACGAGCCATCCTTGCCGACGGGCAGCATCGGCTCGCTGAGCAGCGGCGGCAAGGCCCTGGTGGGCGTGTGGGAGTCGAGCATCAACCCGCCGGAAATCTATGCCTTCAACGGCAAGCAGCCGAAGCGCCTGACGGCCTTCAACACGGACAAGGCCAGCAAGATCGACTGGCAGGCGCCCGAGCACTTCTGGTTCACCACGGCCGATGGCCGCCAAATCCATAACATGCTCGTCAAGCCGGCAAACTTTGATCCGAACAAGAAATATCCGCTGTTTACCGTCATCCATGGCGGCGCGGCCAGCATGTGGCGCGACCAGTTCGTGCTGCGCTGGAATTACCATTTGCTGGCCAAGCCAGGCTATGTCGTGCTGCTGACCGACTACAAGGGTTCCACCGGCTATGGCGAGGAATTCTCGCGCTCGATCCAGTTCGATCCCTTGAAGGGCCCGGGTGATGAAGTCAACCAGGGTGTCGATGAAGCCATCAAGAAATATCCCTTCATCGACAGCACGAAGCTGGCGGCCGGCGGCGCCAGCTATGGCGGCCACCTGGCCAACTGGCTGCAGGCAACCACCACGCGCTACAAGGCCATCGTCTCGCATGCGGGCGAAATGGACCTGATCATGCAATGGGGCACCAGCGATGGGGGCTTCGGCCGTGAAACGAATGCAGGCGGCCCAGTCTGGTCGAACCTGCCCGTGTGGCGCGATCAAAGTCCCGTCATGCAAGCGGGCAATCATGAAAAAGGCACGGGCTTTACCACGCCTATCCTGATCACCGTGGGCGAGCTCGACTACCGCGTGCCGGCCAACAATGCGCTGATGAACTTTGCCGTGCAGCAGCGCCTGAACGTGCCGGCGAAACTGCTGGTGTTCCCGGACGAAAACCACTGGATCCTGAAGGGTGAGAACAGCCGTTTCTTCTACAGCGAGGTTGAGGGCTGGCTGGCTAAATACTTAAAATAAGAACACCACAGAACAGTCCATGGCGGCGTTGCATTGCCTAGTCGTACTATTCGTACTGCCTTCGGCAATGCGCCTTGCCCTGAACGTGTTCTGAGGCGTTCTTGAAATCTTGAAAAAATGAAAAAGCCAGGCGCCGCGCATGCGGGCCTGGCTTTTTTCATGCGGGCTGGGCGGCGGCCACCACCGCCTTCTGGCGCCGGATCAGCAGCACCAGCAGGGCGGCCACCAGGCAGGCGGCGCCGGCCGCGAACAGGGCCGGGTTGTAGGTCAGCATCAGGGTGCGGATGCGGCCCGCGCCATACGCGGCCACGGCGGCGCCCAGCTGGTGGCCGGCGAAGATCCAGCCGAAGACCATGCCCGCGCGCTCCTTGCCGAAGGTGGCGCCCACCAGTTTCACGGTCGGCGGCACGGTGGCAATCCAGTCCAGGCCATAGAACATGGCGAACAGGGACAGGCCGTACAAGGTGAACTCCGAATACGGCAGCCAGAACAGCGACAGTCCGCGCAAGCCGTAGTACCAGAACAGCAGCTTGCGGTTGTCATAGCGGTCCGACAGCCAGCCTGACAGGATGGTGCCGAACAGGTCGAAGGCGCCCATCATGGCCAGCACGGACGCGGCCGGCACGGCGGACAGGCCCGAATCGCCGCACAGGGAGATGAAGTGTGTCTGGATCAAGCCGTTGGTGCTGAGGCCGCAGATGAAAAACGTGCCGAAGAGTATCCAGAAGGTGCGGTTCGCCGCCACGCTGCGCAGGATCAAAAAGGGCGTGGCAAAGGTCATTTTTGCCGCCGGCGGCACTGTCAATTGCGTGGCCGGGTCGGCGCCGTACGGGCGCAAGGCCAGGTCCTGCGGACGGTTGCGCATGCAAAAGAAAGCCAGCACGGCGACGATGGCGCAGCTGGCAAACACGGGCATGACGGCCGTGCGCCAGCCGAAGTGCTCGATCAGCCAGGCCCCCACGGGCAGGAACAGCAGCTGGCCCGTGGCCGAGCTGGCCGTCAGCACGCCCACCACCAGGCCCCGGTGCGTCTCGAACCAGCGGTTGGCCACCACGGCGCTCAGCACCAGCGCCGTCATGCCCGAACCCAGCCCCAGCAAGATGCCCCACAGGGCCACCAGCTGCCAGAACTGCGTCATGCGCGTGGCCAGCAGCATGCCCGCCGCGATCAGGCCCAGGGCCACGCAGATGACGTTGCGCAAGCCGAAGCGCTCCATCAGGATGGCGGCAAACGGCCCCATCAGGCCAAACAGCACGAAACGCACGGCCAGGGCCGAGGAAATCTGCTCGGCATCCCAGCCGAACTCGCGGCTCAAGGGTTGCATCAAGGCCCCCGGCAAGCCCAGCGCGGCGGACGAAGTCAGCGCCGTAAGGAAGGTAATGGCGACAATGACCCAGGCAAAGTGGATGCCGCGCCGCTCCAGCCATTGCGAAAAGGGATAGGAAAGCATGCTGTCCTCGTGAGAAAAAGTAATACCGACCGGCACTGGCAGGCGCGATTTTTCCCATGTTATATTATGATCGTAATTTATACAATCAAAAAAACCGGAGCCACGTCCTCAGGCGCGGCTCCGGTCCTGGCGGCACAGCGTGCAAATGGGCCAGTCACTGCGTGATCGGCATGCGTTTCACTGACACGCATGCCCCTCCCGGCGGCCTGGCCCATCCTGACGCTAGTTCACCATTACTTCACCTTCAAGCCATTCTTCACGTCCGTCACGCCTTCCACGCCACGGGCCAGGTCGGCGGCTTTCTTCACTTGCGCCTGGGACGGCACGAAACCGCTGAGCATGACGACGCCATTCACGGTTTCCACGTGCACATCGAGGGCTTTCAGGTCATTGTCCTTGACGAGATCGGCCTTGATCTTGGTGGTGATGACGGAGTCTTCCACTGCCACCTTGGTGCTGCCGGCCGCGTTGCGCGTCATGCAGGCGGCCTTGGCAGTCGCATCCATGGCATCGCAATTTTCCTTCGTCGTCGCAGGCGGATTCTGCGCCACGTTGGTGCCATCCCGGGCGCCCGTATTGGCGTCGGCCAGGGACGCCGTTTTCGCTGCCTTGGCATCGTTCATGCACGTGGTCTTGTCGGCGCCCGTGCGGTCGCCGCACTTGGCCTTGGCCAGGTCATACTCGGCATTGGCCACATCCTTGCGGGCCTTGCCCAGCTCGCGCGGCGTGTTGCGATACTGGGCCACGGCATCCGAATCGGCCTTGGCGCGCGCCACCTTGGCTTCTTCCATGCAGACTTTCTTTGCGTTGCCGCTCTGGCTGTCACAGGCCGCCTTGGCTTGCTTGTAGTCGGCAGTCGCCTTGTCCGTCAAACTCTTGTACGAGGCATCCTGCGCATACGCGGGCGTGGCGGCAAACAGGGCGCTGGCACTGGCGGCCAGTACGAGTGCGATCATTTTGTTCATGATGGTTCCTCTCTGGTTAGTTGATGCCCAGATTAGACCGCTGCCGCGCGCAAAGCTCCGTGCGACAGCACACGCTGGCAAGCCATCCGCGCAAAAAATCTACCTTCATTTGTCGCCGATCAAGCCCATCCGCCATAAAACTTGCGCCTGTTCAAATAAAGAAGCAGACCCGTCAAATGCACGCTCGCCTTCCGCCAGCGCCAGCCATGCCTGGGTGGCGTGCGTACCGCCCGTCGCCGCGCCGCCGGCACGTAGCGCCCTCATCCACGCCAGCACCTCGCGGTATTGCCCGGGGCGCCGCGCATGCATCCACGCCAGCGCCACCAGGTCCGCATAGCCTTCCTCGCGGCGCGTCTCGCGCAGCTCCCGCGCCTGCTGCTGCTGCTGACCCCGCTGTGCATTGCCGCGTTCGACAAAGCCGCGCGGCAAGGCATGCCAGTCGCCCTGCGCATAACGCTGGCAGTGGCCGATCTCATGCGCTGTCATCGCTTCGATCATCACGCCCTGGCGCGCTGGCGGCACGCCCTGCAGGATGGACTCCGCCATGGCATTGCCGCGCAGGGACAGCACCAGCTTGCAGCGCCCCTGGTCAAAGCCCAGCGCCAGCGGCACGGCGCCGGGCGCTTCCTGCGGCTGCACGATGATATCGATGGGCAAGCCCTGACCGCGCGCGTACTCGATGACCGGCTTTCCCGCCTGCAGCCAGCGCGTTTCCAGTTCAGTCAGACTGGCGGCAGCCACGGCGGGCAAAGGAAATAAAACGATGAGCAAGCTCATCAGCGAGAGCAGTTTCAACATGGGATCGGCGGGCAAGAGAGTGGACGTTGCTACTGCAGAGTAAGCGGTCAAAATATTTCCACAAGGAAAAACTGGCAACTTTTCAGGAAAAAAACGAAAAAAAACCGGTGCGTGGCACCGGCTTTTTACACTGACAACAGTTGCCTGTCACACTGTTTATGGTTTAGCCTTCGCCGCCTGGTCCAGCGCGCGCGCCGTGACGAATTCCGGGCGGATATCGTTCGGCACGGCTTTCATCTTGTCGAGCGCCACCTGCACTTCCGGACGGATCACCACGTACTTGGTCATCAGCTCTTTCGCGCGCGCGTAGTCGCCCGTCGCCTCGATGGTCAGGAACTCACGGTCCAGGTCGATCACGGCCTGTTTGATCTTGCCGAAGTCGACGCCGAACTTGCCATCGCCCAGCGAGACAAAGCCGCCCTTTTCGAGGATGTAATTCATCTGGATGGCCATGCCGCGCGCATGCGAATCCGTCAGGCCAAAATGCAGGGTGCGGAAGCCCGAAGCAAGGAAGGTGTTGTACAGCTTGCGCTCGGCCGCGTCGCCCTGGCCCAGGGTATCGTTCAGCTGTCCCTTGTCCATCATGTAGCGCAAAGCGAACAGCCCCGTGATGTCGGCCTTGGCTTCCTCGATGGTGGAATAGGCTTCCTTCAAGTCCTGGCGCGGCGTCGATGGTTTGCCGTCGACGACGGTTGCATGCGGGCCCAGGCCGTGCATGATTTCATGCGCGAGGATGTGCGTGAAGAAGGAATTGAAATCCACGTCCTGCTGCGCTTCGGGCGTCAGCACGAGCTTCGAGATCGGCGTCAGGGTGGCCTTGAACTTGGCTTCCTGCACGTTTTTCAGCATGACGCGCTTGGAGCCGCGCGCGCTGATGATGCGCTCGTCATTGGGCAGGTTGTAGGCGGCCGTCTGCACGGCCATGTTGCCATCGCCGGCGCCATACACCTGATTCACCACCACCATCGGTGCCAGCGCGCCCACTTTCGGGTTGCGGTACTGGGCGTCGAGCGGCAGGTTGTCTTCCAGCTCCTGCATGTGCTTGGCGAAGAAATTCAGCTTTTGCGTCTCGGCCTGGTCGCGGATGTTCACATACGCTTCAAACGCGGCCTTGTAGCCGAACAGCTCGTCGTTGTACGTCTCGTACGGGCCGATGGTGATGTCGACGGGCGAATCGAGATCCATCCAGGCAAAGTCGGAGGGTAAATAGTCATTGTCGAGGAAGGCCTTGGCGCGCAGGGTGAGGAATTTCTTCAACGATGCGTTGTCCGTGGCGGCCGCCGCTTCATCGAGCAATTTGGCCAGCTGCTTCAGCTCCACCTTGTATTCATCGGAATACTTGACCGTCTGGTACTTGCCGTCCTTGCCCGCGCGAATCGTCGTGAAGAACCATTGCGCCTGCTGCTTGTCTTCCGCCGGCAAGCCATTCATCCACGTTTCCACGCTGGCCTTGGTGGCGCCCTGCGGATAGAAATTGCCCGCTTCCGGCTTGTGCGCGGGAATGGCGATGCCCGCATAGCTGGCCGGCATGAACGAGGCGTGCGCGTCGAGCACCGACCACGGACCCTTGTTGATCCAGAAATAATTCAAGCGGGCCTGGCCCAGCGTTGACTTGTCTTTCTTGAGCGCCGCCCACAGCGCTTCGTTGCCGGACCAGCGCTGGCGCAATTGCAGCACGTCGACCAGCTTGGCCGCTTCGACCAGCTTGGCGATGGCCTGGCGGTCGCCTGCGGACAGGTGCGCCGTATCGGCGGTCAGCGCGACGGGCGCGTAACGGGCGCTCATGCTGGTCAGTTCGGCGGCGGTGGCCGGTTTCGCTGGCGTCGCAGCTTGCGGCGCGGCGCAGGCGCTGCCGACAGCGGCGGCCATCAGCAGGGGAATCAGGATGTTTTTCATGGGGCCTCGGTGTATGGTTCACAGCAAGAAAACGCCCCGCGCTGTCACGGCGCGGCCGCTTCCTTGTTCAGCCTGCGATTGTAATCCACCTGCGTCCCCGCCTGCAGGGCAGCTCTACCAGACCTTGTACACCTGCCCCGTCTGCGCGCCTTCCACGCTGCGGCTGTAAGCCAGCGCCACCCTGCTGGCGG
Source organism: Janthinobacterium sp. AD80 (assembly GCF_002878455.1). GTDB lineage: Bacteria > Pseudomonadota > Gammaproteobacteria > Burkholderiales > Burkholderiaceae_D > Janthinobacterium. The sequence goes on from NZ_NRDQ01000009.1 coordinate 53,473, forward strand.
CGGCCGGCTCGAAGCCGTAGAAGAAGGGGCCATACGCTTCCAGCGATTCTTCCAGCACCGTGGGGCTGACGGCATTGATGCGCACGCCGCGCGCCAGTTCGATGGCGGCGCCGCGCACGAAGCCTTCCACCGCTGCATTCGTCATGCTGGCGGCCGCGCCGAAGCGGATCGGCTGCTCGGCCACGATGCCGCTGGTGAGCGTGATCGAACCGCCGTCGTTCAGGTATTCCTGTGCCACCAGGGCCACGTTGACCTGGCCCATCAGTTTGCTGTCCAGGCCCAGCTGGAACTGTTCAGGCGTAAATTCGGCCAGCGGGCCGAAATGCAGCTTGCCGGCCGTGACGACGACGGCGTCGACCTTGCCGATGCGCTGGAACAGGGCGCGCACTTGCGCGATGTCGCCCATGTCGGCCTGGTGCGCGCCCGTGCGGCTGCCCACTTCAATGATTTCATGGCGCTGCGCCAGTTGTGCCGAGACGGCCTTGCCGATGGTGCCGCTGGCGCCGATGATGACGATTTTCATGCTGTTTTCCTGTCTGGGTTGAACGATGGAGCCAGTATGCGCCGCTTCCAAAAAGGAATAAATACGCTAGAATTTACAAGATTACCAACCCACAGTTCGGAATCGACTCCCATGGACAAGCTGCGCAGCATGGAAATCTTTGTCGCCGTCGTCGACCAGGGCAGTTTCACTGCGGCCGCCGAGACCTTCCGCATCTCGCCCGTGATGGTGGGCAAGCACATCAGGCAGCTGGAAGAGCGGCTGGGCACGCGATTGCTGGCGCGCACGACGCGTCGGCAAAGCCTGACGGAAATCGGCCGGCAATATGCGGAACAGTGCCGGCAGATCCTGGCGCAGATCGCGGCGGCGGAAACGGGCGCCGAAGCGATGCGCGCCACGCCGCGCGGCAAGCTGAAAATCACGGCGCCCGTGTCCTTCGGCAGCGAACGCATCGCGCCGCTGCTGGCCGACTACCTGACCGCGTATCCGGACGTGAGCGTGGAACTGAACCTGAACGACAGGATGGTGGATCTGGTGGAGGAAGGTTTTGATGCGGCCATCCGCATCGGTGCGCTGGAAGACTCCGGCATGGTGGCGCGGCCCTTGCGGCACTACGCGATGGTCATTTGCGCCTCGCCCGCCTACCTGGCAAAACATGGCACGCCGCGCACGCCGGATGACCTGGCGCGGCACGAGTGCGTGGATTTCATGCAGTGGGCGCGCCACATGCGCTGGCGCCTGAGCGGCAAGGAAGCGCGCCACGATGACGCGACAGTCGAGAGCCGCTTCCGTTCGAACAATGGGCAGGCGCTGCGCATGGCGGCCCTGCACGGCTTCGGCATCGTCATGCAGGCGGAGATTTTACTGGCCGACGATATCGCCGCGGGAAGACTAGTTCCGCTATTGACCGATTACGTGCCGGCGCCGCGCCTGATGCATGTGCTGTATCCGCGCGACCGCCAGCCCACGCCGAAGCTGACGACCTTCATCGATTTTCTGCTGGAACGCTACGGGCCGGCGGCGACACCGCCACCGGCCACGCTCACGTAACCAGGGTCCTTATTGAACCTTCGCGGCGGGCGCGGATGCCAGCTTGGCCAGCTCGCCATCCGGCTGCCAGCCGGCACCCAAAGAGCGGGCCACGGCGACCGTCGCCAGCAAACGCTGCGTCTTGATCTGCGCGGCGGCGCGGTCGGCGGCCAGGGAACTGCGCTGCGCATCCGTCACATCCAGGTAGGTCGAGATGCCGCGCTCGTAGCGCGTGCGCGCCACCAGGTAGGCACGCGCGGCGGCCGCCTGCGACAAGGCTTGGGCATCGCCCTGCAACTGGCGCTGCTCCACGTCCGACAGGGCATCTTCCACTTCGCGCAAGGCCGTCAGCAGCTTGGTTTCATGGTTCGCCACGGCTTCCGCATAGCGCGCCTTGGACAGGTCAAGATTGGCCTGGTTGCGGCCACCGTCGAAGATCGGCAGGGACAGGGCCAGCGGGCCAAAGCTGAACTGGCGCGAACCGCCCTGCGCCAGGTCGCGCAGCTTTTCCGACGCATAGCCGAAATTGCCAGTCAGTTGCAGCGAAGGATAAAACGCGCCTTCGGCCACGCCCACCTGCGCATTCGCCGCGCGCAGGCCCGCCACGCTGGAAACCAGGTCGGGACGGTGCGCCAGCAGGCTGGCGGGCAGGCCGACAGGGATACCTGGCGGCAGCGGCAGGGCCGATGGATCGGCAGCCACCGGCAATTGCAGCGCCGATGGCGGCTTGCCCGTCAGGGTGGCCAGGCTGTTTTCCAGCTGGTTGCGCTGGCGCTTGACTTCATGCAGGTCGGCCTGCGCGTTCGACAGTTCCACTTTCGCGCGCGCCAGGTCCAGCTCATTCGTCAAGCCCGCATTGAAGCGCGCCTCGACCAGCTGCGCCGACTCGCGGCGCGTGTCGAGCGCGCCATTCAAGATGGCCATTTCCGCATCCAGGCCGCGCAGCTGCCAGTAATTGCTGGCCACTTGCGCCGACAGCATCAGCAGCACGCCGTCGCGGTCGGCCTGCGCTGCCAGCGCTTGCGAATCGGCCGCTTCGACCATGCGCTTTACGCGGCCCAGCAGGTCGACTTCGTACGACAGCGAGCCGCCGACCGAGAAGTTATTCCCGCTGATCGAGCGGTTGCCCAGGGCCAGGCCCTGCGAGGTGTTGGCCGAGGTGCGCGAGTTCGAGATGCCCGTGCTGAGGTTCACGCTCGGGCCCTGGTTGGCGCGCGCCGTGCCGCTTTGCGCCAGCGCCTGCAGCAGGCGTTCGCCCGCCGCTTTCACGCCGGGGTTGTCCTGCAGCGCGCTTTGTTCCAGGCGGTTCAGGGTGGCGTCACCGTAGATGCTCCACCATTGCTTCGGCAGCTGCGCGGCGTCCGCCGCACTGGCGCCGTGGCGGAAGGCGGCGTTGTCGATGCCGGCCACATTGGCCGGTGCGGTGAAATCCTGGCCCACGGTGCCGCAGGCTGCAAGCGCCACGGCAAGGGAAGCGGCCAGCGCGATTTTCGTCAATACTGTTTGCATGATGATTACCTTCTTGTTCTTGAGGTGCTGCACGTGCGGGCTGTGGACGGTCAGTGACCGCCGCCACCGCCACCGGGAGCTTTGAGTTTGTCGGCCAGCCACAGAGGCACGATGCAGGCCAGCAGGATGGCGCCGATGAGGAAGAAGCCATCGTTGTAGGCCATCACATACGCTTCGCGGCGCACAATGCCGTCAATCGCCTGCAAGGCCTGGTTGCCGGCCGTGACCGAATCGAAGCCCTTGGCCATGAACGACGACGTCAGCTGGTCGATGCGCAGCTGCGTGGCGCTGGAAAATGCGTTGATCGCCTCGCCCAGGCGCTGCGAGTGGAAATGCTCGCGCGTGCTCAGGGCCGTGGCCAGCAGGGCGATGCCGATGGAGCCGCCCAGGTTGCGCGTCATGTTGAACAGGCTCGACGCGGACGGCATGTCCTTCGGCGCGATGCCCTTCATGGCGAAGTTCGACAGGGTCAGCATGACGAAGGGCTGGCCCAGCGCGCGCACCACCTGCGACCACAGCAGCTGGTCGTAGCCGGTCGACGCGTCCATGTAGGCGTTCATCATGCACGAACCGCCGAACAGCAGCAGGCCGAACGAGCACAGGATGCGGTTGTCCACCACGGATGACAGCTTGGCGACGAACGGCATGATGAACAGCTGCGGCAAGCCTACCCACATGATGACTTCACCGATCTGCATCGGCGAGTAGCCGGCGATCTGGCCCAGGAACAAAGGCAGCAAAAAGGCCGAGCCGTACAGGCCCATGCCCGTCACGGCCGACAGCACGGTGGCGACCAGAAAATTGCGCTGGCCGTACAAAGCGAGGTTGACGAACGGCTCGGCGCGCGTGGCGCTGGTGACGACCCAGCCCAGGATGCCCACCAGGGCCAGCGCGGCGAAGGTGATGATGAAACCCGAGTCGAACCAGTCCTTCGAATTGCCCTCTTCCAGGAAGATGGTCAGGCAGCCGAGGCCCAGGGCCATGAAGAAGATGCCCAGCCAGTCGGCCTTCCAGAACATCTGCAGCTTCATCGGCTCCTTGTCCAGGCCATAGATCATGCCGGCGATCAGCAGCACGCCCGGCACCCAGTTGATGTAGAAGATCGAGGGCCAGCCATACAGCTCGGAAAGGTAGCCGCCCAGGGTCGGGCCCATGGCCGGCGCCAGGGTGGCCGTCAGGCCGAAAATGGCCATGCCGACGGCGCGCTTCGACGGTGGCAGCTTGAGCATCACCAGGGTGAAGGCCATCGGGATCAGCGCGCCGCCGGTGAACCCTTGCAGCATGCGGAAGACGATCATGCTTTCCAGGTTCCAGGCCGTACCGCACAGGGTGGAGAACAGCAGGAAGAAGGCAGTGGTGCCGATCATGTAGGTACGCAGACCGAACACGCGCGCCAGCAGCGCAGTGAGGGGAATGACGATAATTTCCGCCACCAGGTAGGCCGTGGAAATCCACGAGCCCTCTTCCTGGGTGGCCGACAGCGAGCCAAGGATATCCTTGAGCGAGGAGTTGGTGATCTGGATGTCGAGCACCGCCATGAAGGCGCCCAGCATGCCGGCGGCGACCGCCAGCCAGGTGCGCCCGGAGACTTTCTCGCTGATCACGGGGAACGCCGGCGATGCCGCCGGTGTGGTGGAAGGGCTGCTCATGGAAACTTAGCGGGCGGCGGTCTGTGCGGCAGAATCAGCTGGCGCGGCGGCGTGCTGCGCGGCCGGCTGCGTGTCAGGCTGGTTCACTTCCACTTCGGCGATCACCGACATGCCCGGCACCAGGCGGCCATTCATGGCCTTGATGTCCTGCGGCTGGAAGACGATTTTCACCGGCACGCGCTGGACGATCTTGGTGAAGTTGCCGGTGGCGTTATCGGCTGGCAGCAGGGCGAATTGCGCGCCCGATGCCGGCGCGAAGCTGTCCACGGTACCCACCAGTTTCTTGCCCGGCATGGCGTCGATGGTCACGTGCACGCTCTGGCCGCGGTGCAGGTCGGCCAGTTGCGTTTCCTTGAAGTTGGCAGTGACCCAGACGTTGTCCTGCACGATGGCCGTCAACTGCTGGCCAGGCTGCACGCGCATGCCCGTTTCCACGTTGCGCTTGCCGATGCGGCCGGCGACGGGCGCCAGGATACGGTTGTATTGCAGCTGCTGTTCCGCGTCCTTCAATTGCACGCGCAGCACGGCCACTTGGGCCTTGGCGACGTCGCGCGCAGCTTGCGCCGCACCGATTTGCGCCTTGGCGGCGGAAGCGCTGTCGCGGCGGGCGGCCAGGTCGGCCACGGCGCTGGAGCGGGCCGCGTTGGCCGCGTCCAGTTCCGCTTTCGAGACGGCTTTCATCTGGCTCGTATACAGCTGGCCGAAACGCTCGGCATCCTGTTTCGCGCGCAGCAATTGCGCGTCCGCTTGCGCCACTTGCGCCTGGCTGGCGCTCGCTTGCGCCTGCACTTGCGCGATCTGCGCCTCGGCCTGCAGCACTTGCTGCTCGGCGCTGGCGATCTGCGCGGCGATCTGCTCGGTTTTCACGCGCTGGTCGAAAGGATCGAGTTCGGCGATCACGTCGCCCTCTTTCACCATCTGGTTGTCGTCGATGAAGACCTTGGTGACGACGCCGGAAATGCGCGCCGATACAGGGTGCACGTGGCCGGCCACATAGGCGTTTTCCGTTTCCACGAAATAGTGGCTGCGGTACCACATGCGGGCGCCGGCGCCCAGGGCGACGAGCACGATCAGGCCGGCGATGATCTTCACGCGGTGGTTCGGTGCGGCGGAGCTGGCAGGTGCGGCGGGCGTGGACGGTGCGGCGGGGGCCGCGGGTGGGACGGCGCTAAGCACTTTTTGTTCTGCTTGGCCAGGCTGGTTCGACATACTGCGCTCCGAAAATGAAATGATATATGTTCATTATTGGTCAAAGAAAAGGCAAAGTCAAGAAATGAAACGATTGCATTTCATTTTAATTTGCACTACAGTGTGAGCCATCACTCACCTTCCAACCTGTAAAGAGACCCCGACCATGCCCGATCCCGGCCTCAGCGACACCTTGCCTACCGACAGCCCTACCGACACCGACACTGCCCAGGAACTGAGCTGCTGCGGCAAGCCGGCCGGCCGCCCGCGTGCCGCCGACATGGAGGCACGCATGGAAAACCTGCTGCACACGGCCGGTTGCCTGTTCCTGGAAAAAGGGTATGGAAAAGTGAGTCTGGAAATGATCGCCCGCGAAGCCCACGTGGCCGTACGGACGATTTATGTGAAATTTGGCGGCAAGTCGGGCCTGTTCAACGCCGTGGTGGAACAGCGCCGCGCCGCGTATTTCTCCACCATGCCGGCACTGGAAACGGACATGCGTCCGCTGGCCACCATCCTGGGCGAGTTCGGCCTGCTGTTCGTGCAGCTGGTAACCATGCCGGCGGCCATCCGCCTGAACCGCATGGTGGTGGCGGAAGCGGCCACGCACCCGGAACTGGCGGAAACGTTTTATAAAGTGGGACCGGGGCAGACGCGCGAGATGCTGACGCGGTTTTTCAGCCGGCCCGATATCGCGCCGCTGTTTCGCGCGGAATTGACGGCCTCCGTGATGGCCTTGCACCTGCTCAACTGCCTGCTCGGCGACCAGATGTCGCGCCTGCTGTTCCCGCCGCCGGCGCAGCCCGATGTGTCGCAGCTGCGCCTCAAGGTCGCAGCCGGCCTAGACCTGTTCCTGCGCGGTACCTTGCGCCAGCCGCCAGCGGCCGGCTGAAGCGCCTCACGCCACAGGCTCAGCCAGGGCGCCTGCAGTCTTGCGGCATGGCCGCCGGCGCGGCTGGCGCCTCTGGGCGTTCGCCGCCCAGGCCCAGCGCGCGCAGGAATGGCTGGGCCGCCGACGCGCCGTCAAAGCTGAGTGAAGACTCACTGCCGTCATGGCGTTCGGGACCATAGCGCATCAGGTCGAACGAGGTTTCAAAGCGCTGCGCGAGGAAATAGGTGCGGAAGTAATCGAAGGCAAACGCCACTTGCCCATCGGCCTGCAGCAGCAAGCCATGGCGGTACAGCGGCGCCAGCCAGTCGGAAGCCGGCAAGCCCCAGCCTTTCACGGCGCAATAGTCGCTGGCAAAGCGCTCAAGCTGCGCCTGCTCCAGGAACAGGGTCTTGGCCTCGAACATGACAAAGGCCAGTTCAATCAGGAATTCCCGCGCATCGGCGGCACCGCCCACGGGCACGCGCTGCTGCTGCGCCGCCTTGCCCAGCAAGCCTTCAAAATACACGGGTTCGCCGGCCAGTTGCGGCAGCAGGGTGGCAAACACGTATTCCGCATCCATCTGCCCCGTTTCCTGGCCATTCGGCGTGTACAGCACCGACAGGGCAAAGCTCTTGCTCACATCATCGAATTCACGCAGGGCCACCGTCCAGGGCGAGGCGGGCGCGCCGCCCTCGGCCGCCTGGGTGCCAAATTCCAGCACGGCATACGCGGCCATCTGGCCGTGTGCCCCATACAGGCTGCCAGGATTGCTTTTAAATAAGATTCCCAGCGACTTCATCAGCGAACTGGCGTCGCCCGTATGCTGGTGTCCATGGAAGACGGCGTGAATATTCTTGTAGCGCGCGCGCTGCTCCGCACTGGCGTGCTCATCGGCAGCAAAGAAACTGAAACCGGCACTGCCCAGCGCCGCGGCCGCAACGCCCTGCACGCGGCTGCCCGGCACCAGATAAAAGCGCGCGCCAGGCAGGCAAGCCGCCTGCAACAAGGGACGCAGGAAGTATTCATAGACATACACGGGCGTCGTGTCATCGCAGGCATCAGGCGCCACCAGCTGGCCCGTGAAGAAAATCGCATCGATCTGCCTGCCCGCCGCCAGCATGGCTGATACGTCCTGATACAAGGCATGCAACATCACGGCCTGCTCTTGCTCATCGTTCCGGCGCAAGCGGACATCGGAAATATGGAGGGCGGTAAATTTTTTCATTGTTGCAAAACTTTCACAGTACAGCCGAACTTGACCGGACACTGGCAACGTTCAGGGAAAATTCACACGCCCCTGGGCAAGCGCGAGCGAAACATGGTTACAGGCCTCCATTCTGCCACTTTTTCCGTGTGGCAATACTCACCAATTTTCACATGACACCTATCCGCCACAGTGCATCAGCGATTTAGCTTGCCGAGGTCAAGGAAAATGAAAAAACCCGGGAACAAGTCCCTGGTTTTCCATACTGGAAGTTAATGCTTTATTAGCGATCAGCGCTTGCGCGGTGGCGGCAAGTCAGTGCACACGCCTACTTCCGCGCGCTTTTGCCGACCTGCCGATCGACTCGCCCAGGGTCGGGTGCGGGTGGATGGTCTTGCCGATGTCGGTGTCGTCGCAGCCCATTTCGATGGCCAAGGTGGTTTCGCCGTTTCATCGTTCACCTGTCGCCCGCATGCGTGCCGACGATGGTGCCGCCGATGAGGTGTTTCATCGCAGTTGAATAATAAAAAAACCCCGCAATCGCTTGCGGGGTTTTTAGTGTCACGGCACAGCGCTACAACATCAGCGCTTGCGCGGTGGCGGCAGGTCCGTGCATACGCCTTCGTACACTTCGGCGGCCATGCCGATCGACTCGCCCAGGGTCGGGTGCGGGTGGATGGTCTTGCCGATGTCGGTGCCGTCGCAGCCCATTTCAATGGCCAGCGCGATCTCGCCGATCATGTCGCCCGCATGCGTACCGACGATGGTGCCGCCGATGATGCGGTGCGTTTCCGCGTCGAACAGCAGCTTGGTGAAGCCTTCGGCGCGGCCGTTGGCCACGGCGCGGCCCGAAGCTGCCCACGGGAAGTGGCCCTTCTCGACCTTGATGCCCTTGGCTTTCGCTTCATCTTCCGTGATGCCGGCCCATGCCACTTCCGGGTCCGTGTAGGCGACCGACGGGATCACCTTGACGTCGAAGTGCGACTTCTGGCCGGCAGCCGCTTCCGCTGCAACGTGGGCTTCATGCACGGCCTTGTGCGCCAGCATCGGCTGGCCCACCAGGTCGCCAATGGCGAAGATGTTCGGCACGTTGGTGCGCATCTGGCTGTCGACGTTGATGAAACCGCGGTCCGTCACTTGCACGCCCGCCTTGTCGGCGGCCAGCTTCTTGCCGTTCGGGCTGCGGCCCACGGCCACCAATACCAGGTCGTAAATCTGTGGCGCCGGTGCCGTGGCACCTGCTTCGGCAGCTTCAAACGTGACCTTGATGCCTTCCGCCAGCGCTTCCACCGCGACCGTCTTGGTCTTGGTCATGATGTTGTCGAAGCGCTTCTCGTTGAACTTCTGCCACACCTTGACGGCGTCGCGGTCCGCGCCCTGCATCAAGCCATCCATCATTTCGACCACGTCGATGCGCGCACCGAATGTCGAATACACGGTGGCCATTTCCAGGCCGATGATGCCGCCGCCGATGACCAGCATGCGTTTCGGGATCTGGCGCAGTTCCAGCGCACCCGTCGAATCGACGATGCGCGGATCTTCCGGCACGAATGGCAGCTTCACCACGGACGAACCGGCGGCGATGATGGCTTGCTTGAACTGCACGACTTTTTTCGAGCCGTCGCCTGCCGTCACCTCAATGTGGTTGGCCGACAGGAACTGGCCCACGCCCGTGACCACTTGCGTCTTGCGCGCCTTGGCCATGCCGGCCAGGCCACCCGTCATGTTCGAGATCACGCCTTCCTTGTACTTGCGTACCTGGTCGATGTCGATGGTCGGCTTGGCAAACGTCACACCCGTGTTGGACATGTGCGCCGTTTCATCGATGACGGAGGCCACGTGCAGCAGCGCCTTCGACGGGATGCAGCCCACGTTCAGGCACACGCCGCCCAGGGTGGCGTAGCGCTCGACGATGACCGTCGACATGCCCAGGTCGGCCGCGCGGAATGCGGCCGAGTAACCGCCAGGACCGCCGCCCAGCACCATCATGTCGACGTCGATGTCGACCTGGCCGCTGTAATTGCCGGCCGGGATGGCGGCAACGGCTGCAGCTGGTGCCGCCGCTGCAGGAGCCGGTGCCGCCGCAGGCGCAGCAGCGGCCGCCGGAGCGGCTGCAGGAGCTGCAGCACCTTCCGACGCTTCCACCACCAGCAGCGCGCTGCCTTCGGCGATCTTGTCGCCGACCTTGACTTTGACTTCCTTGACGACGCCCGCGTGGGTCGACGGAATCTCCATGCTGGCCTTGTCCGATTCGACCGTGATCAGGGACTGGTCCACTTTGATGGTGTCGCCGACCTTGACCATCAGTTCGATGACTTCGACTTCCTTGAAGTCGCCGATATTCGGTACTTTTACCTCTACTGTGCTCATCAATCGCTCCTTACAGCAGAATTTTGCGCATGTCGGCCAGGACTTCGCCGAGGTACACGGAGAATCGCGCGCCCATCGCGCCATCGACCACGCGGTGGTCGTAGGACAGCGAGGTGCCCATCATCAAACGCGGCTGGAAGGCCTTGCCATCCCATACCGGCTTGATCGAGGCTTTCGACAGGCCCAGGATCGCCACTTCCGGCGCATTGACGATAGGCGTGAAGTGCGTGCCGCCGATGCCGCCCAGCGACGAAATCGTGAAGCTGGCGCCCTGCATGTCGGCCGGCTTCAGCTTGCCTTCGCGCGCCTGCAAGGACAGTTCCGTCATTTCGCGGGCGATCTGCGACACCGACTTCTGGTCCGCGCCCTTGATCACCGGTACCACCAGGCCATTCGGCGTGTCGGCCGCGAAGCCGATGTTGTAGTACTGCTTGAGGATCAGGTTCTCGCCCTTGGCGTCGAGCGACGCGTTAAACGCGGGGAATTTCTTCAGCGCGGCAACGGACGCCTTGATGACGAAGGCCAGCATGGTCAGCTTGGCCGCATCCTTGTTCTTCGCATTGGCGGCGTTGGTGTCGACGCGGAACGCTTCCAGGTCCGTCACGTCCGCTTCGTCGAACTGCGTGACGTGCGGGATCATGACCCAGTTGCGGTGCAGGTTCGGACCGGAGATTTTCTTGATGCGCGACAGCGGCAGCAGTTCGGTCGTGCCGAACTTGCTGAAGTCCAGCGACGGCCATGGCAGCAGATCCAGGCCCACGCCCGAACCACCTTTGGCGGCGACCGGCGCATTTGGCACGGCGACAGCGCCCGACATCACACCCTTGACGAAGTTCTGCACGTCTTCCTGGGTGATGCGGCCTTTCGGGCCGGAACCGCCCACGCGGATCAGGTCCACGCCCAGTTCGCGCGCGAACTTGCGGATCGATGGCGATGCATGCGCCAGTTTGCCGTTGACGGCAGGTGCGACGGCAGGAGCCGGGGCTGCAGCAGGTGCTGCGGCAGGCACGGGTGCCGAAGCGACGGCGGCGGCTGGTGCGGCGGCTGCTTGCGCTGGCGCAGCAGCGGCTGCAGGAGCAGCAGCGCCGCCCGTCGTTTCCACGACCAGCACCAGCGAACCCTTGGCAACCTTGTCGCCGACCTTGACTTTCAATTCCTTGACGATACCGGCATGGCTCGATGGAATTTCCATGCTGGCCTTGTCCGATTCCACCGTCAACAGCGACTGGTCGACCTTGATGCTGTCGCCCACCTTGACCATCAGTTCGATGACTTCGACTTCCTTGAAGTCGCCGATATCAGGCACGGTCACTTCGACCAGGGCCGGCGCGCCGGAAGGGGCGGCAGGTGCTGGCGCGGCAGCGGCGGCAGGTGCGGCTTCAGCGGCAGGTGCTGCAGCTGGTGCGGCAGCGGCTGGCGCAGGCGCCGAGGCGTCGTCCGCCACTTCCAGCAGCAGGACCAGCGAACCTTCGGCGATCTTGTCGCCCACGTTGACTTTCAATTCCTTGACGACACCGGCGTGGCTCGATGGAATTTCCATGCTGGCCTTGTCCGATTCGACCGTGATCAGGGACTGATCGACCTTGACCGTATCGCCTGGCTTGACCATCAGTTCAATGATCTCGACTTCCTTGAAATCGCCGATATCCGGGACTTTGACTTCCACAATGCTCATAGCTTGCTCCGTTATTTTATTTGTCAGATGGACCCGCAGACACGCCAGGGCGGCGCTTGCGCACTGCCCTGGCGTGATCGGATCCCTTAACGATTACTGGGTCACCGGATTCGGTTTGTTCGCGTCGATGCCGTACTTGGCGATCGCCTGCTCCACTACCGATACGTCGATCTTGCCTTCGTCAGCCAGCGATTTGAGCGCGGCCACGGTGACATAATAACGGTTCACTTCGAAGAACTCGCGCAGCTTGGCGCGGCTGTCCGAGCGGCCAAAGCCATCGGTGCCCAGCACTTTATAAGTGCGGCCCTTCGGCATGAAGGCGCGGATCTGTTCTGCAAATGCGCGCATGTAGTCGGTCGTGGCGACGATCGGGCCGTCGGTGTCCTGCAGCAGCGACGTCACGTAAGGCACGCGCTGTTCTTTCGACGGGTTGACCATGTTCCAGCGTTCCGCATCCTGGCCATCGCGGGCCACCAGGGTCAGCGACGGCGCCGACCACACGTCCGCGGCCACGCCCCAGTCGTTTTGCAACAGCTCGGCGGCGAATATCGACTCGCGCAGGATGGTGCCGCAGCCGATCAGCTGTACGCGCAGCTTGGCGTCCGCCTGGCCTTCCTGCAGCTTGTACATGCCTTTCAGGATACCTTCTTCCTGGCCTGGCTTGATGCCTGGCTGGGCGTAGTTCTCGTTCATGATCGTGATGTAATAGAACACATCTTCCTGGTTGGCGATCATGCGGCGCAGGCCGTCCTGGATGATGACGGCGACTTCATGGCTGAAGGTCGGATCGTACGGCATGCAGGTCGGGATGGTCGCGGCGAAGATATGGCTGTGGCCATCTTCGTGCTGCAAGCCTTCGCCGTTCAAGGTCGTCCGGCCAGCCGTGCCGCCCATCAGGAAGCCGCGGGCGCGCATGTCGGCCGAAGCCCACACCTGGTCGCCGATGCGCTGGAAACCGAACATCGAGTAGAAGGTGTAGAACGGGATCATGATGCGGTCGTTGGTCGAGTACGACGTCGCCGCCGCGATCCACGAGCTCATGCCGCCTGCTTCGTTGATGCCCTCTTGCAGGATCTGGCCAGCCTTGTCTTCGCGGTAGTACATGACCTGGTCTTTGTCGACCGGCTCGTACAACTGGCCTTTCGGGTTGTAGATGCCGATCTGGCGGAACAGGCCTTCCATGCCGAAGGTACGCGATTCATCGACCAGGATAGGCACCACGCGCTGGCCCAGGTTCGGGTCTTTCAGCAGGGTCGAAATGACGCGCACGAACGCTTGCGTGGTCGAGATTTCACGGCCTTCCGGCGTTGCTTCCAGCACGTTCTTGAACGCGTCCAGGGCAGGCACGGGCAGGGTTTCTTCGGCTTTCTGGCGGCGCTGCGGCAGGTAGCCACCCAGGGCCTTGCGGCGCTCGTGCAGGTAGATCATTTCCGGCGCGTCGTCGGCTGGCTTGAAGAATGGAATATCGGCCAGCTTGTCGTCCGGGATCGGCAGCGAGAAGCGGTCGCGCATTTCGCGGATGGCTTCGTCGTCGAGTTTTTTCGTCTGGTGCGCCGTGTTGCGCGCTTCGCCGGACTTGCCCATGCCGTAGCCCTTGATGGTTTTCACCAGCAGGACGGTCGGCTGGCCCTTGTGTTCCTGGGCGATCTTGAAGGCCGCGTGGATCTTGTGCGGATCGTGGCCGCCACGGGTCAGGCGCCAGATGTCGTCGTCCGTCATGTTGGCAACCATTTCCAGCAGCTTCGGATGCTTGCCGAAGAAGTGCTTGCGCACGTAGGCGCCATCCTTGGCCTTGTAGTTCTGGTACTCGCCATCGACGGTATCCATCATCACTTGCTGCAAGATGCCATCCTTGTCCTGTGCCAGCAGGGCGTCCCAGCCCGGGCCCCAGATGACCTTGACGACATTCCAGCCGGCGCCACGGAATTCGCCTTCCAGTTCCTGGATGATCTTGGTGTTGCCGCGTACCGGGCCGTCCAGGCGCTGCAGGTTGCAGTTGACCACGATGACCAGGTTGTCGAGCATGTCGCGTGCGGCCAGGCCGATCGCGCCCAGGGATTCCGGCTCGTCCATCTCGCCGTCGCCGCAGAAGGCCCATACCTTGCGGTTGTCGGTCTTGGCGATGCCGCGTGCGTGCAGGTACTTCAGGAAACGCGCCTGGTAGATCGCCATGTGCGGGCCCAGGCCCATCGACACGGTCGGGAACTGCCAGAAGTCAGGCATCAGCTTTGGATGCGGGTACGAGGACAGGCCCTTGCCGTCGACTTCCTTGCGGAAGTTCAGCATTTGCTCTTCCGTCAAGCGGCCTTCGAGGAAGGCGCGCGCGTAGACGCCAGGCGAGGAGTGGCCCTGGATGTACAGCAGGTCGCCGCCATGGTCGGCCGTCGGCGCGTGCCAGAAGTGGTTGAACCCAATACCCAGCATGTTCGCCAGCGAGGCAAACGACGACAGGTGGCCGCCCAGGTCGCCGTCGGCGCGGTTGGCCTTGACGACCATCGCCATGGCGTTCCAGCGCATCCACGAGCGCAGGCGCTCTTCGTATTCGAGGTTGCCGGGACAGTGTGCTTCTTGCTTGGTGGGGATGGTATTGACGTAGGCGGTGGTGCTGGAGAACGGGATCTGGGCGCCACGGCGGCGGGCCAGGTCCACCAGGCGTTCCATCAGGTAATGCGCGCGTTCCGGACCTTCATTTTCCAGTACGGCTTCGAGCGCGTCCAGCCACTCCTTGGTTTCCTGCATATCCGGGTCGGTGCCGATCTGTGTCGTTACCTGGTTCAGTTGAGCTGACATCTGTTGAGTCTCCTTTGTGATCGCCCCACCCCGATTTTCCGGATCGCTGTCGGACGGTATTTCGCTGATTATTTACTATTAAGATGGATTAGTGTGGGGATTCTAACAGCGTATTTAGTATTTTTCAAATTACGATATAGCATTTCGTATCGTGAAATCACCCTATGGAATTTATGCTGCAGTGCCGCAAATTCTGTCCGGAAATTAGGATGAGCAGAGTAGCAAATAGCGGCGCCAACACCATCATGCCGCCAGGTTGGCGCCCTCTTCCCCTTGAAAGCAAATTTCGACAGGGGTACGACCCGCGAGCACACCGGCAAAATGAAAGAAAACCCCAGTCGCCCGCCCAGGCACTTCGGGCCAAGCGGGCCTGAAAAATGTTGATGGCAAGGCGCAGCGACGCAGACAGTACGCCAGTACGGCAAGGAGCTGCAACGCCGCCATCGGCATTTTCTCAGGCCCGCGTCTCCGGCCCGCTGTTGTTCGGGCCAAGCGGGCCTGCAAAATGTCGAGGGCAAGGCGCAGCGATGCAAACAGTACGCCAGTACGGCAAGGAGCTGCAACGCCGCCATCGGCATTTTCTCAGACCCGCGTCTCCGGCCCGCTGTTGTTCGGGCCAAGCGGGCCTGCAAAATGTCGAGGGCAAGGCGCAGCGATGCAAACAGTACGCCAGTACGGCAAGGAGCTGCAACGCCGCCATCGGCATTTTCTCAGGCCCGCGTCTCCAGCCCGCTGTTGTTCGGGCCAAGCGGGCCTGAACAATGTCGAGGGCAAGGCGCAGCGATGCAGACAGTACGCCAGTACGGCAAGGAACTGCAACGCCGCCATCGGCATTTTCTCAGGCCCGCGTCTCCGGCCCGCTGTTGTCATGACTTTTTCACTGAACGGCTTGGCGCCAAAACCGCCCCTTTGCGCCGCCCGGCTTTATAATCTGTCTTTTCCCTCCCACAGCTCTCAGCCCCCATCATGCCAGCACAACTGATCGACGGAATCGCCCTCTCCCAAAAACTGCGCAGCGAGATCGCCACGCGCGCCGCCGCCCTCACCGCCAAGGGCATCCAGCCCGGTCTGGCCGTGATTCTCGTCGGCGAAGACCCGGCCAGCCAAGTGTATGTCCGCAACAAGGTCAAGGCCTGCGGCGACGTGGGTTTCCACTCGGTGCTGGAAAAATATGAAGCGGACCTGTCCGAAGCGGACTTGCTGGCACGCATCGCCAGCCTGAACACGGATCCCGCCATCCACGGCATCCTCGTGCAAATGCCCTTGCCCAAGCACATCAACCCGCACAAGGTCATCGAAGCGATCGCCACGACGAAAGACGTGGACGGCTACTCGGTGCTGAGCGCCGGCGAACTGATGACGGGCCTGCCCGGCTTCCGCCCCTGCACGCCGTATGGCTGCATGAAGCTGATCGAAAGCACGGGCGTGGACTTGCGCGGCAAGCACGCCGTCGTCATTGGCCGCAGCAACACCGTCGGCAAGCCGATGGCCCTGCTGCTCTTGCAAGCGAACGCTACCGTCACCATCTGCCATAGTGCGACGCCGGACCTGGGCCTGTACACGCGCCAGGCGGACGTGGTCGTGGCCGCCGTCGGACGCCGCAATACCCTGACGGCCGACATGGTCAAGCCGGGCGCCATCGTCATCGACGTGGGCATGAACCGCGACGATGAAGGCAAACTGTGCGGTGATGTGGATTTCGCTGGCGTGAAAGAAGTCGCCTCGCACATAACCCCCGTACCGGGTGGCGTGGGTCCGATGACGATCACCATGTTATTGATGAATACGGTCGAAGCTGCCGAACGCATCTAAAGAATCACCCCGGGGCGGCATGACCGCCCTTTTACCTATATGGAACTGACGATGACTACCAATCCCCTGCTTGATTTTTCCGGCCTGCCACGCTTCGACGCGATCACGCACGAGCATGTCACGCCTGCCATCGATACTCTGCTGGAACAGGCGCGCGCCACCGTGGCGCAGCTGGAAGCGCCCATGGAAGTAGTCAGCTGGGAAAACTTCGTCGCGCCGCAGGACCAGATCGCCGAAACCCTGGGCCGCGCCTGGAGTATCGTCAACCACTTGAACAGCGTGATCGATACGCCCGAGCTGCGCGCCGCCTACAATGCGAACCTGCCCAAGGTGACGGAATTCTTGACCGAACTGGGCCAGAATGAAATTCTGTTCGGCAAATACAAGCAATTGCAGGCCAGCGCCGATTTCGCCAGCCTGTCGCCGGCACGCCGCCGCATCGTCGACAATGCCGTGCGCGACTTCCGCCTCGGTGGCGCCGAATTGGCAGAAGACAAGAAGGAGCGCTTTGGCGCCATCCAGGAAGAACATGCGGCCGTCGCTACGCGCTTTTCCGAAAACGTGCTCGATGCCACCAATGACTACAAATTGCTGGTCGAGAGCGAAGCTGAACTGGCCGGCCTGCCCGATGACGTGAAGGCGGCCGCGCGCGCCACCGCCGAGAAAGCATGCAAGCCTGGCTATGAGTTCTCGCTGCACTTCCCGTCCTACTACCCGATCCTGCAATTTGCCGACAACCGCGCCCTGCGCGAAACCATCTACCGCGCCAACGCCACCAAGGCATCGGACCAGGGCGAGGTCTTCAGCAAGAAAGAGGACTGGGACAATACGCAGAACATCGTCACCCTGTTGAAACTGCGCGACGAGGAAGCCAAGCTGCTGGGCTACGCCAATTTCGCCGAGGTGTCGCTGGTGTCGAAAATGGCCACTTCGCCCGCGCAAGTCATCGCCTTCCTGGAAGACCTGGCCAAACGCGCGCGTCCGTACGCCGAGAAGGACCTGGCGGAACTGAAGCAATTTGCACGAGAGGAACTGGGCATCGCCGAGCTGCAGGCGTGGGACGTGCCGTACGCGTCCGAAAAGCTGCAGGAACGCCGCTACGCGTTCTCGGCCCAGGAAGTCAAACAATATTTCCCTGAACACAAGGTAATCGACGGCCTGTTCCGCCAGATCCAGAACCTGTTCAACGTCGCAATCGAGCTTGATACAGCACCCGTCTGGCATAAGGATGTGCGTTTTTACCGCATCGAACGCGACGGCAAGCTGGTGGGCCAGTTCTACCTGGACCTGTATGCGCGCGCGGGGAAAAGCGACGGCGCCTGGATGGACGACGCGCGGGGACGCCGCGCCGACGCCAAGCAAGTGCAAACACCGATCGCCTACCTGACCTGCAATTTCACGGAACCGGCCGTGCTCGACGGCAAGGCGCAGCCTGCCCTGTTCACGCACGATGAAGTGATCACCCTGTTCCACGAATTCGGCCATGGCCTGCACCACATGCTGACGGTGGTCGACGAGCTGGGCGTGTCGGGTATTGCCGGCGTGGAATGGGATGCCGTCGAACTGCCGTCGCAATTCATGGAAAACTTCTGCTGGGAATGGGAAGTGCTTGAACACATGACGGCGCATGCCATCACGGGCGAGCCGCTGCCACGCGCGCTGTACGACAAGATGCTGGCGGCCAAGAATTTCCAGTCCGGCCTGCAAACCCTGCGCCAGGTGGAATTCTCCCTGCTCGACATGCATTTGCACTATGACTACGACGCGGCCACGGGCCAGAGCGTGCAGCAGCTGATCGACGGCGTGCGCGCCCAGTTTTCGCTGCTCATCCCGCCTGCCTTCAACCGCTTCCAGAATGCCTTCGGACACATCTTTGCCGGCGGCTACGCGGCTGGCTACTACAGCTACAAATGGGCCGAGGTGCTATCCGCCGACGCCTATGCGGCTTTCGAGGAAGCCAAGGCGCTGGGGCCGGCCGCCACCGCGCAGGCAGGCAAGCGCTACCTGGAAGAGATCCTGTCCGTCGGCGGCTCGCGCCCGGCGCTGGAATCGTTTACAGCCTTCCGTGGCCGCGAACCAAGCATCGACGCCCTGCTGCGCCACAGCGGCATGGCTGCTTGATCGCCATGAGCCGCGTCGACTTTCACAGCAACGTGCCGGACAAGCTGGCCTATGCCTGCCGCCTGGCGCGCAAGGCCTACATGGCCGGCAACAAGGTCGTCGTGCTGGCCGCAGACGCGGTCCAGCTTGATGCCTTGAATACCGCCATGTGGACCTTTTCCGCCACGGATTTCCTGCCGCACGTGCTGGCCGGCGACCCGCTGGCGGCGCAAACGCCCATCATCCTGACGGATGACGAGACGGCCGCGTTGCCCCACCACGACATCCTCGTCAACCTGTCGCAGCTGCCGCCGGCCAGCTACGCGCAGTTCCAGCGCGTCTTCGAGATCGTTTCCATGGATGAGCAAGATGCGCAGGCGGGCCGCCAGCGCTTCCTGCACTATCGCCAGCAAAATGTGCAGCCAACCCACTTCGTGGCAGGCAAAGCATGAGCCAGCAGCCATTCGACCAGGGCATCCCCCTGCTGACGGAGGTGCTGCTGGGGCCGGACGTGGCAGAAACGGCGCCCGAGTCCGCGCCGGTGCCCGTCCCTATGCCGGCAGTCGAAGCAGCGCCAGCGTTGCCAGCCAGCGTCGCGCAGCCCGACTGGGACGCCATCGAACAGCGGCTGACGCAGCGCATCCTGCATCAAGTACAAGGCAAGATCGACCATCTGCTGGAAGAGCGCATCGCCCACGTGCTGCAGACGGCCCTGCAAAACGCCCTGATCGGCATGCGCGGCGCCTTGCGCGAAGACTTGCAGCAGTCGCTGGAACAGATCGTGGCGCATGCGGTGAGCCATGAACTCGGTCACCTGCATCCACCGGCGCAGCCCTGAGCATCGCCAGCATCGTCGGCTTGCGCGCTGCGCGCTAAGCCGACCTACGCGACTATGCCGGCGTCCCCTCAGCCGACCTGCACAAGCAAGCCGCCCTACCCACATGCCGTTATTTGTGCCCCAACGTCGAAAGGCCGGGGTCTGACCCTCAGGGTCTGACCCCGGATGTTGTTTGGGGTTAGCAGCAAGCACCTCCCTACACCCTTCCCTCTCCCAACGCCATTCTTTGGTGCACTCACGCCCATAAAATCGGTGCATCGCGCCTCAGTTTGGTGATTGTCGCGACAAAATGTAAAAAGCCCGAAATGCGGCTTTGCGCGGCCTGTTTTTTGTTGTACCTTTCTTCACATGCACCGCCCCTCGAAGCGGTTTTCACGAGACGCCGCCGTATCTTTATCCATTGGAGAATGTTTATGCTGCTCAAGACCAAAGTCCTTCCGTTCGCCATCGCCCTCGCCTTTGCCGGCCATGCGGGCGCGCAGGAAATCATCAAGATAGGCCATGTCGCCCCGGTCTCCGGCGCCAGTTCCCACCTGGGCAAGGATAATGAAAACGCGGCCAAGATGGCCATCGAGGACTTGAACGCCAAAGGCTTCAAGATCGACGGCAAGGCCGTCAAATTCGTGCTGGTTGCCGAAGATGACGCGGCCGACCCCAAGCAGGGCACGGCGGTGGCGCAAAAGCTGGTCGACGCCAAGGTCAACGGCGTCGTCGGCCATTTGAACTCGGGCACGACGATTCCCGCCTCGCGCATTTACTTCAATGCCGGCATTCCGCAGATTTCGCCGGCCGCCACCAACCCCACCTACACGCAGCAGAAATTCAACACGGCCTTCCGCGTGGTCGCCAATGACAATAAATTGGGCGGCACCCTGGGCGCCTATGCCGTGGGCAAGCTGCAGGCGAAGAAAATCGCCGTCATCGACGACCGCACGGCCTACGGACAAGGCGTGGCGGAACAGTTCGTCAAGGGCGCCAAGAAGGCGGCGCCAGGCGTGCAAATCGTCGGCAAGGAATTTACGAATGCCAACGCGACCGACTTCAATGCCATTTTGACCAGCATCAAGTCGAAAAATCCCGACCTGATCTTCTTCGGCGGCATGGATTCCGTGGGCGGCCCGATGCTGCGCCAGATGAAGGCGCTGGGCATCAAGGCCAAGTTCATGGGCGGCGATGGCCTGTGCACGGAGCCGCTGGGCAAGCTGGCCGGCGACGCCGTCGGTGAAAACGTGGTGACGTGCGCGGAAGCGGGCGGCGTGACGGGCGAGCAGCAAAAAGGCATGGACGATTTCCGCGCCCGCTACAAGCAGAAATACAATATGGAAGTGCAGCTGTACGCGCCCTACGTGTACGACGCCGTGATGACCATGGCCACCGCCATGGCCGACGCCAAGTCGTCGAAACCGTCCGTCTACCTGCCCTTCCTGGCCAAGGTCAAGTACCAGGGCGTGACGGGGCCGATCTCGTTCGATGCCAATGGCGACATCAAGGATGGCGCGCTGACCTTGTTCACGTATCGCGACGGGAAGAAGACCAAGATGGAAGTGGTCAAATAAGCGGCTGCGTCGCCACGTAAGCTTGCAAGCCTTCGACCAGCGCGTCGAAGGTTGCGCGGCAGCGCAGGCTGCCGCGCAAATCCTCATGCATGGTCACCCACGTTTCCATCGGCAGTGAAAACGCCTGCGGCAGCACGCGCCGCAAGGCGGGATTGCGCGCCGCCAGGCCCGCCTGGCACACGCCGATACCGGCGCCCTCGCGTATCAGGGCCAGGTGCGCCATGTCGCTGTCGCAGCGCCAGGCAAACTGTTCCCGCGTCAATCCCTGGAAGGCCGCGCCCGCATTGCGCACGAACGGGCTCGCCTCGTCGTAGCCGATGACGGCGTGCTGCGCCAGCTCTGTCCAGGCCTGCGGCATGCCGTAGCGCGCCAGGTAGTCTTCATGCGCATGCAGGCCCAGTTCGATATTGCCCACCTTGCGCGCCACCAGCTGTTCCTGGCGCGGACGCAGCATGCGCACGGCGATGTCCGCCTCGCGCCGCAGCAAGTCCTGCACCTTGTTACTCAGTACCAGTTCGATAACCAGGCCGGGATGGCGCTCGCGCAAGCTGGCGAGGATCGGCGGCAGCACCTCCACACCCACCGCTTCGCTGGCCGCGATGCGCACGCTGCCCACGACGCCTTGCCCCTGGCCGCTGGCGGCGCGCTGCATCAGCGCAGCCGTGTGTTCCATGGTTTCCGCATGCGGACGCAGGGCCAGGGCGACCTCCGTCGGCAACAGGCCCAGCTGCGAGCGCGTAAACAAGGTCACGCCCAGCGCCTGCTCCAGCGCGGCGATGTGCCGGCCGACTGTCGGCTGCGTGATGGCCAGTGCGCGGGCGGCAGCCGACAGCGAGCCGTGCTCCAGCACAGCCAGCAGCGAGCGATAGTATTCCCAGGCAATCGAGGTAGTCATACATAAATGTATAGCGTGTGCCCGATGTTCGTCAATTCCCAAATAGCTGCGCGCGGCAGATACTGGGGCCATCAACCACAAGGAGAACATGATGGATACGACGAAAACAGCATTGGTACTGGGCGCCACGGGCGGCATCGGCGGCGAGATGCTGCGCCAGCTGCTGGCGGCGGGTTGGACGGTGCGCGCCCTGAAGCGGGGCGAGCTGCAAGCGGCGCGCAGCGACGGCATCGAGTGGCTGCGCGGCGATGCGCTGGTGCGCGCGGACGTGATGGCGGCCGCCAGGGGCTGCTCGGTGATCGTGCATGCCGTCAACCCGCCCGGCTACCGGAACTGGGGCCAGCTGGTGCTGCCCATGCTCGACAACACCATCGCGGCGGCCATCGCCGGGAACGCCACCATCGTGCTGCCAGGCACGGTGTACAACTTTGGCCCCGACGTTTTCCCCGCAGCAGGAAACGTCCTGGCGG
Organism: Janthinobacterium sp. AD80; assembly: GCF_002878455.1. GTDB lineage: Bacteria > Pseudomonadota > Gammaproteobacteria > Burkholderiales > Burkholderiaceae_D > Janthinobacterium. The sequence continues at coordinate 75,931 of NZ_NRDQ01000009.1, forward strand.
AAGACGCGCCGCAGCGCCCGCTGACGCGCAAGGGCGCCATCCGCGTGGAGCTGGAAGCGCGCCTGCAACGGGCCAGCACGCAGGGCGCGAAGGTCATCATCGTGCGCGCGGGCGACTTCTTCGGTCCCCGCGCCGGCAACAACTGGTTTTCGCAGGGCCTGGTGAAAGCGGGCCAGCCCGTGCGCAGCATCCTGTACCCGGGCGCGCCCGGCGTGGGCCACCAGTGGTCCTACCTGCCCGACGTGGCGCGCACCATGCTGCAATTGCTGGGCGTGCGCGACCGCCTGCCGCCATTCGCGCGCTTTCATATGGCCGGGCACTGGGACCATGACGGGCGGCAAATGACGACGGCGATAGTGCGCGCGGTGGAACATGCGGAGGGCGCCACGCCCGCCGTAGGGCGTTTCCCCTGGTGGCTGATGGCCCTGGCGTCGCCATTCGTGGCAACCGTGCGCGAGCTGCGCGAGATGCGCTATCTGTGGCAAACACCCTTGGCAATGGACAATGCGCGGCTACTGGCCGTGCTGGGGCAGGAGCCGCATACGCCGCTCGACGAGGCGGTGCGGGCCACCTTGGCTGGCATGGGCAATTTGCTGGCCGGCGGACATACCCGGACTCCTCAAGCGAGGGCCGGGGTCGGACCCTGAGGGTCCGACCCCGGTATGTGCTCTTGGGTTTGGACAAAAAAAAACGCGCCGGGATTGCCGGCGCATTGATGGGGTGTTGCCAGGGCACAGATTATTTCTGTGCCAGTACCCATTTGATCAGGGTGTGGGCTTCGGCATCGCTCACTTGCGGGTTCGCTGGCATCGGGATCGCACCCCAGGTACCGGAGCCGCCCTTCATGACTTTCGCCACGAGCTTGTTTTCCGCGTCTTTTTGACCCGCGTACTTGGCAGCCACGTCCTTGAACGCAGGGCCGACCAGTTTCGTGCTCACCGCGTGGCAAGCCATGCAATTCTTGGCTTTCGCCAGGTCCGGATTGGCCATCGCCACTTGCGAAGTCAATGCCGACACAGCCAATACACCTACCAACATCATGGAACGTTTCATTGTCTTTTCTCCAGAGTAACTTCCTGCCGGCATTCTACCGTGTTTCGGCAGGTTCACCACGAGCCCAGATCAAGCGTTTCAAATACATAAACACCCGAGGCAAGGCTATTTTGCCCCAAGCGCGCACCAATTCCCATGTTGTTTGTAAGGCGATGTAACGCCCGCCGCCCCGCCCCTGGAAACAGGGCGGCGGTGCGGCGTTTTTACAACGCTCAGCGCTTTTTCAGCTGCGACAGATCGCGTACGGCGCCACGGTCGGCCGACGTCGTCAGGGCCGCATACGCCTGCAGCGCCTGCGACACGTAACGATCACGGTTGACGGGCAGCCAGGCCGCGTCGCCCTTCGCTTCCATGGCGGCGCGGCGCGCGGCCAGTTCGGCATCCGTCACGCGCAGGTTGATGGTGCGCTCGGGGATGTCGATGTCGATGAAGTCGCCCTCTTCCACCAGGCCGATGGCGCCACCTTCGGCTGCTTCCGGCGAGGCGTGGCCGATCACCAGGCCCGAGGAACCGCCCGAGAAGCGCCCGTCCGTGAACAGCGCGCACGCCTTGCCCAGGCCCTTGGACTTGATGTACGAGGTCGGGTACAGCATTTCCTGCATGCCCGGGCCGCCTTTCGGGCCTTCGTAGCGGATGATGACGACATCGCCTTCATGCACGGTGTCTTCGAGGATCGCGGCGACGGCCGCATCCTGGCTTTCGAACACGCGCGCCTTGCCCGAGAATTTCAAAATGCTTTCGTCCACGCCGGCCGTCTTGACGATGCAGCCCTTCTCGGCCAGGTTGCCGTACAGGACGGCCAGGCCGCCATCCTGCGAATACGCGTGGGCCTTGTCGCGGATGCAGCCGGTGGCACGGTCCGTATCCACGCCAGCGAAACGCTCCGATTGCGAGAACGCCGTCTGCGTCGGCACGCCGCCCGGGGCGGCGCGGAACAGTTCATGCACGGCCGGATCGTCCGTGCACTTGATGTCGTTTTGCGCGATGGCGTCGGCCAGGGTCGGCGCGTGGATGGTCGGCAAAGTCGTGTTGAGCAGGCCGGCGCGTGCCAGTTCGCCCAGGATCCCCACGATGCCGCCGGCGCGGTGCACGTCTTCGATATGGTATTTGTCCGTCATCGGCGCCACCTTGCACAGGCACGGCACCTTGCGCGAGATGCGGTCGATGTCGGCCATCGTGAATTCCACTTCCGCCTCGTGGGCGGCGGCCAGCAGGTGCAGCACGGTGTTGGTCGAGCCGCCCATGGAGACGTCGAGCGCCATGGCGTTTTCAAACGCGGCCTTGGTGGCGATCGAGCGCGGCAGCACCGTGTAATCATCGTGCTCGTAGTGGCGCTTGGCCAGGTCGACGATCAGGCGGCCCGCGCGCAGGAACAGCTGCTGGCGGTCCGAGTGCGTGGCCAGGATGGTGCCGTTGCCGGGCAGGGCCAGGCCCAGCGCCTCGGTCAAACAGTTCATCGAGTTGGCTGTAAACATGCCGGAGCAGGAACCGCAGGTGGGACAGGCCGAGCGTTCGATTTCCGCCACGTCGGCGTCGGACACGGTGCTGTCGCCCGCCTTGATCATGGCGTCGACCAGGTCCAGCTTGATGATCTTTTGCGTGCCGTTGACCACCTTGACGACCTTGCCCGCTTCCATCGGGCCGCCGGAAATGAAGACGACGGGGATGTTGATGCGCATGGCGGCCATCAGCATGCCCGGCGTGATCTTGTCGCAGTTCGAGATGCAGACCATGGCGTCGGCGCAGTGGGCGTTGACCATGTATTCGACGGAGTCGGCGATCAGGTCGCGCGAAGGCAGCGAATACAGCATGCCGCCGTGGCCCATGGCGATGCCGTCATCGACGGCGATGGTGTTGAACTCCTTGGCCACGCCGCCCGCCTTTTCAATTTCGCGCGCCACCATCTGCCCCAGGTCCTTCAGGTGCACGTGGCCCGGCACGAACTGGGTAAACGAGTTGACGACGGCGATGATCGGCTTGTCGAAGTCGCCATCCTTCATGCCGGTGGCGCGCCACAGGGCGCGGGCGCCAGCCATGTTGCGGCCGTGGGTGGTGGTGCGGGAGCGGTATTGCGGCATGATGGGGTCCTTCCAAGGATGATTGATGCCTGACTGCGCGGGCGTTCGCAAAACCCTGCGTGCAGTGGGGGTACGCCAGATTGCCTTGCGCGCGCCCCCCTGTCAAATATATGATGCACGCGTCTGTGAGTCGTTTTACATATCACAGCAATCAATCCGCATGGAAACGCATATGAACCTTGAACTGCGCCAGCTGCGCTATTTCGTCACCGTCGCCGAGGAGTTGCACTTCGGCCGCGCCGCCGCGCGCCTGCACATGACGCAGCCGCCCCTGTCGCAAACCATCATGGCCCTGGAAGACCTGCTGGGTGCGCCCCTGTTCCTGCGCACGCGGCGCGAAGTGCAGCTGACGCCAGCCGGCACGGCCCTGCTGCCCGAGGCGCGCCGGCTGCTGGCGCAGGCACAGGATTTATCCGCGCTGGTGCAGCGCGCCGCCCAGGGCACCGCCGGGCGCCTCAGCCTGGCGTTCGTCTCGTCGGCCGACTACAGCGTACTGCCACCCCTGCTGCGCACTTACCAGGCAGCCTATCCGCAAGTGCAGATCGCGCTGCAGGAAGCCACCTCCGACCTGCAGCTCGATGAACTGCTGGCCGGGCGCACGGATGCGGGCCTGCTGATCCCGCCGCTGCCCGAGAAGGCGAAAGGGGAACTCGATTACCTGCCCGTGCTGGCCGAACCGCTGGTGCTGGCAGCGCCGTCCGGCCTCGACATATTGAATACACCGGGACCCGTGCGCCTGCGCGACGTGCCGCCCCTGCCCTTGATCGTTTTCCCGCGCGCCATCTCGCCCGCCCTGCACGACGCGATCCTCGGCGTATTCCGCGTAGCGGGCATCACGCCGCAGATCGGCCAGGAAGCGATCCAGATGCAGACCATCGTCAGCCTCGTCTCGGCTGGCATGGGCATCGCGCTTGTGCCACAATCGGTATCGAATCTGATGCGCCCCGGCGTAGAATACAGGCCGCTGCAGGACGCCACGCCGCTGGTGGAAACGGGCCTGGCCTGGCGCCGCGACAATCCGTCGGCCGTCCTGCAAGGTTTTCTGGCGCTGCTGCGCAAGCAGATGGCCGATGCTGGTTAAACGCGGCGCAATACATTAAGGGGCGGCTAAGGCAGAAAACCGCCGGCGCCCCCATACTACGCAACCTTGGCTTTAAACAAAGAAAGAACTCCAATGCTGATACACCCGATGCCTGACCCGATAGCCATCCAGATCGGCCCGCTCGCCGTGCACTGGTACGGCCTGATGTACGTGCTGGCCTTTGCCCTGTTCATACTCCTGGGCAGAGTGCGCATCAAGCAGCCGCATATCGCCAAGCTGGGCTGGAAGAAGGAGGACCTCGATGACATGCTGTTCTACGGCATGCTGGGGGTGGTGATCGGCGGACGCCTGGGTGAAGTGCTGTTCTACCGCCCCGAATACTTCATGCACAATCCGCTGGAAATCTTCATGGTCTGGCATGGCGGCATGTCCTTCCATGGCGGCTTCCTCGGCGTCATCCTGGCCATGTACCTGTGGAGCCGCAAGGCGGGACGCAACCTTTTCGACGTGCTCGACTTCATCGCTCCGCTGGTGCCGCTCGGCTACGCGGCCGGCCGCCTGGGCAACTTCATCAATGCCGAACTGCCGGGCCGCATCGCGCCGGACACCCTGCCGTGGGCCATGCAGTGGCCGGGCATTCCGTATCCCGTGCATCCGTCGCCCCTCTACCAGATGCTGGTCGACGGCATTTTGGTTTTCATCATCCTGTGGCTGTTTGCGCGCAAGCAGCGTCCGCGCATGGCCGTGGGCGCCATGTTCACCCTGCTGTATGGCTGCGCGCGCTTCTTCACCGAATACTTCCGCACGCCGGACTGGGAAGTCGTGTGGCTGGGCGTGCCGATCACCTCGGGACAGATGCTGTCGCTGCCGATGATCGTCGGCGCCATCGTGCTGCTGGTGTGGGCGCATAAAAGCCAGGTGATGGGCACGCCGCCCACCAAGGCGCGCCCGGCGGACGCATAAGAAGCCGCGTCAGGCCTTCAATTTACCCGTAATCACCTTCCATTGCGCCGGCGTCACCGGCGTGATGGACAGGCGGCTGCCCTTCTTCAGCAGCAGCATGTCTTCCAGCTCCGGCATCTGGCGCATCTCCGACAGGGGCAGCAGCGCCGTCTTCTTCACGCCGCGCACATCGACGCTGATCCAGCGCGGCTGTTCCTGCGTGGCCTTCGGATCGAAATACTTGCCACCTTCTTCAAACTGGCTATGATCGGGATAGGGCGTGCTGGCTACTTCGGCCACGCCCGCCACGCCCGGCTGCGGGCAGCTGGAGTGATAAAACAGCACGCCGTCGCCCACCCGCATGCCATCGCGCATGAAATTGCGCGCCTGGTAGTTGCGCACGCCAAACCAGGGCAAGGTGTGCCCGGGCGCGGCCATCAGGTCATCGATGCTCACTTCGTCGGGTTCGGATTTCATCAGCCAGTATTGTTTCATGTGCATTCCCTATCAAAAGCAACAGGCGTAAAAAAACGGTTGCGCATCAATGCTGCAACCGTTTTCAGTTTGTACTGCAAATATACTGCGAATTGGGCCCCGCCTGTGCCGCTATGCCGGCATCCCGAACCAAACGGTTCAAGGTGGTCACGTTAGTTCAATTTCGGGTTCGTCGAACGAGCGACGCTCACTCCCATCAAACAAAATTCGCAACCGATGCGCATAAATGGTTCAAGGAATATATGGCAATCGCGAACACCGCAGGGTAGACACAAGTTTACTCCTTTGATCGCGCATCGCAAAGACAAATCGTACCGTGTCCGCTTAAAATCCAATTAATAACACGGAACAAAACCGTGGCGAGCGGCGATGAATTGTGGCCAAGAAGCGCAGCTGTGCTTGCGCGGGGCAGCCGAGGGAGCGCGCATCGCAGGCCGCAAGTCGCGACGCGCAGTAGGTTTGGTTCGGTGTTTAAAAAAGGTTTTCCTGGGGCGTCAGAGCGCTGTCCAGGACGGTATGCATGGCCGAGATTTTCTGCTTCACTTCGAGGATGGTCAGTTCCGACAGCGGACCTTGCGGCGACTTCACGGACAGGAATTCCGCTGCCACGCCCAGGGCGGCCAGCACGGCGATGCGGTCATTGCCCTTGACCTTGCCCGCGTCGCGGATGGCTTTCATTTTGCTGTCCAGGTAGATCGCCGCTTCGCGCAGCGCGCGCTCCTCGCCATCGCGACACACCATGCTGTAGGACTGGCCCATGATATTCACATCGACACGCGGCATTACGCTTCCTTCTCGTTCTCGGCAATGTAGGCACCCGCTTCCGAAGCGGCTTGCTCCAGGCCGGCCTGCACCAGTTCCGGAATTTTTTCCAGCAAGGCTTCCACGCGCTCCTGCGCTTCGCGCATGCGTTGCACATACTGCGCGTTGTCGGCGGCCAGGGCGGCATTGTCCTTGCGCAGTTGCGCGTTTTCACGGCGCAGCGCATGGGTCATTTCGGCCAGCAGGCCTATTTTGTCGGATAATTCATTGAATTCGGAAATCATCCCGCCACTATAGGGCGGACGCTCCATGGGCGTCAATCGAATCACGCGGCTGTCACACATATTTACATCAATGCAGGGCAGTTGGCGGAAAATACACGCTTTTTCCGGCGCTTTTCGCCAACTGCGCGCATCTGCCAGCGCCGCGATGGCAGCGTTTTACTCGTCGACGTAATCGGCTTCGATATCCAGTCCGCCATAGCGGTTTTCGCAAGAGCGGCGCGTCAAGGTCTGTTGTCCGCCCTTGCCGTCAAGCACCATCGTCAAGTCGCGGCAGGTACGGCTGTAGCTGCCGGGTTTGGCGTCCGTGCCCGAGGGCGTCAGGCGTACCGCCAGCGGTAGCGCATTGCCCAGGCCCTTGTTGCTCCACTGGCGCGTCTTGCCATCCTCTTCATCCTTCAGGGTGCGCACGGCTGCCTTCAGCAGCGAGGCCTGCTCTTTCGCGTTCAGCCTGGCCACCGTTACGTCGGACAGGAACGGCGGAGACACGACGGGCGCCGGGTCCTTGCCCTGCACATCCCAGCGCCCGCTGTTCTGCGAACAGGTGCGGCGGCTGAGGTCCTGCGTCTTGTCGGCCGCCGTGACGACGAATTTCAGGTCGCGGCACACATGCGCCTTCAGGCTGTGCTCCGTCATGCCGGAGTTGCTGAAGCTGTACGTGACCTTCACCAGCACGCCATTGTCGGCGCCGTTGTCCCACACATGGGCTTGCTGATCGTCATCGTCCTTGTTCAAGTCGTTGAACAGCTCGTTCAGCAGCGTCTCTTTTTCCAGCGGCGTCAGGGTGGCCACGGTGATCTCGTCGAGAATGGTGGCAGGCTGTGCGGCGGCATTGCCCAGGCAGGCGAGGCCGAGGACGGCGGCGCCCAGCAGGCGCAGGGCGGGACGGGAAAGAATCAATGGCATGGTGAGTGAGCTTTCAGGTGCGAATGGCGATATTGATATGCAATTCTAATCATCTTATCAAAGTCCATAGCAAAACTCTGTTTCCCATGCGTACAGGAACGCCCTCCGCCTGACGGGCATGCTAGAGTCGCGCCTGTTGCTGACGCCCGGGAACGAGGCTTGCGTTTGCGCAAACCCTGAGTAAATGCAGGCTGCGCGGAACAAGTATCAATATGTTCCCCTTGAATAAGCCCCCTACCGTCCCTATAATTAGCACTCGTTAGTAGAGAGTGCTAACAAACTCTTTCGTAGCAATCCTCAGGACATGATGGTGCATGCCGGACAACAGCAGGGAACGCTACGCGGCGGGCGACGCCGCGATGCCACCACTGCCCAGGCTGGTACGTACTGATGCCATGGGGTTTGCTTGACCGTTGCGGGCTGCTTTCAACGGCGGTCACTGAAAGCACGCCTGGCGCTGTGCCAGGCATGTATTCATTCAGCAACACTTATCCATTGAACTTTAAGGAGTTTTGTATGAATCTGCGCCCATTGAACGATCGCGTCATCGTCAAACGCCTCGACCAGGAAACCAAAACTGCGTCCGGCCTCATCATTCCTGATGCAGCTGCTGAAAAACCGGATCAAGGCGAAGTCCTTGCCGTAGGCAATGGCAAGATTCTCGACGACGGCAAAGTCCGTCCTCTGGATGTCAAAGTGGGCGACCGTGTCCTGTTCGGCAAGTACGCCGGCCAAACCGTCAAAGTTGACGGCGATGAGCTGCTGGTCATGCGCGAAGAAGACATCATGGCGATCGTCGTCAAGTAATTGTTTCCACGTTTTAGATAACTCATTCCGAAATTTCTGGAGAATTGAACATGGCAGCTAAAGAAGTAGTATTCGGCGACGCAGCGCGCGCCAAGATGGTTGAAGGCGTCAACATCCTCGCCAACGCAGTCAAAGTGACCCTGGGCCCGAAAGGCCGCAACGTGGTCCTGGAGCGCTCGTTCGGCGCCCCTACCGTCACCAAGGATGGTGTCTCGGTAGCCAAAGAAGTTGAACTCAAAGACAAGCTCATGAACATGGGCGCGCAAATGGTCAAGGAAGTTGCTTCCCGCACCAGCGACAACGCCGGCGACGGCACCACCACCGCAACCGTGCTGGCCCAAGCCATCGTGCGCGAAGGCATGAAGTTCGTTGCCGCCGGCATGAACCCGATGGACCTGAAGCGCGGTATCGACAAAGCGGTTGCCGCGACCGTCGAAGAACTGGCGAAAATCGCCCGTCCTTGCACCACCACCAAAGAAATCGCCCAAGTTGGCGCGATCTCGGCGAACTCGGACTACTCGATCGGCGAGCGTATCGCTGAAGCGATGGAAAAAGTCGGCAAAGAAGGCGTCATCACCGTGGAAGACGGCAAGTCGCTGAACGACGAGCTGGACATCGTTGAAGGCATGCAGTTCGACCGCGGCTACCTGTCGCCATACTTCATCAACAACCCAGAGAAACAAGTTGCCGTACTGGACAGCCCGTTCGTCCTGCTGTGCGACAAGAAAATCTCGAACATCCGTGACCTGCTGCCGGTACTGGAACAAGTCGCCAAAGCTGGCCGTCCACTGCTGATCATCGCGGAAGACATCGAAGGCGAAGCGCTGGCCACCCTGGTTGTGAACAACATCCGCGGCATCCTGAAAACCTGCGCAGTGAAAGCACCTGGCTTCGGCGACCGCCGCAAAGCCATGCTGGAAGACATCGCTGTCCTGACCGGCGGCCAAGTGATCGCTGAAGAAGTCGGCCTGACCCTGGAAAAAGTGACCCTGGCCGAACTGGGCCAAGCGAAGCGCATCGAAGTGGGCAAGGAAAACACCATCGTCATCGATGGCGCCGGCGAAGCTGCCTCGATCGAAGCACGCGTGAAACAAGTGCGTGTACAGATCGAAGAAGCGACCTCGGACTACGACCGTGAAAAACTGCAAGAGCGCGTCGCCAAACTGGCTGGCGGCGTTGCCGTGATCAAGGTTGGCGCAGCCACCGAAGTCGAAATGAAAGAGAAAAAAGCCCGCGTTGAAGATGCACTGCACGCGACCCGCGCTGCCGTGGAAGAAGGCATCGTGCCAGGCGGCGGCGTAGCCCTGCTGCGCGCACGCGCCAACATCACGGTCAAGGGCGACAATCCTGATCAAGACGCTGGTATCAAGATCGTCCTGCGCGCAATGGAAGAGCCACTGCGCATGATCGTGCAAAACGCTGGCGAAGAAGCTTCGGTCGTCGTGGCAGCCGTATTGGCTGGCACGGGCAACTACGGCTACAACGCTGCCAACGGCACGTATGGCGACATGGTTGAAATGGGCGTCCTGGACCCAGCCAAAGTGACCCGTTCGGCGCTGCAAAACGCCGCTTCGATCGCTTCGCTGATGCTGACGACCGACTGCATGGTCTGCGAAATCGCTGACGACAAGGCAGGCGGCGGCATGGGCGGCGGCATGGGTGGTATGGGCGGCATGGGCGGCATGGACGGCATGATGTAAGTCCGGCGGCCACGCGCGCAGGCGACGGCGCGCGCAGCCGCCTACGCCGGGGGGCAGCTGACAGGCCAAAAGCTGCCAGCGCCTTCCCGGCAGCCCCGAAAGCCATCTTCTACGGAAGGTGGCTTTTTTTTCGCCCAGGGATTTGGCAAGCCCGTTTGACAAACCCGTTTGGCAAACCCGTTTGGCAAACCCGTCTGCCAGGCCCGTTGTCAGCCCGTTGGCAGGGCCGGCGATTGCCCGCCTGCCCGTTTTGCTTTAGCATGGCCGCCATCATCCACCCTTATCCCGTCATCACGCCACCATGCCGCCACGCGCCTCTTCTTCCAAAACCGCCATCATCGCCGGCATCCTGGCCGGCTTGCTGGCCGCCGGACTCGGCGCTTTTTACCTGCAGCAGTCCACGCCGCAGGACGGCAAGGCGCCGGCCGCCAGCAGCGGCGCGCCCGCCGCGGAGCACAGTGCGCGCGCCATCGATGCGCTGATGGCTTTGCCGGAAATCAAGGCCTGGTCGGCGCACATCGAAAAAGCCTCGGGCGGCCGCGCGCATGGCGCCGTGATGGAAACGGCGCCCGAGACGCGCCTCGTCGATGGCACCGCCTACTATCAGCTGAGCTTTTTTGAAAGCACGCCGGAAGCGGCCCACCGCTGGGAAAGTTTCGTCGTCTCGCCCGATGGCAAGCGCATCCTCGTCGACGATAGCGTCAGCGGCGACTTGCTGAGCCTGGAACAATGGCGCAAGGACAGCGCGCCCATGCAGCGCATCGCCACCCAGTAACGCCCCTCGCGCTGGCGCCCGCCGCGGCGCCATGCATGCGCCCATCCGGCACCAGGCATGCCCCCAAGCCCCCGCCGCAGCGCAAGGTTTACTTTCCGCCATCAAAGCCCGATACTCGGCGGCATGCCAGCCACCACCGTCCGCCCCCTCACCCCTGACGACGCTTGCGCCTACCGCGCGCTGCGCCTGCAGGGCATCGCCGAATTGCCGGCCGCCTTCTGCACCACGCATGCGGCGGAAAGCGCCGTGCCGCTGGCGCAGATCGCCGAGCGCTTGCGCACGACGCCACACCAAATAATGTTCGGCGCATTCGCGGGACCGCAGTTGCTCGCCATTGCCGGCCTGCGCCGCGAGCCGATCGCCGTGCTGCACGACAAGGCCAGCCTGTGGGGCATCTATGTGGCGCCGCCGGCACGCGGCCAGGGTACCGGGCGGCAACTGGTACAGGCCGCCATCACACACGCCTGCGCCGTTCCTGAACTGGCCCTGCTGCGCCTGGCCGTGGCGCACGACAACCACGCGGCGCTCAAGCTCTACCTGCGCTGCGGCTTCACGCTGGCCAGCGAACAGGCGCGGCTGGACATGCTGCAGATGCAATTCTTGCTGCCCCGTCCCGCGCAAGCGGGCGTCGCAGATGCCAAAAATAATGTCTTTATGAAAATCAATACCTTACAAATCCTTGCGAAATAACCAAGATGCCGTTTTTTCTGTTGCAAGCAAGCGCAACAGGCCTTAGCATCGCGGCTTACAAAAAATACTTGGGGAGAGCCAATGTCATCGGCCGAGACACACACCGCCACGGGCAAAATGCCGCGGCAAATTCCGTACATCATCGCCAACGAGGGCTGCGAACGCTTCAGCTTTTATGGCATGCGCAACATCCTGACGCCATTCCTCATCAGCACCTTGCTGCTGATGATCCCGATCGACCAGCGCACGGGCGAAGCCAAGCACGTCTTCCACACCTTCGTCATCGGCGTGTATTTCTTCCCCCTGCTGGGCGGCTGGCTGGCCGACCGCTTCTTTGGCAAGTACAACACCATCTTCTGGCTCAGCCTCGTGTATTGCGCCGGCCATGCCTGCCTGGCCATCTTTGAAAGCAGCGTCAACGGCTTCTATTTCGGCCTGTTCCTGATCGCCTTCGGCTCGGGGGGCATCAAGCCGCTGGTGGCCTCGTTTGTAGGCGACCAGTTCGACCAGACCAACAAGCACAAGGCCAAGCTGGTCTTCGATCTGTTCTACTGGATCATCAACTTTGGCTCCTTCTTCGCGTCGCTGCTGATGCCGCTGTTCCTGAAAAAGTATGGCCCGTCGATCGCCTTCGGCATCCCCGGCCTGATGATGCTGGCCGCCACCATCGTGTTCTGGATGGGCGCCAAGAAATACGTGCACGTGCCGCCAGCGCCGCCGAACCCCGATTCGTTCACCCGCGTGGCCCGCACCGCCCTGCTGGCGCGCGTCGACGGCGGTTCGCGTCCCGGCCTGTACGTGGCCTACGTCGGCGTGATCGGCGCCCTGTATGCGTTCTACAGCATTCCTGAATGGGGCTTCGTGATTTCCGCGTGTACCGCGCTGGTCTTGCTGCTGGCCTTCGGCAGCATCGGCACGGCCATGCAGCTGGAACGCGCACGCGGCATCCACCCTGACGAAGCCGTCGAAGGCGTGCGCGCCGTGCTGCGCATCCTCGTCATCTTCGCCCTCGTCACGCCGTTCTTCTCGCTGTTCGACCAGAAGGCCTCGACCTGGATCGTGCAGGCCAACACCATGGAAAAACCAAGCTGGTTCCTGCCGGCGCAGATGCAGGCGCTGAACCCGATGCTGGTGATGCTCCTGATCCCGTTCAACAACCTGGTGCTGTACCCGATGCTGAACCGCTTCGGCTGGGAAGCGACGGCCCTGCGCCGCATGACGGCCGGCATCGGTTTCTCCTCGCTGGCCTGGATCGTCATCGGCTTGCTGCAACTGGCCCTCGACAGCGGCAGCGCCGTCTCCATCATGTGGCAGATCCTGCCGTATGCCCTGCTGACGTTCGGCGAAGTGCTGGTCTCGGCGACAGGCCTGGAGTTTGCCTACAGCCAGGCGCCCGTCTCGATGAAGGGCGCCATCATGAGCTTCTGGAACCTGTCGACCACCGTCGGCAACCTGTGGGTACTGATCGTCAACCGCAGCGTCATGAACGAAGGCGTGATCGGCAAGATCGCCGAAAGCGGCATCAGCGTGACGGCCTTCCAGATGTTCTTCTTTGCCGCCTTCGCCGCCGTCGCCATGCTGGCTTTCGGCCTGTATGCGAAGCGCTACAAGATGGTGGACAACTACCGCCAGGCGGTGGTGCCGGGCAAGGCGTAATCATACAAGTAGGTCGGAGTAGCCCGCAGGGCGTAATCCGACAACGCTGCTGACAATGTCGTCGGATTACGCGTGGCGATGCCACGCTAATCCGACCTGCGCGTCCTACTTTTTTACGTCGTCACCGTGGGCGCATCGCGCCCCGTGCGCTCGCGGATCTGCGCGACCTGCTGCGCCACCGCGATCAGCCCCCCCAGCGCTTGCTGCGTCGGGATGTCGTGCTGCGCCGTATCGGCCTCGTAGCGTTCCAGGTACAGGCGCAGGGTGGCGCCCTGCGTGCCCGTGCCGGACAGGCGCAGCACGATGCGCGAACCATCCGTCATGATGATGCGGATACCCTGCTGCGTGGCCACCGAACCGTCGACCGGGTCGGTATAACTGAAGTCGTCGGCCAGCGCCACCGTGTAGCCGTCGAACTGCTGGCCAGGCAAGGATGCCAGCCGCGCGCGCACGGCCGCCATCAGCTGCTGCGCGCTGGCGCTGTCGATGTCCTCGTAGTCGTGGCGCGAATAGTAGTTGCGGCCATACGTGGCCCAGTGCGCGCGCACGATCTCTTCCACCGATTGCTTTTTTGCCGCCAGCAGGTTGAGCCAGAACAGCACCGCCCACACCCCATCTTTTTCACGCACGTGGTTCGAGCCCGTGCCGTAGCTTTCCTCGCCGCACAGGGTGGCCATGCCGGCGTCGAGCAGGTTGCCGAAGAACTTCCAGCCCGTCGGCGTCTCGAAGCACGGGATGCCCAGCGCGCTGGCGACCCGGTCGGCCGCGCCCGACGTCGGCATGGAGCGGGCGATGCCTGTCAAGCCGGCGCGGTATCCCGGCGCCACCGTGGCGTTGGCGGCCAGGATGGCCAGGCTGTCCGAGGGCGTGACGTCGAAGCGCCGGCCGACGATCATGTTGCGGTCGCCATCGCCATCGGAAGCGGCGCCGAAGTCCGGCGCCTCATTCACGCCATCGTCGCCGGCCATGATGGCGATCAGCTGGTGCGCGTTGACGGGGTTCGGGTCCGGATGGCCGCCGCCGAAGTCTTCCAGCGGCACGCCGTTGATGACGCTGCCCTTGGGCGCGCCCAGCATGCCTTCCAGGATGGCCGTGGCGTACGGGCCGGAGACGGCGTGCATGCCGTCAAAGCAGATGCGCAGGCCGCCCGCGAACAGGGCGCGGATGGCGTCGAAGTCGAACAGCTGCTGCATCAGTTCCGCGTAATCAAGCACCGGATCGATCACGTCGACTTGCATCTGCTCGATGCGCACGGTGCCCAAGGCATCGAGGTCGATGTCGGCCGCGTCGCTGATGCGGTATTCGCTGATGCTCTGCGTGCGCGCAAACATGGCTTCCGTGACCTTTTCCGGTGCCGGGCCGCCATTGGCGATGTTGTACTTGATGCCGAAATCGCCATCGGGTCCGCCCGGGTTGTGGCTGGCCGACAGGATGATGCCGCCGCTGGCGCCGTGCTTGCGGATCACGCAGCTGACGGCGGGCGTCGACAGGATGCCGCCCTGCCCCAGCAGCACGCGCGCATAGCCGTGCGCGGCCGCCATGCGCAGCACCGTCTGGATCGCCGTGCGGTTGTAATAGCGGCCATCGCCGCCCAGCACCAGCGTCTGGCCACGGCAGTCGCCCAGCGTGTCAAAAACGCTCTGCACGAAATTTTCCAGGTATTGCGGCGCGCTGAACACGCCGACCTTCTTGCGCAAGCCCGAGGTGCCAGGCTGCTGGCCGGCGACCGGCGCCGTGTTGATGATTTGAATAGCCATATTGCCTCCATATTAATAATGCATGTTAACGCATGCGGGGCCAGCGGCAAAGCGTCGTACGCTTGCGAGGGTGCGTCAGCAAGCTTTGCGCCGCATCGCCACCTGCCTGGCTGCGCATGCCCGCACGGGAGGCAGTGCCCGCGCGCAGTGGCAGGAACTGCTGAACTTCTGCTGACGCGGCAACCGCCTGCCCTGCGGTAGCCGCGCTTGCTTGCTGCCTAATTGCAACAGCCTACTCTTGCATGTCTCACAAGCTGACATTATAATAAGAATAGTTCTCATTCACATTTGGACCTCGACGAGGTCTGCACTAAACCTCTCACGCCTGCCGCCATCGCCGGTGCGTCGCCAGACTGGCATGGGAGGTGCGCGGCTGGATGACACGCTGCGCCAGCCAGGCCCTACCGCCAAGCAAGCCTCCCATATCAAAAACGCCAGCCGCACGACGGCAGGCAAACGAGAAGAAGGATCTTTCATGGCGCGAGTACATTCGCGGACCGGCATGGTTGCCGGCCCGTTTTCCCCACCCGTTTCCCAGCTTGCCCTGCGTCCGCTGGCACTGGCCGTGCATTCCGCCCTGCTGACGCTGATGCTGGGCGCAGGCGCGGCCTGGGCAGCCGATGCGCCCGCCACGCCAGACGAAGCAACCTTGAGCGAAATCAAGGTACTGGGACAGCAAGACAAGGCATCGACGGAAAACACGGGGTCCTACACCACCAAGCAGATGGCCACGGCCACGCGCATGGGCCTGTCCATCCGCGAAACGCCGCAATCGATTTCCGTCGTCACGCGCCAGCGCATGGATGACATGGGCCTGAACAGCCTGGCAGAGGTACTGGTGCAGTCGACGGGCGTGACGGTGCAGGAAAACGACAGCGAACGGACGAATTTTTCCGCGCGCGGCTTTTCCATCGGCAATTATCAGATCGATGGCGTGGCCGTCAATTCGGGCAGCAATGCGCTGTTCGACACGGCCATCTATGACCGCATCGAAATCGTGCGCGGCGCCACGGGCCTGGTCAGCGGCAATGGCGACCCGTCGGCCACCATTAACATGCTGCACAAGCGTCCGGGCAAGGAATTGGCCGCCTCGGCCGGCATGACGGTGGGCTCCTGGAGCAAGGTCCGCCTCGAAGGCGACATCAGCGCGCCATTGAATGCCGACGGCAGCATCCGCGGAAGAGTCGTCGTGGCGGGCCAGAACCGCCACTCCTACATGGACCTGTACAAGGAACGCAAGCTGGTGGGCGCCGTCATCGTCGAGGCGGACCTGACGCCGGACACGCTGCTGACGGCCGGCATCGACTACCAGAAAAACACGCCGAAGGGCACGAGCTGGGGCACCACGCCCCTGTTCTTCTCGGACGGCACGCCGGCCAACATGCCCCGCTCGTTCAACATGGCGGCCAAGTGGAGCAGCTGGGAGCGCGCATTCGAAAATAAATATGTCTACCTCGAACACCGCTTCGCCAACGACTGGAAGATCAAGGCCGCGTATGGCCGCCTGGACAGCTCCTCGAACGGCAAGCTGTTCTACGGCGGCAGCGGCTATCCGAAGCGCGACGGCAGCGGCCTGGAAGTGTGGAGCGGCGCCTTCCCCTACGATGAAAAACAGGACAACTTCGACCTGTCGGCCAACGGCGCCTTTTCCCTGTTCGGCCGCCAGCACGACCTGGTGCTGGGCGTGAATGGCTGGAAGCGCACGGGCACGACGAATGAAACCCTGCTGCCCGATCCGCTGCCCTACGCCACCCGCATCCCCGACTTCCGCAACTGGACGGGCGACGTGCCCGAGCCGGTACTGACGCGCACGGGCGCGCGCGACGTCGCCACGACAAAACAGTCGGGCGCCTTCATCGCCACGCGCATCAACGTCATGGACAACCTCAAGGTGCTGGCCGGCGCGCGCGTCTCGAAGTGGGAAACGTATAACGACCGCTACGACGCCAAGGGCAATTTCGTCAAGCGCAGCTCGGCCTACAAGACGGACGATGTCGTCACGCCGTACGCGGGCGTGGTGCTCGACGTGAGCAAGAGCACCTCGCTGTACGCCAGCTATACGGACCTGTTCAAGCCGCAAAACCTGAAGGACAAGAACAACGCCTTCCTCGACCCGATCACGGGCAGCAACGTGGAAGCGGGCGTGAAAAGCGCATTCTTCGACGAGGCCCTGAATGCCTCGTTTGCCGTGTATGAGGCCAGGCAGGACAACCTGGGCGAGGAAGACAAGTCGGTGCCGCTGACTTTCGTGCTGCCCGATGGCAGCCGTCCGTATGTCTCGACCGGCAAGGGCACGAAAAGCCGCGGCTACGAAGCGGAAGTGTCGGGCAGCCCCCTGAGCGGCTGGCAGCTGTTCGCCGGCTACACGCACAGCAAATCGAAGACGGGCAAGGGCGTGGTGACCAACACCATCCAGCCGACCAACATGCTGCGCGCCTCGACCACCTACCGCCTGCCGGGCGCACTGCAGAACATCACCATCGGTGGCGGCGTGAACTGGCAGAACGAGATCTACACGACGGCCACCCTGCCGAACAAGACGAAGATACGCGTCAGCCAGGGCAGCTATGTGCTGGCCAACCTGATGGCGCGCTACCAGATCACGCCCAAGCTGGCCGCCACCTTGAACGTCAACAACCTGTTCGACAAGACGTATTTCCGCCGCGTGGGCTTCTATAACGGCGGCTATTACGGCGAACCGCGCAACGTGGCACTGAACCTGCGCTACCAGTACTGATGCACCATGCCGGCCGCGTTCTCCGGGACGCGGCCGTTTTTACCATTTCCTATAAAAAGATAAGGGATACACCATGCACATCGCTACCATCGCCCGCCGCGGCGCCCTCTCCGCCGCATTGCTGGCCGGCGTCTTCGCGGCCGGCACGGCCAGCGCGCACCAGATCTGGCTGCAGCAGGACGGCAAGTCGGCCAGCGTCTACTTCGGCGAATTCGGCGACAACCTGCGCGAAGCGTCGCCCGGCCTGCTGGACAAGTTCAGCATCAGGAACGTGACGTGGATCTCGCCGTCCGGCAGCAAGCCCCTGCAGGCCAGCAAGACGGCCGGCGCCTTTGTCCTGAACGGCAAGGTGGCGGCCGGCGAAAGCATCATCGCCGAGGAGCGCCACTATCCGTCATGGGAAGAGAAAAAGGATGGCAAGGCCACGCGCACCGTGTGGATCCCCGCCGCGCGCCTGGTCGCCGACGGCAAGGCGCAGGCCGCCGCGCTGACCCTGGACCTGGTGCCGACCGGCACGGCAGGCCAGTTCCAGGTCAGCTACCAGGGCAAGCCGCTGGCGCAAGCCAAGGTCAACGCCGTGGTGCAGTCGGGCTGGGGCAAGGAAGCCTGGAGCGACGCGCAAGGCCTGGTCAGCTTCCCGCTGCCATGGCAGGGTACCTATGTGCTGGAAGTGCAGCACACGGACAAGCAGGCCGGCCAGCACGAAGGCGTCGCCTATGACAAGGCCATGTATGTGACCACCCTGAGCCTGGTGCAGCCGCAAGGCGTGGCGCCGCTGCCTGCCGGTCCGGCCCTGCCACCCAGCAAGGATCACGACTGACCATGCAAGCGCCAGCCATCACTAAAATGCCGCGCCTGCGGCTCTCCGCCGGCGCCGTGTACCGGTTCGGCGTGGCCTCGCGCAGCGTGGCCGCCATCGTCGGCGGCTACGTGCTGGCCGCGCTGGTCACCATGCTGCTGTCGGTGAGCCTCCCCATGGCCCGTTCCGAAGCCGTCATGACGGCTACCCTGCTGTCGTTTGCCATCTACACCTGCGCCGTGATGTGGGTCTTCGCCACCGGCAGCGCCCTGCGCGCCTGGCTGGGCCTGCTGATCCCGGCCGCCATCATCGCCGCCATCCTGCAATGGATGGACGCCTTATCCTGGAGTCTAGCATGAAAGAAGGTTTTCGCCAGTCGATGGCATGGCTGCACACCTGGTCCGGCCTGCTCGTCTGCTGGATCCTGCTGCTGGTGTTTTGCGCCGGCACGGCCAGCTACTACCGCAATGAAATCACCCTGTGGATGCAGCCCGAACTGCACGGCGCCGCCGCCAGCAAGGTGACGACGGAAGAAGCGGCCAGGGTGGCGCAACAGGCGATGCAAGAGCGGGCCGAAGGCGCCACGCGCTGGTTCATCAGCCTGCCCGGCGAACGCAGCCCCGCCACGCAGCTGGGCTGGAGCAAGCCGTCGAAACCCGGTGAAAAGAAGCGCGGACGGCGCGGCAATTTTCACAGCGAAAAAGCCGACCCGGCCACGGGCGAAGTGCTGTCCAAGCCGCGCGAGACGCGGGGCGGCGAATTCCTCTACCGCCTGCACTTCGACCTGCACTACATGTCGGCCATCTGGGGCCGCTGGATCGTGGGCTTCTGCGCCATGTTCATGTTCGTCTCCATCATCAGCGGCATCGTCACGCACAAGCGCATCTTCAAGGACCTGTTTACCTTCCGGCCGAAGAAGGGCCAGCGCTCGTGGCTGGACGCGCATAACGTGACGGCCGTGCTGGCCCTGCCCTACCACATCATGATTACCTACACGGGCCTGGTCACGTTGATGTTCCTGTACATGCCGTCCGGCGCCACGGCCGCCTACAAGGGCGACCAGGATGCCTTCTTCGCCGAAGCCTTCCCGGGCCGCTCGGGCGACAGCAAGCCGGCCGGCGTGGCCGCGCCGCTGACGCCGCTGGCGCCCCTCGTGCGCCAGGCGGAACAGCACTGGGGCGGCGGCAAGGTCGAGCGCATTTCCGTCAACCATCCGGGCGACGCCAACGCCACCATCTCGCTGACGCGCGCCGGTGGGCGCGCCATGTCCTCGAAGCAGCCGTCGATGGAATTCGATGGCGTGTCCGGCAAGCTGTTGTCAGCCGATGGCGACACGCAGCCCGGTGCGGCCGCCACGCAAGGCGTGATGGTGGGATTGCACGTCGCGCATTTCGGCGGCCCGCTGCTGCGCGCCCTGTTCTTCCTCTCCGGCCTGGCCGGCTGCGCCATGGTGGCCACGGGCGCCTTGCTGTGGGCCGTCAAGACGCGCCAGAAGCAAGCCAAGGCGCTGGCCGCCGGCAAGCGGCCCAGCTTCGGCCTGCGCCTGGTGGAAGCGCTCAACATCGGTGCCATCGCCGGCATCCCGATCGCCTTCGGCGCGTATTTCTGGGCCAACCGCCTGCTGTCGGTGACGATGGAAGACCGGCCAAAAGAGGAAATCGCCTGCTTCTTCGGCGCCTGGGCCCTGGCCGCCATCATCGCCCAGCTGCGTCCATCGCGCACCATGTGGCGCATGCAGCTGGCCGTCGGCGCCTTCCTGCTGGCATCGCTGCCCGTGCTGAATGTCTTCACCACCGAATCGCACCTGGGCGTGACCTTGTTCCTCGGCCGCGGTCCCGTATCTGTGGCCGCCTTCGACCTGGTGGTGCTGGTGCTGGGACTGGGCCTGGCATATGCAGCGTTCAAATTGAAACCGCTGCCGCTGAAGGCCACCAAGGCGGCACCGATGAAACCGGCGCAAACGATGGAGGCCGCGTGATGGAACTGCTTGCGAACTTCCTCGTCTTTGCCCTGTGCTATACGGGCCTGTCTGCGCTGTGCCTGGCCATGGACCGCCATTACGCCGACTTGCACGGACGCGGCGCCGAACCGCCCGCACCCCTGCGCCGCCGCCTGCAGTGGACGGGGTGGCTGGCGCTGGCGGCGGGCCTGGCCTGGGCCATGCACATCGCCGGCGGCGGCTATGGCCTGGTGTACTGGGTCGGCAGCCTGACGGGCTGCGGCTTGCTGCTGATCTGGCTGCTGCCCTATGCGCCGCACCAGGCCATGCGCCTGGCGCGCGGCATCGGCGGCGCGGCCGTGCTGGCCGCCATCGCGCTGGCCGTGCTGTAGCGTTTATGCTGTGCCGCCACCCGCGTGGCAGCCAGCGCGTGGCGACAAGCGCGTGGCGGCTAGCGCGTGGCGGCCCAGCAACAACGCATTGCGCCGGCGTGCCCATCGCGCTAAAATGAGAATAATTCTTATTTGCATTAAGGCTTCCCCACCATGCCAGGCAGTCCGTTCGCGCCCACTCCCTTGCTGCCGACGCAGCTGGAAAGCCACTACCGTGCGCACCACGGCTGGCTGGCGCACTGGTTGCAGCGGCGCCTGGGCAATGCAGCCGAGGCGGCCGACCTGATGCAGGACACCTTCACGCGCCTGCTGCAAGGCGCGCCCGCGCAGCCGCAGACGCCGGCCCTGCGCGCGCCCAAGGCCTACCTGGCCACCGTCGCCAAGCACCTGCTGATCAACCATTTGCGGCGCCAGTCGCTGGAACGGGCCTGGGCCGAGGCGCTGGCCGCCCTGCCGCAGCGGCACCAGCCGTCCGCCGAACAGCGCGCCGAAATCCTGCAGGCGCTGCAGGCCGTGGACGCCATGCTCGACGGCCTGAAACCGAAAGTGCGCGCCGTCTTCATCCTGGCGCAGATCGAAGGCCATGCCTACGCCGACATCGCCGCGCAGCTGGGCATCGGCGAGCGCTCGGTGAAGCGCTACATGGCCGAGGCGCTGACCGAATGCGTGCTGCTGGCGCCGGATCTGCTGGCATGAGCGCCGCCGCTGCGCCATCCCCTCCTCCATCTCCCCCGCTGTCGCGTAGCGTGGCGCGCCAGGCCGTCGAATGGTATCTGCTGGAGCAGTCGGGCCAGGCCACGCCGGATGACCTGGCCGCCAGCGCGCAGTGGCGCGCGCTCGACCCGGAACACGCGCGCGCCTGGAACC